>JAUNMW010000030.1 GCA_030537395.1 Clostridia bacterium | reverse complement strand
GCTTTTCCCCCGCCCGATTTCACCTATTTTCATTGTGCCCGAAAGCTTGCTATATGCCGTCCCCATCGCATCACGCGGAACTTCTTGGGTTATACCCTCCAAGTAACTTCGCGAGGAGTGGGTCCAGGGGGCGAAGTCCCCTGGCGCAGGTCTGGGGGCGCGCAGCCCCCAGCGTAACCCCTTTAGTACAAACTAACTGAGTAAGTTATTGCGCTCTTCAAATCCCAACCCCTGCTCCGTCAGCGCAGCGTTTCCACGATGCTGCGCAGAGTGTCAGCCCCGCCCACGTTGCCGGGGAAAATGACGTAGGAAAGGCCGGGGAACAGGCTTTCTTCGCCTGTTTTCCAAACGGGGATGCCCGGGGCGGCCTGGCCCAGCACCAAGGCTTTTTTGACTCGCAGGGCCTTCACCCCCACATCGCTGGAGGTGATGCCGCCCTTGGCGATCAGGAACCGGGGGCGGAAGGAAAGGGAAGATACCACGCCCGTCAGCGCATCGGAAATGTTCACGGAGATTTCCAGCATCTTTTCCGGGCTCATGCCCTCCGGCGCGACGAGCGTGCGGCTGGTAAACACCACGGCGGTCTTTCCCTGCTTCATGGCTTCCTCGGCCAGCGCGGTCACCCGGCGGCTTTCCCGGCTCAGGGCCCCTTCCCGGCTCCAGCCGCTCACGTCAAATTCAATGAAGGACAGCGGCGCGGAGGATTCCCGCAGGCAGTTCAATTGATCCGTGGTCTTTTTTACGTGGGAGCCCACGATCACCAGGCCCCCAAGCTTTGACGATACGTCGATCATTTCCTCTCGTGAAAGCAAGGGCCGGTCCGCCACATGCCCGAACACCTTGGGCACCGCCGCGGCGCTGCGCAGCATGTAATGCCGGCCCTGCCGGATGAGCCGCATCAGCACCACGGCCAGGGCCATCACGTCCGCTTCCTCCAGGGCGTCGCAAACGACGTATCGATACCCCTCCGCGCTTTTCAATTTGTCTTCCATGGCCTGCAATTGCAGGCCCCGAAGCTCCGAAAGGGAAAGCGCGATCACCTGATCGGCCCTGACCCGGCCCCCGGATTTTTCTTCGATGTACGCCGGCAGATAAGAATGATGGTAACCAAAGGTTTTATCCCGGGCAAATTCCGTCTGGGCGGCGGGGGTCAATTGATCCCCCTCCTTCACGTAATGCACGCCGTTCAGGGTAAAGCGGCCCCCCTCCCGGAAGAAGGGGCACAGCACCTCGCCCGCAAAGGCCGGATGGCCGTTTTCCTCCAGCGCCTTTCTCAGCGTTTCCGTTTCCAGAGGATAATGGCCCCGGAGGGTGGAATCCCCCCGGGAGATCACGGTGAGGGTTTTCCCGGCTGCTTTTGCCGCCCGGCTGGCGTTTTTAGCGATTTCCCGGTGTACCGCCGCCGTTTTTTCCGCGGAAAAGCTGCGGGAATTGGTGAGCACGAAAAACATGCCGTCCTCCCGCAGGACGTCCGTCAGGGTATCTTCTTGCCAATCCGTGACCACGGGAATATCGTGCACCGTCTGCACCCCGGTGGGATCGTCATCCAGTGCCATCACCTGGCTGTGAAAACCTGCGTACGCTTCATCGTACAGGCGGCGCACGGCTGCCCGGGCGTTTTCATCCGCCCACAGTTTTTCGCAGGCGGCAAAGGTTTCCGCCGCGTTCAAGGGCCTGCATTGCTCATCCATAGGTGGTTACACCTCCCGCCAGGCCAGGGGCATCCAGATCAGCATTTCGCCTCTCCCCCGGTTGTCCCAAGCGTAATAGGGAATCAGCCGCGCTTTCACGGCCCGGAGCGGGGCCGCGTCCAGCGTCCGGTACAGGCTGTCCCGCTTCTCTTTCGGCACCTTTCGGCACAGCAGGGTGGTTTCATAGCCCGGCACCCTGCGGCCGTCGATGGTCAATTCCGTTTTCTCAAACCTGGCTTTTGCGGGCAGCAGCAAATCCTGCAGGCTGTCCGCCTGCGGCGCGTCCAGGGATTCCAGGCAGTACACCAGCGGCCCCGCCTCCACGGCCGCCCGGCCCCGGTCCTCCTCGATCATGCCGTGGCCCACGGTGAGCCGCGGCGCGGCGGGCAGGAAAAGCACGCAGGAAAAATCCGCTCCCGCAGGAACGGCGGCGTAAGCTTCCGCTTCCAATTTTTCCGTGTTTCCGTTCACGCAAAGTTCTGCCCCTTCCGCCCAAGCGGGCACGCGCAGATGCAGCGTGAAGGGGATCCCGTTGCTTTCCGTAACGGAAAACGCGATTTTCCCATCGAAGGGATAATCCGTTTCCTGGTTCAAGGTAAAGGAAGCGCCGTTTTTCAGCGTAAATTTGGCCGTGCTCGCTCCATACAGCCCCGTCCACACGCCATTTTCATCCGCCGCGTAGGCGTACTCCGCCGTCTGGGCCAGGGTGCGGGCCAGATTGGGCGGGCAGCAGTAGCTGGTAATGTATTCGGTGCGCTCCTGGCCCCACAGCAATTCATAGGCCAATTGTTTGGCCCGCTCCAGCATGTTTTCATAAAAGAACTTTTTCCCGTTCAGGCTGATGCCCGCCATGTTCACGTTCAGGATCATGCGCTCCAGCATGTCCATGTATTCCGCCTTGGGCTCCATCAGAAACATGCGCCAGGCCCAGAACACCCCGCCCAGGGAAGCGCAGGTTTCGTTATAGGCCGTAATATTGGGCAATTGGTACTCATACCCGTAGGCCTGATGCACCAATTGATGATGGAAGAAGTTGCCGTAGGGGGACGCGCCGTTGTACAGGGCCCCGCAGCCCCCGGTCAGGTACATTTTCTGGGTCACCAGATGATGCCACACCGATTCCAGCACTTCCCGGTATTCCGGGTCCCCCGTTTCCATGTACAGATCGGTGACCCCGGCGTACAGGTAATTGGCCCGCACGGCATGGCCCACGATTTTCCGGTGCTGCTTTAAGGGCAGGCGGTCCTGGTTGTCGTCCAGGCCGTTTTTCACAGAATCCCGCAGTTCCACAGCCAGTTTAGCTAAATCGAGATATTCTTTTTTTCCGGTGGTGCGGTACAATTCGATCAGGCCCATATAGTGGGAGGGGCACACGGCGGTTTTCACTTCGCCCGTGCGCGCCGCTTCCTCATACAGGTTCTTCAAATATCCGGCGGTTTTTTCGGCCACCTTCAAAAAGCTGTCTTTCCCCGTCAGGCGGTAATACAGGCAGGCGGAGGTGAACATGTGGCCCATGTTATACACCTCAAAATCGTTGATATCCCCCTGCCGCATGGGGCCCTTGCCCTGCTTTTCGCCGATGATCTGCTTGGTGGAAAGATAGCCGTCCTCCTGCTGGGCCCGGGCAAACAGGGCGATATAATCCTCCAGCTGGCTCAGCAGCTTTTCATTGCCCGTTTTCACCGCGGTGTAAACCGCCGCTTCAAACCACTTGTAGAAATCGCCGTCGCCGAATACGGTGCCGTCGAAATCCCCTTCCGCTTCCCCGGCGGCAATGCGGAAATTTTCCACCACATGGCTGATATCCTTTTCCTCAAACATGTGCTGCAAATGGGGCACGGTCACGGCGGCCACGGTATCGAACCGTTCCTTGTACAGTCCGCCCGTCCAGCGCACATTCTCATAGGGAATCCCGGTCAAGCCCGCATAAGGGGAATGGGCGGTATCGGTGATCATGAAATCAATCCTTTCGCCTGCAGCGCCTTTTTCAGCTCGATCGCTCCGAACCGAGGGCTGGACAGGGTGGGCTTGCCCACGGCCTTTTCAATGTCCTGCTCCACATAAGCCATGGAGCCCTGGGCCAGCACGATCACATCCACCTGATCGGCGATTTTTTCCGCCGCGCCGATGAGCAGGGCCCGGAACTGTTCCTGATCCATGTTGAAAGCGTCCACCAGGCCATCCACCAACTCCACGTGCCTGCCCATTTCCCGGGCGGTGCGCGAAATGGTGTTCTTGGTGGGTTCCAGGGTGGTGGCCAGAGTGGCCAGCACGCCCACGCGGCTGCCCATCCGGGCCGCTTCCCGGCACATTTCCTCATCAATGCGCACCACCGGCACGCCGATATATTTGGCGGCGGGCTGGAAGGAATCCGCCACCTCGCCCACGGAGGAGCAGATGTTCAGGATAGCGTCGGCCCCCTGCTGCACAGCATCGGCGTACATGCCGATGAGCCGGGCCGCAGCCCCGGGGGTCACATACCCCGCCTGACGCACTTCCCCAATGATGGTAGGGTCCGCGCTGCTGATGATTTCCGCGTCGGGCCCGATATTTTTTCTCACTTCCCGTTCCACCAGTTCAATCAGCTCCGGGGTGGTGCCGGTGTAGACCAGGGATACTTTCATAGTAGCTTACCTCCCTTGTTTTTGTTTTGGAACTTGCAGGAGAGTGCAGAGTATAGAATGCAGAGTACAGAGTACAGATTTTTATGTCTGAACAATAGACCGCATTCCTTTGAGAACACTATATCATCTGCACTCTGAACTCTGTGCTCTGAACTCTCTTTCACCCTTACCCAGTAGCTTATAAGATTCGCCTTACCGCTTCCTTCCACCCCGCGTGCTTTTCCTGCCGGGTGGTTTCGTCCATTTGCGGTTCGTAGCGGAAATAGCGGTTGTTTTCAAAAATGCCGTCGTCGTACAGGCCCAGGGCCATGCCCGCGGCGTAAGCCACGCCCACGCAGGACAATTCCTCCGCCTCCGGCACCAGCACAGGGCTTTTCAGCATATCGCTCTGGAACTGCATCAGCCACCCGTTCCGGCTGGGGCCCCCATCCACCCGCAGCTCGATTTCGGGAATGTGCGCTTCCTGCTGCATGAGCTGCACGATGTCGGTGATCTGGTAGGCGATGGCTTCCAGCCCGGCCCGCACCAGCTCCGCCCGGCCCGTGGTCCGGCTCATGCCGATGAACGCGGCGGAAACATCGCTGCGCCAATAAGGGGCTCCCAGGCCGGAAAAGGCGGGGACCAGATAGGTTTTATCCTGCGGGTTAGCCCGCTCCGCCAGCGTCTGGGATTCAGCGGCATTTTTCAGCAGCCCCGCCTGATCCTTGAGCCAGGTGACGATGGCTCCGGAATAATTCACATTGCCTTCCAGAATGTAATTGACCTGCCCTTTCAGCTTCCAGGCCAGGGAGGTGACGATGCCCAGCTTGGACAGGATGGGCTTTTCCCCAATATTCATCATGATGGAGGACCCCGTTCCGTATCCCACCTTCAGCATGCCTTCGTTCAGGCAGCCCTGGGCAAACAGCGCCGCGTGGGAATCGCCCATGGCGCAATGGATGGGGATGGGGGATGGCAGCGCGCCGCCAAAATCGGTGTACCCGAACAGACCGTCCGAATCCGTCAATTGCGCCATGCAGCAGGCGGGGATGCCGAACAGGGCCAGCAGTTCTTCATCCCATTGCAGGGTATGGATATTGAACAGCTGGGTCCGGGACGCGTTGGAATAATCCGTGCGGAATTCTTTTCCCTCCGTCAGTCGGAACACCACGTAGCTGTCCATGGTGCCGCAGCAGATTTCGCCTTTCTCTGCCCGATCCCTGACCCCCGGTACATGCTGCAATATCCAGGCCAGCTTGGCGGCGGAAAAATAGGGCGAAAGCTTGAGGCCCGTTTTTTCCTGCACTGTATCCGCGTGATGCGCAAGCCCGTCGCAGATGACCGCGCCACGGGCGCACTGCCACACCACCGCGTTGTATACCGGCTTACCCGTGGCTTTTTCCCACATCACCGCCGTTTCCCGCTGATTGCTGATGCTCACCGCGGCGATGTCCTGGGGGGCCATACCCGTTTTTTGGATCAGTTCCGGGATCAGGGCCAGCAGGTTTTGATAAATTTCCTCCGGATCATGCTCCACATAGCCCCTTTCATCGATGATCTGGCGGTGGGGCCTGTCCACCCGCAGGCAGATACGGCCCTGACTGTCAAACAGCAGGGCCTTGGTGCTTTGGGTGCTCTGATCGATCGCTATCAAATACGCCATCGTGTGCTCACCCTTTCAAATGCTTCAGAACGGTTTGCGCGATGCCCGATCCCGTAAGTCCATAATAGTTGAACACTTCCTGGGAGGTGCCGGTGATTACGGGGCTGTCCGGCAGGGCCAGGCAAATCACCCGTTTGGGATCGTTTTCGCAAATCACCTGGCACACCGCGGCGCCCAGGCCGCCGAAAGGCGCGTGCTCCTCCGCGGTAACGATCAGCTTTTTGCCCTTGGCAGCTTTCAGCAAGCCTTCCTTGTCCAGGGGCTTGACGCAGTACATGTCCAGCGCGCCGGTGGAAACGCCCTGAGCGTTCAGCAGCCCGGCCGCGTCCTGGATGGGCTTCACCATTTCGCCGCAGGCCACCAGCAGCACATCCGTTCCTTCGGACAGCACGGTGGCCTTATCCATTTCAAAGGGCACGCTGTTTTCTTCGTACACATCCTCCACCGGATTCCTGCCCAGCCGGATATAGGCAGTTTGATTGTCTTTCAACAGCGCTTCAAAAAGTTTGCGCGTTTGGTGCCGGTCGCTGGGCAGATAGACGCGCATGCCGGGGATGGCGCTCATGGCGGCGATATCCTGGGCGGAGTGATGGGTCATGCCCAGGGCCCCGTAGCTGACGCCGCCGGAAATGCCGATCAGCTTCACATTGGTATTGGAATAGGCGCAGTCCACTTTGCACTGCTCATAGCTGCGGGTGGAAATGAAGGAGGCAGGCGAAGCGGCAAACGCTTTTTTCCCGCAGGAGGCCAGGCCGGCGGCGATGGAAACCAGGTTCTGTTCGGCGATACCCACCTCCACAAACTGTTCGGGATAGGTATCGGCAAAGGAGGTAAGGCTGGCGCTGCCCCGGCTGTCGCTGCACAGCACCACCACGTTCTTATCCTTGGCGGCCGCTTCCTTGAGCACTTCGCACATCACGGCACGGTTGGCAATTTTATTCATGCAGCAGCGCCTCCTTCCGTTCCTTCAGTTCTTTGGAAATGGCGGCATATTCCTCCGCGTTGGGCAGATGATGATGCCAGGAGGCCTTGTTTTCCATGAGTGTGGAACCCTTGCCCTTGACCGTGTTGGCAATGATCAGGGTGGGGCGGCCCTTGGTGCGCTCCGCCTCGTCAAAAGCGGCGTTCAATTGGTCTACGTCATTGCCGTCCTTTACGTCGATCACATGCCAGTCAAAGGCCGCGAACCGGGCATGCAGATCATGATGGGCCATCACATCCTCCGTATTGCCGGAAATCTGCAAATGATTCCGGTCAATCACGGCGCACAGGTTGTCCAGCTTGTAGTTGCCCGCGGCCATGGCTCCTTCCCATACGGAGCCCTCCGCCAGTTCGCCGTCGCCCATCAGGGTGTACACCCGATAATTCCGCCGATCCATCTTCCCGGCCAGCGCGATTCCCACGCAGACAGGCAGCCCATGGCCCAAGGAACCGGAATTCATTTCGATTCCGGGCAGGGTGTTGTGGGGATGGCCGATGTATTCCGAGCCAAATTTGGAAAACTTGGCCTTCACTTCCTCCAGATTCAGAAAGCCCTGATCGCACAGCACGGCGTACAGCGTTTCCACACAATGGCCCTTGGAAAGCACAAACCGGTCCCGGTCCGGATCGTTCTGCTTTTCCGGCGATATGTTCATGCGGCTGTACAGCGTGAGCATGATTTCCATGCTGCTCATATCGCCGCCAATGTGTCCGCCCCCGCCGGACACGATGATATCCAGCACGTTCTGGCGCAGGTCATATGCCTTTACCGCTAAAGCATTCATAGCAACCTCTCGATTCTTTTTCATTTCATGATTGATAAAGACAACTGCCTTTTAGTAGAACGAGGCGAGGGCCTGTGCGGCCCTCGTGCTCCCGCACCAGGGCGGTGACCGCCCTGGACCCACTTTCCGCGAAAATGCTTGATACATATAGCCGGCTTCGTTTCGCGTGCTTCGCTGGGGTTACGAAAAGCTTGAGGGCTTCTGGCCCAAAGAAGCAAGAGAGAAAAACGGGAAAATGAAAGCCCATTCAGCACGTTTGGTCGAGAAAACAAGTCGTTGGGGGCTCTCATTTTCCCGTTTTTCTTTCTTGCTTCGCCGGATGCTTTGCATCCGGGAAGGCGGCTGAAAGCCGCCGGGCCAGAAGCACAACGGCATAGATTCTTCGTCCCCTTTTACAAGCAACAGCGGAAATCAGCTTTCTCACCGTACCATGCTAATTCCACAAATGCGGGTCCAGGGGGATCATCCCCCTGGTGGGGTCTGGGGTGAAGCCCCAGCGTAACCCCACATCAAACTTCGTCAAACACCACGTCTTCCCCATGCAGATACGCCTTCACCTTGTCCTCGATGGGATCGTACAGATCGGGCTTGACCCCGATGTACTTGCAGGCCTCGTACACGATGGGCACGATATCGCCATGAATGGCGGCCACGTGATGGATGTAGGGGCCCTCCACCACCTTGGCTTCCAGGCGCTTCAAATTGTTAACCTCCACCCACACATAGGTGCCCCGGGTCCAGGGGCCGTCGATGCCCCGGGCGTGGCCCAGCAGCACGGAATATTCGCCCTCGTCGCCGTCAAAGCGCAGCAGGCTCATAAGGCCATGCTTGGCCTCCGCGCTGACCGCGCCGTTTTCCGGGAAGGCCACGGGCACGCAGATGGAGGGCTTTTCCTTGGCCACGGAAATGGGCCAGGGGCCGCAGTGCTGCAAAAGCTCGCCGTTATCATTGTCCGGGTGCCGCACCGTCCAGTCGGAGAACATGACCCGGCGTTCGTTCATGCTGGCGGCTTCCGCCATGAGCTGGGAAATGGCCCCGTGAATATCCGTTTCGCACACCACGGGGATGCCTTCTTCATTCAAAAGCGCGTTGGCGGCGCAGGGCATGATGTGGATTTCATCCTGCAGGGCGTTCCAGCACTGAATGGCGATGGCGTTGCAGCCGTATTTTTCCGCCAGGGACTTCATGGCCGCTTTCAGCTCCGCCACGCTGTGCAGGAAATGATCCTCAATTTTGCAGATCATGTTTTCATGGCAGTAGGAAACGATGCTTTCTACTTCGTTCTTTTCTTCCCGCCATTTTTTCATTTCGGCGTACAGTTCAGGCAGCGGGATGGGGGCCAATTGGATATTGAATTTTTCCAACAGCTCGCCCTCATTGCACATGGTGGACCAGAAATCGAAAGGCCGGGGCCCGATCTGCAAAATGCGGGTATGGCGGAACACGCGCACCACATTGCACACCGCCAGGAAATCCTTGATGCCCCGTTCAAACTCCGGGTCCTCCAGGTTGCAGTTGTTCATGTAGGTGAAGGGCACCTTGAAACGGCGCAGCACCTTGCCGGTGGCAAACAGGCCGCATTGGCTGTCCCGCAGCCGCATGCCGTTTTCATCGGGCCGCTCGTCCCGGGGGCCCCACAAGAGCACGGGCACATTCAGCGCTTTGGCCAGCCGGGCGCATTCGTATTCGGTGCCAAAGTTGGCATGGGGAATGAACAGGCCGTCCACCTTTTCCCGCTGAAATTTTGCAATGATCTTTTCCAGGCCAGCGTCATCGTACAGCAAGCCTTCTTCATTGACGTCGTCGATGTCCACGAAATCAATGCCCAGCTCCTTCAGGCGATTGGCGGTCAGCTTCCGGTATTCCACGGCGGCCGGGGCGCTGAAAATGGCCCGGCGGGTGGGGGCGTAGCCCAGTTTGATGTGTGCACTCATGGTATGATCCTCCCTTTTCTCATTTACTCTTCTGGTTTATTCATTCAATAGATAAGTGACCGTCCAGGTTCCGGAGCCGGTTTCGGCCTGCCATTGGCCCTGGCTGTTCCGGGTAAAGCGCAGTTCGCTTTCCGGGTTCTCCGCGCCCTGCTCCAGGATGATGGACGCGGAAGCGTTTGCCGGCACCCGCACTGTCAAGGTTATTTTCCCATTTTCCCGCGTCCAATGAGAGGATACGGGGCCATATACGCTGTCATATTCCCCCTGGGCCCAGGAAAGATCTCCCCCGGTCAGCGGCGCGATGACCGCATGACGGTATCCGGGCCGTGCTTCATCGATTTCCAGGCCCGCCGCCGCCCGGTACAGCCATTCGCCGATGGCCCCGTAGGCGTAATGATTGAAGGAATTCATGTCCGGGCTCCACATGGTGCCGTCAGGCTTCAGGCCGTCCCAATGCTCCCAAATAGTGGTGGCCCCCGCCTTCACCTGATACAGCCAGGAGGGAAAATCCTCTTTCAGCAGCAGATCATAGGCTTCTTTTTTACAGCCGTTCTGGCTCAGCGCATGGCAGAAATAAGGCGTGCCCACAAAACCGGTGACCAGATGGCCGTTTTCCTTTTGCAGCAGCTTCTTTAATCCTTCCACCGTGCCGGGGATTCCCTTTTCCGGCACCAAATGGAAGTACAGCGCCACGATATGGGCCGTTTGGGTCTGCACGGCCATAACGCCGTTGTCGTCCAGGAAGGTGCGCTGGAACTTGTCCGCGATCTGGCTGTAAAGCGCCTCATATTCCCTGGCAAGGGCTTCCATTTCCAAAACCCTGCAGATTTTCACGAACAGACCCGTGGAATAGGCGAAATAAGCGGTGCAGGTCAAATCGTTGGGGGTGGCTCCCCAATAGCTGCCGTCCGCCGCGTCCAGGGCCACCCAATCGCCGAACTGCAGCTTGTAATTCCAAATAAAATCCTTGGCGTGGTCCCGCATGAAATCGATCCAGGCTTTCATGCTGTCAAACTGATCCCGCAGCACCCGGGTATCCCCATAGGTCAGATACAGCGTCCAGGGCAGGATCACCGCCACGTCCGCCCAGGCGGCGGCGGAATGGATGCCCTGGCTGAGCAGCCAATCCTGAGTGGCGGGAAAATACTGCAATTGGTTGGGCACCATGTGGGGCACGCCGCCCCCGGTTTTTTGCTGATCCAGGGCCACATCCCGCAGCCATTTGCGGTAGAAAGCATAGGTATTGCGCAGGAAGGAAGCGGTACGGCAGAAAATCTGGGCGTCCCCCGTCCAGCCCATGCGCTCGTCCCGCTGGGGGCAGTCAGTAGGAATATCCAGGAAATTGCCCCGCAGACTCCATTCAATGTTGTTCTCCAATTGATTCAGCAGCGGATTGGAGCAGACAAAATGACCGGTTTCCATCATTTGGCTATGAATGACACAGGCGCAGAAGTTTTCTTTTTTAATTTCCTCCGGCCATTCCTGAATCAAGGCGTAGCGAAAGCCCTGAAAGGAAAACTGCTCATCATAGGTGACGGTATGGCCATCCCGGCAGATATACCGGATTTCCGCCAGGGCCCCCCGCAGATTGTCAAAATACGCGTTGCCCGCCGCGTCCAGCGTTTCAAAGCAGCGGATATGGGCCAGGGCCCCCGCCTTGCCCCGCAGGGTAAAGCGCACATGGCCGGTCAGGTTCTGGCCGAAATCCAGCACGGTTTCTCCCTTGGGGGTTTTTAGAATTTCCCGCACAGGCAGCGTCTTTTCCACCGCGGGCCGGCCGGAAGCCTGGGGCGATAAGGCTTTCAGCGGAAAATCCACCCGCTGGGCAGGCCGCCAAAGCGTATCCGCCGGGCGGTATTCCTGGGCAAAGCGGCGCTGGGCCTTTTTTTCATCCTCGGTATAGCTCTCTTTCAGGCGATCCAGCAAGGGGGCCGCGGGCTGTTCTTTCCGGGTTCCGCCCATTTGCGGCGCAAAGCCCGGCGCGTTCCAGCCGGTTTGCTCCAGCCTGGCGTCGTACCTTTCCCCATCGTAGATTTCGGAGAAGGTGACGGGCGACGCACAGCCCAGCCAGCTTTCATCGGTCACGACGGTTTCTTCCGTGCCGTCCTGATAGCGAATGATCAATTGGGCCATGAAAGCGGTGCGGTCTCCGTAGGCGCAGCGCTCATGCACAAAGCCCATCATGCCCTTGTACCAGCCCGCGCCCACATGGGCCCCCAGCACGTTTTCATCCGGATGAAGGAAGGGAGTCACATCCCAGATCTGATAGCACAAATGGTCGTGATAGCTGGTCCAGCCGGGCAGGAACTGTTCCTCGTTCACCTTTTCGCCGTTCAGGTACAGATGATACAAGCCCAGCGCTGTGGCGCATACATAAGCTTCCTTCACGGGCTTTTCGATGCGCCAGGTTTTGCGAAGATAGGTGCCCTTGGAGTTGACCCAATCGTTTTCCCCTTCGGCGGTAATGAATTTCGCTTGCCAAGGACCGTTTGTCATACCGGTCAGGAAGGAGCCCTGGGCCCAATCGCTTTCTTCCTGCTCCGTCCACACCCGGGCCCGGATGAAATACTTCCGGCAGGCATGAAGGGCTGTTTCCGGCACGGGCACATGGGCGGATTCATCGCTTTCCACCCGCCCGCTGTCGTGCAGTGGGGAAGAAAAATCCTCCGTTTCCGAAAGCTGCCATTGATAAGCCGCCTGGCGTACGTTCCGCCCGTCGCTTTCCAGCACCCAGCCCAGATTGGGCAGCTTTTCCACGCCCCGCAGGCATTCCGGGGCTTCATAATCCAGCAGGAGACCGCGAATGCGAAGCATCAGGCCTCACCCTCCTGTTCTATGGGCCGGAGAATCCATACATCCCGGCCTGGAATGGTTTGTTTTCCCGTCATCCGCTCCCCGGTCAGGCGGTTTTCCAGCACCGCCCGGCCAAAGTCCGCCTGAGCTTCCGCGGCGTTATGATTCAGCACGAATACGGTGGCTCCTTTTTCCCCGATCCGGCGGGTGATCTCCACGCCCGGCTCGGCAGAATAGAGGCCGCTAAGCCCTGTATCGGCACAGATGGTTTGCAGCAGATCGGAAAGGAACGCATCCTCCGGCTGGGTGCCAATATAGTAAGCGGTTCCTTGGCCGAATTTGTTCTTCGTCACGCAGGGCATCCCCGCGTAAAAATCGCTTTCATAACGGGCCAGCGGCTGGGCGGCGCGGCAATGCAGCAGATCGCACAGGAAGGTGCATTCGTAGCTTTCCCGAGAGAAACTTGACGGTTTTTCGATGATCATCCGATTGCTTTCCTCGGGCCGCAGGGCGTCCGTTTCCTCCACCCAAATGCCCAGCACATCCCGCAGCTTGCCAGGATACTCCCCGAACACGCACCGGTCGTTTTCATCCGCCAGACCGCTCATGACGGTAGCGATCAGCGTGCCGCCGTTCTTTACGTATTCGGTCAGGCGCTCCGCCACGCCGGGCTTGGTCATATACAGCATGGGGGCCACCACCAGAGAATAGCCGGAATAATCCGTATCGGCGGCGGGGTTCACAATATCCACCGGAATATTTTTGTCGTGGAAGGGCTTATAATACCGGGCCAGGGTTTTCAGATAATCCATATCCTTGCTGGGGCCGCTGGCATTTTCGATGGCCCACCAGTTGTTCCAATCCATGAGCATGGCCGCTTTCGCCGGGGTCCGGGCCCGGAGGAAGGAATCGCCCAGGGCTTCCAATTCATGGCCTAATTCTTCCGCTTCCCTGAACACCCGGGTATGCTCATGCCCCGCGTGGCTGATGATGGCCCCATGGAATTTTTCCTGCCCGGCCACGGATTGGCGCATCTGGAAAAACAGGCAGGTATCCGCCCCGTGAGCCATGGCCTGATAGGAAAGCAGGCGCACTTCCCCGGGCCGCTTTAATTTATTGTAGGGCTGCCAATTCTGCTGATTGGGGCTCTGCTCGGTGAGCACAAAGGACTGCCCGCCCTTTAAGCCCCGCATGATATCATGCTTCATGGCCACAAAATGGGGCGGATCCTGGGGCCAGGGGTAATTATCCCAGCCCACCACGTCCATTTCCCTGGTAAAGGTAAACTGATCCAGCTTCTTGATAAAGCCGCTCATATTGGTCAGGATGGGGATTTCCGGGTTGTAGCTTTTCAGCACATCGTATTCGTTGCGGAAGCATTCGGCGGTGGAGTCCGTCAAAAACCGCATGTAATCCAACTGAATGGCGGGGTTGAAGCGGTAATCATCGTTCAGCTCCGTGGGCAGGGTCACTTCCTCGAAAGAATACACCGTGCGGCCCCAGAAAGCGGTATGCCACCGCTCATTCAGCCCTTCCACGCTGCCGTAGCGCCGCCGCAGCCACAGCCGGAATTTGGCCTGGCAATTGGGGCAATAGCAGGAAGTGCCGTATTCGTTGGAAACGTGCCACATGGCCAGGGCCGGGTGATGGGCGTAGCGTTTCCCGAATTCATGGGCAATGGCGGCGGCCCGCTCCCGGTATTTCAGGCTGTTCACGCAGAAAAACACCCGCATGCCATGGGTGCGCCTGCGGCCCTGGATATCCACCGGCAGCACCTCCGGGTACCGGGTGGACAGCCAGGCGGGCTGAGCCGTGGTGGGAGTGGCCAGGCAGACATGGATGCCGTTTTCCCAAATCACATCAATGATATGATCCAGCCACCCAAAATCATACACGCCTTCGTCCGGCTCCAGCTTGGCCCAGGAAAACACCGGCAGGGTCAGCAGATTGATGCCTGCCTTTTTGAACAGGCGCATATCCTCCCGCAGCGTTTGTTCATCCCATTGATCGGGGTTGTAGTCCCCGCCGTAATAGATCCGGTCCGCCTGCTTCATGGCTTGAGCCCCCTGCTGCTTTGAATGATTCACATAAGTGGAGAAACACTGTAAGTAAACGAGGAGTGAACACAATATAGAGTACAGGGTTCAGAGTACAGAGAACAGATTATATAGTAATCATATAAAGTAAGGAAGGATACTTTGTTCAGGCAAAATAAATCTGAACTCTGTACTCTGTACTCTGAACTCTCCTTCGTGACTAAAATCGTTCTTTATCTCATCGGCTGATCAAAAACAGCATATGAAACAGCGTTTCCCTTTTCATCCGTCAGGGTGCGGGCCGCGTCGTTCCACCGGTAGGTTTTCAGGGTATATTCGCCCTTTTCGTAGCCGTAGCCGTCGCCTGCGTCGCTGTAGAGCGTCAGCTTTCCGTCCGCGCCGGGGAACACCCACAGAGCAGGCGCTTTGCTCAGGGCTTTCCGGGCGCACACGCTGGCATCCGCTACGGGCAGCACCGCGCCGCAGCGCACGAAAACGGGCAGCGTGTCCAGCGGGGCCGCGGCTTCGTAATCCGCGCCGCCGGAAAGCAGCCTGCCCGTATGCAGTTCATACCAATGGCCCCGGGGCAGGTACACGGTTCTGGAGCGGGTCCGGTAATCCGTTACCGGGCAAATGAGCAGATCGTCACCCAGCAGGAATTCATCGTCGGTTTCTCTTGCCCGCGCATCGTCCGGATCACGAAAGGCCAGGGGCTTCATCATGATTCCGCCCTCCAGAGCAATCTGCCCCGCCAAGGAATAAAGATAGGGCAGCAGCTGATACCGGGCCCGGTTGTAGCGCAGCGCCGCCGCGAATTCTTCTCCCTGCAGGTTGGTCAGCTCCCGCCGGATATCCGTGCCGTGGCCCCGGAACATGGGCAGGAACGCCGCGTATTCATACCAGCGCACGAACAGCTCCCGGTACTCGGGATCGTTCCAGCCGTCTTCAAAATCGCCGTCCCAGTACCAGGCCTTGCCGCGCTTGACGAAAAAACCGCCAATATCCTGGGTCCAGTAGGGCATGCCGGAAGCGCAGAAATCCAGCCCGATGGCAATCTGCTTTTTCAGCGTTTCCCATTTAGCCGAAATATCCCCGGACCACATCACCGTGCCGAAGCGCTGCTGGCCCAGCCAGGCGCTGCGGGTCAGGTTCAGAACGCGCTTGCCGCTGCCAGTGCTCCGCTGCCCCTCCCACATGGCGCGGGCATGGTAGAAGGGATAGGCATTTCCATTGTCCGCGCCGATGGCGTCCGCCGCGGTGCGGGCTGTTTCTTGGAAAATATCGCTCATGACCGGGCGTTCCTCCCGGGACCATTCGCTGGTCCAGGGCTCGGAGGAATCGCACCACCAGGCGTCGATTCCGTATTGGTACAGCCCGCGCCTGGCCTGCTCCCAATACAAGGCCCGGGCGGCGGGATCCAGAGCGTCGTACAATTCACCGCCCGGCAGCAAACCGCCCTTTTGCCGGAATTCGGCGTTGTTGTCCGTGCGTGGATTCATGTTGGGCCAAATGGAAATCATCAGATGCGTATCCAGATTGTGCAGCTTGTTCATCATGGCTTCAGGATCGGGAAAACGCTTTTCATCCAGGCTTTTCTGGCCCCAGTGGCCGTCCTTCCAGGAGCACCAGTCCAGCACCACGCAGTCCAGCCCGATGCCCTTCTCCCGGTACAGTTCGGCAATGGAAATCAATTCGTCCGCCGTTTCGTACCGTTCCTGGGATTGGATATAGCCAAAGGCCCAGGCGGGGAGCAAGGAGGGATTGCCCGATAAATAATGATAACCCTTCACCGCGTCCTCGCAGGAACCGGGAATCAGATAATAATCCAGCGCCTCCGCAGCGGTCAGATACAGGAAGGGGCCTCCCTCCGCGCCGCTGTCGTCAAAAATGAAGGGGCAGCCGCAGTCCATGAGCAATCCATAGCCGCCCGTGGAAACGAAGAAAGGCACGGCAATGGATTTGTTGGCCTGGCACTGGTACAGCTTGCGGCCCCGCAGATTGGCCGGACCGCCTTCCGGCTGGCCCAGGCCGAAAATCGCTTCCTCCTCCCGGAAACGCAGCGGCAGTCTGGCGCGGTACAGCGTTTTATAATCGATTTTTTCGGCCTCGCGCACCCGCGTTTTCACGCCGTCGGCGGTTTCTATCCGCTCGGTAACGGCGGGCCGGGCCCGATCGATGATCCGGGCGTTAAAGGCTTCCAGGGTCCTGAGACCGCCCTCCGCGAAAACCGGGTTGCCCGCCGCGTCAAAGGCTTCCAGAATCCCGGTGGATTTGGATACCCGGACGCGCAGGGAGGCGGTGGATACATCAATGTATTGATCATCCTGCGCCGTATCCCGCACGGGCACGGGAGCGCGCCCGATCAGAAACGGACTGGCCTCCGGGAACGCATCGCTTCGGGTAAAGGTAACGCGCAGAATGCCCCGGTCATAGGCTTGCAGCCGCAGGCGGCCGTATTCGCTGCGAAAGATCGCGCTGTCAGGGGTGAATTGCGTTTCCAATATGTTTCTTTCCGGTCTGTGGGGAGCGGTGAGCATGGACGTGGCCTCCCTTTCAAAAAGAGTTCAGAGTACAGAGTGCAGATTGAATACTGCTCACATCGTAAATGATTGCATTTGTTCAGTGGGCCAATGGCAGAACGATTGAAAACAGTTTGGAGTTTGGAGTGTGGAGAGTGGAGTTTTATATAGTCTTTTGAAAGAACAGTGCAGTTCTTTGACTTCATTGTTTTTTATAGATAACTCCACACTCCACTCTCCACACTCCAAACTGATTCTAAAGGTTTTCCCCCTGGATTTCCAGCAGATTCACATATGCCGTGGGCAGCGTTTCCGGCAGCCGGACGGCCAGCACGCCGAAGGCTTTTTCAAAAGGCAGAGGGCTCACACCCGGCATGGAAACCGATGTGATCGTATCATCGGCGAAGGATTTTAGCAGAGCCGTCTGCCCGGGCCGCGCTTTCATCAGGAAAGCATATACGCGCCCATTTTTGCAGGTATAGCGCACATCACGCTCGGTCCAAGGAGTCTGCTCTTCCTTGCCGGAAGCGGGACGGATGTCCCCCTCCAGAGCCACCCGCCAGGGCCGGGATGCGTAGATGCCGCAGCCGTTCAGGCGGAACCAACCGCCCAATTCCCGCAGGATGTATTCTTCTTCATCGTCAATGGTTCCATCGGGGCGCTGGGGGATATTCAGCAGCAGGCAGCCATTCTTAGCCACAATGTCCACCAGCATTTCCAGGATCAGAGAAGGTTTTTTGTAACAAACCCGGGTGTCGTAGAACCAGCTTCCGATGCAGGTATCGGTGTTCCAGGGGTTGGGGGAAGCCTCGTCCAGCACGCTGCGCTCCATGTCCAGCACGCCCACGCGGTAGATTTCCGGGCCCCGGTTCTTTTGCAGATACAGCGCCCGGTTTTCTCCGTATTTCTCGATGGAACGGTTGTATAAATGGGCCACCGCCTCCAGCCCCACATCATAAGCGGGGTCATCCTCGCACTTCTGGGGCTTATTGGCCCAATGGCGGCCGAAGGGCAGAGAACCGTCGGAATACAGGAAGTCCGGCTCAAACCGGTCGATGAGCTCAAACATCACTTTTTTCCAATATTCATGAAACCGGGGCTCGGTGGTGTACCAGGGAATATTCACGGTGGGATCATTCGTTACATGACAGTAATTGTCGTGGTAAAAATCCCGGTAAGCGGGGTCGTTGCCATCGTAGGGAACCCCCGCCAGGGGGCCGCTTTCGTCCGCTCCCTTGTTGGTGCGCCACCAGGAAAAGGACGCGCCCAAGTGCTCCGTTAATCCGAAGGGCAGGCCTTTTTCCTTCGCCGCCTGCTGCCACAGGGCGCAGATATCCTTGCCGGGCCCCACGCGTACGCTGTTCATGCGGTTGATTTTGGAATCGTAATTGAAGAAATGGTCGTGGTGCATGGCCTGGGCCGCGAAAAAACGCGCCCCAGCCTGAACGTATTTGTCCATCAGGGCTTCGGGATCGAATTTTTCCGCTTTCCACAGGGCGCAGATATCCTTGTAGCCAAAGCGGGAGGGGTGGCCGTAGGTGCGCACATGGTGCTCATACTGGGGCGAACCCTGCACATACATGCCCTTGGCGTACCAGTCGCCCATCATGGGCACGCTCTGGGGGCCCCAATGAGACCAGATGCCGAATTTTGCGTCCCGATACCATTCGGGCGTTTTAAAATTGTAGAGGGATGGAAAGGTCGGTTCAAAGTGCCGCATCGGGAAACCTCCTTTTGCCGCGCTTCCGCGCTTTGAATCCTGTTGTACGTTTGCTCTGAAAATATTTTAGTGCATATTTTTCAAATAATCAATATGGAATTTTTGTTTTGCTAAAATAATTTACATAAATTTTTATAAATAATTTTGTAAAGAACCTTCGTATTTAAAAGAATAGCTTGGATTCGTTCGTTTTCAGAATCCCTTGTATCTGGAATTCATTCTCCCAATTTGTTGAATAATTACTTGATGAAAAATGAAATATTGCAAAACTGAACTAAATATTTACGAGAATTGTTGCAATTCTATATTGACTTTGCAGCATGAAGGATGTAAAATATAGACATATTTAAACCAAATTCACGCAGGAGGGGGTCCGGCTGATGACAACGATACAGAATAGAACGGTGCTGGCAAAAAAGCCGTCGATCAGATCGCGCCTCAGAAAGCACGCATGGCTGTATCTGCTGGGCCTGCCGGGCATGCTGATTCTTTTGTTTTTCAATTATCTGCCCATGGGCAGTCTGATGATGGCCTTTCAGGATTACGATCCCTGGAAAGGGCTTTTGAACAGCCCCTTCGTGGGCCTGAAGCATTTCCAAAGGCTGTTCAACGATAAAAAGTTTTATCTCATGCTGTGGAACACGCTGAAAATCAGCGCGCTGTCCCTGGCCACCTTTCCCGCGCCCATCATTCTGGCGCTGCTGCTGAATGAGGTGCGCTCTTCCGCCTACAAAAAAACAATTCAGACGGCCGTTTACCTTCCCCACTTCCTGTCCTGGACCATCGTGGTCAGCCTGACCTTCTTCCTGCTGTCCAGCGAACAGGGCCTGATCAACAAAATCATCGTTTCCTCCGGCGGCAAGGCCAGGCGGTTCCTGTTTGATAAAAGCATCATCTATTACATTATCGTCATCCAATCGGTATGGAAAGGCGTGGGCTGGGGCTCCATTGTGTATCTGGCCGCCATCGCGGGCATCGATCAGCAGCTTTACGAAGCGGCGAAGCTGGATGGGGCCAACAAACTGCAGTGCACGCTGCATATTACCCTGCCCTGCATATTGCCCACCGTGGCCGTGATGCTGATCCTGAAAATGGGCTCCATCATTTCCGTGGATTTTGAGCAGGTGCTGCTGATGACCAACGCGCTGGTCAAGGAGAAATTGGAGGTCTTTGAGGTCTTCATCTATCAGAACGGCGTGAAAAGCGGCTCCACTCAGTTCAGCTACACCACCGCCATCGGCATGTTCAAATCCGTGGTCAGCACCATTCTTGTCATTGTCACCAACAAAATCGTGTCCTCCAACGGCATGAAGGGCATCATTTGAGGAGGGATGAAAATGACGCAGAAGGTTATTCAGAATAAGCGCCCTTCCCGCCTGGGCATGCGCGCCAGCGAAAATATTTATCAGGTGATCATCGGTCTTTTGCTGGCCCTGATCGCTTCCACCATGATCCTTCCGTTCCTGTACGTCACGATCATTTCCTTTACCGACGCCTCAGTCTATGTGTCCGGCTCGTTTTACCTGTGGCCTAAGAAATGGTCCACCGAGGCCTACACGCTGATTCTTCGCGGCCAGGGCTTCCTGAACGCCCTGAAGGCCAGCTGCTTTATCACCTTTGTGGGCACCCCCATCAATGTGTGCGCCAACGCGGGCCTGGCCTACATGCTTTCCAAGGACGATCTGGTTGGCGGCAAGGTGATCAACCGGCTGGTGATGTTTACCATGCTCTTTGGCGCGGGCATGATCCCCAATTTCATCAACATCCGCAACCTGGGCCTGATCAACAACTGGTTCGCCAATATCCTGCCCAGCGCCTGCGGCGCGTGGACGGTGATGGTGATGAAGAGCTTTTTCCAGGAGCTTCCCAAGGATTTGGAGGAAGCGGCGGAGGTGGACGGCTGCGGCACGCTGCGCATGTTCTTCCAGATCGTGCTGCCCCTGTCCCTGGCCATGCTGGCCACCTTTACGCTGTTTGCCCTGGTTTCCTATTGGAACTGCTATTTCAGCGCCATCATGTACCTGACCGATACCACCAAAATGCCCCTGCAGGTGTATCTGCAAAAGATCGTGCTCACCACCGATATTTCCGAAGTGGTGGACATTCAGGATGACCTGCGCAACATCGTGCCCCAGGAAGTCATGCGCATGGCCAGCCTGGTGGTGGTGGTGTTCCCCATCCTGTGCATCTATCCCTTCATGCAGAAATACTTTGCAAAGGGCGTCATGGTAGGCGCGGTGAAGGGATGATCTTATCGGCAGGAAGCAGGAAGTAGGAAGTGCTGAAAAGCACAGCCTTTTGCCGCATGATCCGGACACTTCATTCATTGAATTACAACGCCTGAGCGGCGTCCGTAATGATAAAAAAATGGGAGGTAAAACCACATGAAGAAAGCTCTGTCTCTCGTTCTCGCCCTCATTCTGGCACTCTCCTGCGTCAGCTTTGCCGCTGCTGAAAACAGCGAGCGGATGACCATCACCGTCATGGGTATCGACTGGGGCTACGGCCCGTCCCCCAACAGTTCCATGGAACAATACTGGGAAGACATGTTCGACGTGGATCTGGACATTCAGTGGGTGAACTACAACGATTACAGCGAAAAAGCCAACGCCATGATCATTGCCGGCGCTCAGCCCGACGTGATCCAGATCAACAAGACGGACGGCGCTTACTACTATCCTCTGCTGACCAAGGCCATCGAAAACGGTCAGTTCGTGGATCTGACCCCCTACCTGTATGACGGCGGTCTGATCGAAAATAACGCCGTGCTCAAGGGCTGGCCCCAGAGCATGTGGGATCAGGCCACCTACAAGGGAGGCATCTACATTCTTCCCCGCAGCAAGGCCGAAATTGCCCAGCAGAGCGGCATCACCGTCCGCCGCGACCTGATGAAAAAGTATGGCTTTGAAGAAGAACCCAAGACCATGGAAGAACTCAAGACCTGGCTGATCGACCTGTCCAAAGCCGCCACCGAAGGCGAAGGCGAAAAGATTTACGCCCTGGACTTCTATGGCAACATCATGAACAACGACCGCCTCAACGCGTTCGCCGTGGCCTTTACCGGCCAGCCCGCCTGGGGTTATGACGAAAACGGCAACTACGAATACATCTGCTTCGACCCCAATTACCTGAACTTCCTGAATTGGGTCAAGGATCTGTATGACGCCGGCGTTATCGATCCCGAATTCGCGCTGAACAACAGCGAAACCTCCAAGTGGAAGGGCGGCCGTTCCGTGGGCTATCTGACCGCCTGGTACAACTGGAACCAGTCCGCGGACCGGGTGACCAACCGCATCTTCGATAAGGTATGTCCCGACACTTATGAGGCCTGGTGTCTGCTGCCTGTGCAGGGCGATAAGGGCATCGTGATCAACCCCAACTCCTCTGACATCGACTCCTGCATCGCCATTTCTTCCTCCTGCAGCGAAGAAAAGATCCAGAAGATCCTGGAAGTGTTCTGCGCCACCGAAGAAAAGTATCCCGGCTACAACGACATCCTGAGCTTCGGCGTGGAAGGCCTGCACTTCTACTTTGATGAAAACGGCACCCGCCAGAAAACCGACGAACAGAAGGCTGCCAACACGGCCGGTTACGTGGGCGACTGGAACCAGATCTTCCTGAAGGTGGACGCCGATCAGATCACCTCCAAGTTCATGCGCGCCGGCGCCAGCCGCGCCTCCGACGAAGCCATTCAGCGCGCCCAGGATATCAAGGCCGTACTGCAGGATTACCTGAGCACCTCCGGCATCGCTTACTCCAACCAGAACCTCCAGAGCGAAACCTACAACACCTCCTGGGCCAACCTGACCAGCGATGTGAACGCCATGGCCACCATGTACGTGATGGGCGAAATCACCGCCGACGATTGGACCGCCTTTGTGAAGGACATCGTGGAATCCAGCGATTATCAGGCCATCCTGGCTGAATACGCCGCTTCCGCCAAGTAATTCTGAAACATATCCAAAAGCTTCGGGGCTGCCGCAAGGCAGCCCCGTTCATTTGCACTTTTCCATTTTTATAATCATAACAGTTATGTTTCTCAAGGATAAAAAACAAGCTTGTATCGGAGCAAAAGGAACCCTGGGGGCTGCGCGCCCCCAGACCTGCGCCAGGGGACTTCGCCCCCTGGACCCATTTAGCCGAAGTTACATGAGGGCATAAAAGATACAAGTTCCGGCTGTTACGCTGGGGTTACGAAAAGTTTGAGGGCTTCTGGCCCAAGGAAGTAATACTATTACCCAATTAGAAGTGGACACAAGATAAAGAATGTGATATAATAT
>JAUNMW010000290.1 GCA_030537395.1 Clostridia bacterium | reverse complement strand
GAGTACAGAGTTCAGATTGATACAGTCTTCGCTTTTCAATCCCAACAGCCGAAAAGCATAGGCTAACTAATCTGTACTCTGAACTCTGAACTCTGTTCTCACTTTTGGCTTTGCCAATTTCAGCTTGTTGGTATATGGCCGAGCAGAACCCACGAAAAAAGCCGCCCCGAAGAGCGGCTGTGATAAACAGGGTTTACTTTTTCTCGGTGCGGCGCAGGAAAGCGGGCACGCCCAGATCATCCCGCGCATTGGCGGCAGGCTGCTGAGGAGCCTGATAGGTCTGCGGCTGATAAGCCTGCTGCTGCACGGCGGGCTGCTGCGGCGCGTAGGGCTGCTGATAGGTCTGCTGGGGCGCATAGGGCTGCTGCACGCCGAAGGTGGAAGCGGGAGCCGCCATGGGCCGCGCGCTGCCGGGGAAGAAGGAATTATCGCCTTCATAGGTAGCGGGGGCGGGCGCTTCAAAGCCCTGCTGTTCGCCGTTTACGTCGGCCCGGGGCCGGGATTCGTAAGGATTATAGGAGGGCACGGCTGTTCCGTAAGGGGTCGCGGTGCGGCTCTTTTTCTTTTCCCGGGTGGGGAAAGGCGTTTTTTCAAAGCCGGTGGCGATGACGGTGATGCGCACCTCATCCTTCAGGCTTTCATCGATGCCGGCGCCGAAGATGATATTGGCTTCGCTGTCGGCGGATTCCATCACCAGATTGGCCGCTTCGTTGATTTCCATAATACTCATATCGGTGCCGCCGGTCACGTTGATCAGCACGGCGCGGGCGCCGTCGATCTTGGTTTCCAGCAGGGGGCTGGAGATGGCTTTGTTGGCGGCGTCCACCAGGCGGGTTTCTCCCTTGCCAACGCCGATGCCCATATGGGCCATGCCGCCGGATTCCATGATCGTTTTCACATCGGCAAAGTCCAGATTGATCATAGCGGGCACAGCAATCAGATCGGAAATGCCCTGGATGCCCTGGCGCAGCACGTCGTCGGCGATGCGGAAGGCTTCCAGCATGGTGGTGCCCTTGCTGACCACCTGCAGCAGGCGGTCGTTGGGGATCACAACCAGGGTGTCCACGCTCTGCTTCAGATCGTTGATGCCCATTTCAGCGTTCTTCATGCGCTGCTTGCCCTCAAAAGCAAAGGGCTTGGTCACCACGGCGATGGTGAGGCAGTTCATTTCCCGGGCGATTTCAGCCACGATGGGGGCCGCGCCGGTACCGGTGCCGCCGCCCATACCAGCGGTAACGAACACCAGATCCGCGCCCTTGAGGGCCTGGGCGATTTCTTCCCGGCTTTCCTCAGCGGCCCGGCGGCCCACCTCGGGCACAGCGCCAGCGCCAAGGCCTTTGGTCAGTTTTTCGCCGATCTGGATTTTCACGTCGGCCTGGCTCAGGGTCAGGGCCTGACGGTCCGTATTCACGGCGATGAACTGTACGCCCTTCAGGTTGGCTTCTACCATGCGGTTCACGGCGTTGGTGCCGCCGCCGCCGCAGCCGACCACCTTAATGGAAGCGAAAGACGGCTGATCCACTTGTACTTCAAAAGGCATGTTTTAATCCCCCTATGTTCAAAATAGGCAAGCGGCCAAAGGTCAGCCGCCGAAAAGACTGCGGAAGAAACCGCCCATTCCGCCGGAGGCGCGGGCCGACGTGGTGGTATCGATCAAAAGATCCAGCAGGCCCAAAGCGCTGGAATAAGCGGGGCTGGACAGCTTGACCGCCTTGCGGGGCAGTTCCCGCACCGTACGTTCCAGCTTGGCGGCCAGGTATTCCCGGCCTCCCCGGTTGATGGCCAGGCCGCCGCCCGTC
Source organism: Clostridia bacterium (assembly GCA_030537395.1). GTDB lineage: Bacteria > Bacillota > Clostridia > Christensenellales > Aristaeellaceae > RUG563. The sequence continues at coordinate 2,178 of JAUNMW010000290.1, read as the reverse complement.
AGATACACAGGCGACCATTTGCCCAGCTTGGCGCCGGAATCCCGGATGGCATCCCGGATGGCCTCGCAGATTTCCTCCGCCCTGGGTTCCAGCACCTCCTCCACCTGTTCCCGGGTGAAGGTTTTGGCGTTGCCCGCCTGATCCGTTCCCTCAAAGGTGGATTGGCCGGCGGAAAGGCCGTATACATAAGCGCGCTTGATCTGCTCCGCCACGGGAAGCGTAACCTCCAGCCCGTAGGCCAGATCGGCCGCGATGTGGCCGCCGCCCATGGGGATATTGGTCAGGCTGGTAATGGCGTCGCCTTGCACGGTCATCACTTCAGTGGTCAGGTATCCCACGTCCACCAGCACGGCGCTGCGATCCCGTTCCTCATCGGGCACAAACAGCATGGCCTGGCCGATGGGGGTGGACAGGCAGCCGCTCACCGTGATGCCCAGGCTGCGGAAGCGTTCCTGAATATCCTCCAGGAAAAACTGATCCGCGATCACGAAGGAAATCATGGCCCGCAGTTCGTACCCCCGCATGCCCATGGGCTCCAGGGTCTTTTTCCCGTCATCCACGATAAACCAGGCGGGGCTGCGGTGAATGATGCTGCCGCGCACTTCGCCCAGCTCATCCACCGCGCGGTCAAACAGATCGCTGATGTTCTTTTCCGTTACCCGCGGATCGGCCCCCTGCAATTCCACTTTTACTTCCACCGTGCGCACCTGGGAAAAATCGCCGGGCACCCCCACGAATACGTCGCGGATCCGGGTATGGGACTGTTCCTCCGCTGCGTGTACCGCGTCAGAAATGGCGTCGTTCAGCTGGTCCGGCGCGTTCCAGCGTCCTTCCAGATATCCGTCGTAAACAGTGGTACCGGCCCCGATAATGTCACACCGCTGCCGGCCGCTCGTTTCCGCCACCAAAGCCACGATTTTGCTCGTGCCAAAATCGATTGCGGCAACCGTAGTTTTCATCCATCCATCATCCCCTGTTCGTAGGCCTGCACGCGCATGGCGGAACAGACCGGAAAAAGCCGAAAGCGCAAAATATCTACTTCGGTCACTCTATTGTAACCTTTTTGTGATAATTTGGCAAGCGGAAAACGAAAAAAAGAGCCTGTTTTTTTAAAAAAATTTCTTATTTAGGCCGAATTTTTCCATTTTTACGGATTCGCGGGGGTATAAATGGCTTCGCCGGGTTTCGAGGCTTCCAGCATCCCGCCCTTTTTCTCCATTTCCCGCAGCTTGGCTACCACGGCCCGGACGGTGCCGATCTTGGCACGAAGATTGCTCAAATCGCCCAGATGGGCCGTATACCCATCCGTGGTAACCAAATATAGACTGTCCGGATCGGTGATATTCAATTCGGACACCTGGCCAGAAAAGCCCTGCAATTTCAGCTCCGTCAGCAATTCCCGATAGGCGTTCATATGGTTGGTGCTGCCCGCCGTCATCACGTGGCCTACCCGCAGATCCTTGGGCTTGAGTCCTGTCACAACGATCATGCTTTCATTGGCGGCCGTTTTGAACAGGTCCTCTCCATTTTGGCCCTGTTCTTTGCGCTCCAGCACCATGCCTTCATCGTCCAGCGCGTATACGGCTCCCATTTCCGATACGTACACGCGGGGCACCCGCTCCCGCACATAAAGTGTCAAACTGTCCGGGAAATGCTTTTCCAGCCGTTCAAAAATGAGATAGCGGTTGCTTTCGATGCCCGCGGCTATATCGGCCTCGTTCACCGTAAAATAGCCCGTGGTGCGTTTCAGCCCCGCGGCCTCGATCACTTCATTCCAGGTCACCCTTTGATTGCCTACCACCGCGATATTATGGATTTTCAGCAGGCTTTCATTCAGGATCACCAGAATGGCCAGGATCAGCACCAGTACGGCCACAACGGAAATGATGCCCGAATGCTTCCGGGTTGGCGGCGGCGGGGCCGCCTGCTGGAAGGAAGAAAAATCCTGAGGGAACTGCTGTGCCATGTGCAACCTCCTGATTGAATAAAGAGTACAGAGTGCAGAGTACAGATTATATAGCCTGTCGCTCTGTGAAAAAAACACAATTGTTTCATCCTTGCAGGATAAGCTTTACTCAGCGTTCTGCACTTCATACTCTGCACTCTGAACTCTGTACTCTGTGCTCCAGAACGTTCATCTGCTTTCCGTCACTTCGACCCGTTCCATTTGAGCGCCCA
>JAUNMW010000289.1 GCA_030537395.1 Clostridia bacterium | reverse complement strand
AGAATAAGCCGTTCAGTTCGAAGCAATACCCCCCGCGGCGCTTCAGGAGGATTTTTTCCATCAGCTTATCGGGCTCCAGGCTGACGGGACGGTTCCACAGCACGGTATCCAGGTTTTCAAACGGGATCATGCGCTGATGGGCGTCCACCAGGCGGTCCAGATATGCTCTGGAAGGTTTTTCCCGCGCCATCATCAGCCGTTCCAGGTACACTTCCGCCAAACCGTCGGGAACCTGCTGATAAACAGACCAGTCAAAATGATAAGACCACGGCATCGCCGGCCTCCTTTCCCGATCACCGTACCGCGCCTGAAAATAGGATCAATCAGGCCGATAAAAAACCCCCACGCCAGGCGTGAGGGTTCACAGGAAAACCAAATCGCAATATGCCGAACAGCGCTTATTGAAAGAGCGGCTGCCCGCATGCTGCCACGCCCTTACTTGATGCCGCTGTGGACGAAGGATTCGATGAACCGCTTCTGGAAGAACAGGAACAAGATCAGCAGCGGAGCCACGGTGAGCAGGGTGGCGGCGCAGGTATCCGACCACAGGGCGCCGATTTCGCTGGCCTGGGCGAAAATGGCCAGGCCAACGGTCAGCAGGCGCTTGGAGGGCTTGTTGATCACGATCAGAGGCCAGAGGAAGTTGTTCCACTGGTAGGACGCGGCAATCAGCCCATGGGCGATGTAGCAGGGCACCAGCAGGGGCAGATAGATGCGAATGATCATGGAGAACAGGCTGCACCCGTCAATCCTGGCGGCTTCCTCCAACTCATAAGGGATGGTTTTGATGGTTTGACGCATCAGGAAGGTGCCCATGGCGGACGCGAAGAAGGGCAGCATGGCGCCCAGCAGGGTATCGTTCAGCCCCAGGCGGGTTATGGTCATGTAGTTGGGCAGGATCAAAACGTCCGCCGCGATCATGATCTGCGTCAAAAACAGGATGAACAGCGTGTTTTTCCCGTAAAAGTTAAGGCGAGCAAAGGCATAGCCGGCCATGGTGATGGTAACGAACTGGGCGCCCAGCACGCCGGCGACCAGGAGAAGCGTATTGATGTAATAATTCCCCCAGGGCGCCATCGTCCAGATACGGGCGATATTGGCAAACGTAGGCCACCAGCCCACAGCCAGCATATCCAACTCCAGTTCCCTGGGAACAAAGGCCGTGCGCACCAGCCATACCAGCGGGATCAGGCACAGGATGGCAAACGCATACATGAAGAAATACATGAGGAACTTGCCCGGCGTCATTTTCCACGCCGCTTTATGGGTCTTCTTTTCAGCGGTAACGGCAGTCATCCGTATTCCCTCCTTTCTTATGCGTAGAACGTGCGCTTGTCCTGGGTGAAGAACTGCACGCAGGTGATGATCAGCAGCAGCACAATGACCACCACGGTGATGGCGGAAGCCATGCCGTAATTGGTTTGGTCAAAAGCCTTCTGATACACGTAAAACAGCAGCATGTTGCTGGCGTTGCCCGGGCCGCCCTTGGTGAGGATATAGAGATGATCCACCATCTTAAAGGCGTTTGTCATGGTAATGATCATGACGTACAGGGTGGTGGGCATCAACATGGGCCAGGTGATGCGCCAGAATATCTGGGTTGGATTGGCCCCGTCGATGGTAGCGGCCTCGTACAACTCCGTGTTGATGTTTTGCAGGCCGGATATGAAGAACACCATCACGTATCCCGCCTGCTTCCATATCAGCATAACGATCAGAGCCCACAGTACCGCGTTGGGGTCCGTTAGGAAATGCCAGGTGTTGTTGTTGAAAATATATCCCAGCATGCCGTAACTGGGCGTGTATATAAACAGCCAGATGTTTGCAACGGCAACCATCGGGAGAAGCGTCGGATAGAAGAAGGATACGCGCACCAGACCCTTGCCGATCTTGACCCTGTTGGCGAAAAGCGCCATCATGATGGCCAGCATGATGGAAGTAGGCACGGTCACAAGCGCGACGATGATATTGTTTTTGAAAGCTTCCGCGAAGATTTTGTCTTTGGTGAACAGCGTAATATAATTTTGAATGCCGATATACACCGGACCAGTGCGTATCGTGGCGTTATTATCCTTATACAGGGAATTCCAGATACTGTACCCGATGGGGTAGAAGGTAAACATGGCCAAAAAGATAAAAGACGGCAGCAGAAGCATCCACGCCAAGCGCGTGTTCCGCCACATTTTTCTTCTGTCACGCAGGGAAGGCAGCCTGCGATCTTTGGTAAGAGCGGTCATATAATCATCCCCATTTTTCGGAATCGGACTTCCCCGCTTGGATAAGCGGGGAAGTCCGATAAAACAGTTTGCGTTAAGGGATTAACGATAGTCAATCAGGATGGCGTCGGCGGCATCCTGCGCTTCGCCCAGGGCAGTTTCGGCATCCTTCAGGCCGGTCATCACTTCTTCAATGGCGGTGTCCAGGATATCCTGCACGGTCTTCTGATCGTATACGGAGAATTCAGCGGAAGCATATTCAAGCTGGTCGCGGGCGGTCAGAGCGCTGGGGAAGCTCGCGGCGTATTCCTTCATGCGTTCTGTTTCATAGGCTTCGGGACGGGTGGCCACATAGCCGGTGTCGATGGACCACTGGGCCACACGGTCGGGATTGTTGGTCATCCACTGGATGAACTTGAAGGCCGCCTGGGTCTGCGCTTCGGTGATGTTTTCATCCTTGAACAGATAGAAGTTGCCGCCGCCGGTGGGGGAACCGTAGGTGGTGTTCATCGGCAGGTAGCTGGTGCCGAACGGGAAGTTGGCGTCCTTCTTCACGCTGGTCAACTGGCCGGTGGTATGGTACATCATGGCGATGGTGCCGTTGACGAAGTCGTTGCGGGTGTTGGCCCACTTGGGAGCCACGGGCATCGCGCCGATATCGCTCAGGTTCTTCCAGAACTTGAGGCCCGTGATGGTCTTCGGATCGTTGAAGTACACTTCGGTGCCGTCGTCGCTCATGAGGTTGAAGTGATCCTGGGTCAGGGTGAAGGTCTGGAGCATCCAGTAGGCATAGCCGGCCTTATCGGAAGGCACTTCGATGCCGTAGCGGAGCACGTTGCCGGCGTCATCCTTCTTGACCAGCTTCAGGGCGTACTCTTCCAGTTCTGCCCAGGTCTTCGGCGGAACTTCGGGATCAAGGCCGGCTTCAACGAAGGCGTCCTTATTCCAGTACAGGATAATGGTGGAGCGCTGCCACGGGATACCGTAGGTCAGGTAGCCGCCGTTGCCGTCGGGCAGACGGGAATTCTCCATGAAGCCGTCATAGAAGCCGTTCAGCCAGGCCAGGTCTTCCTCGGTGGTGCAGAACTGGTTGTAATCCTGCAGCACGCCCAGGGAATACAGCTGATACAGGTCGATGGAGAACATCAGCGCGATCGCGGGGGTGTTATGCGCTTTGATGTCGGCCATCACCTTGGTGGTGGTGTCGGCATAGGAGCCGGCATAGATGGGATTGATCTTGATGTCGGGATTCTCCGCGTGGAATTCATCGCACAGGGCGCTGATTAACTGATCGGGGCCGCCGCCGACGGATACCGGGAAGTACATGTTCAACTCAATCATGTCGTCCGCCAGAGCCAGGGGCGCCATGCCGACAACGATCAGCAGGGCCAGAAACAATGCAAGCAGCTTTTTCACAGGTCAAACCTCCCATTTATTTGGGCATACACCCTTTTTTTGCGGAAACTCCACTGCTTCCGCTCTTTGTGCATAATATAGCACAAAGCGACCATATTGTCAATAAATCCATTCCGGAAATCGTGACTTTTGGTTACTGCTCAGCCCCCAATATCATTAAGCCAGCGACAGGAAAAGAGGGGGAAGACAGACGAAAACAGGTTAAACAAAATAGCGATTTTGACTTTTTTCGGATGTTTCAACATAAAAAATGAGCGCTTACAAGCTTGAAAACCTTGTAAACACTCACTTTTTTCTTGGTCAGACTGTCCGAAAAGCCAAGGAAAAGCTTTATCAGAAAGCAGATGTCTG
>JAUNMW010000288.1 GCA_030537395.1 Clostridia bacterium | reverse complement strand
GCTGTATTGGAGGGATTGAAATGAAGCCCATTTTTGAATACACCAAGGGCATGACCGAAATGCCCACCCATTACTGCCCCGGCTGCACTCACGGCATCGCCCATCGGCTGATCATGGAGGTGCTGGAGGAAATGGGCGAGCTGGGCACCACCATCGGCGTGGCCCCCATCGGCTGTTCTGTCATGGCCCATCAGTACATGAACGTGGATATGTGCGAAGCGGCTCACGGCCGCGCCCCCGCCGTGGCTAGCGGCATCCGCCGGGTGCACCCGGACAAGCTGGTATTCACCTATCAGGGCGACGGCGATTTGGCCTCCATCGGCACAGGCGAAATCGTGCACGCCGCGGTGCGCGGGGAGAAATTTACCACCTTCTTTATCAACAATGGCATTTACGGCATGACCGGCGGCCAGATGGCCCCCACCACCCTGATCGGCCAGAAGAGCACCACCAGCCAGGATGGCCGCAGCAAGGAACTGAACGGCATGCCCATCAAAATGAGCGAAATGCTGGCCACCATCGACGGCGCGGCCTATGTGGAGCGCGTGGCGCTGGACAGCCCCGCCCATGTGCGCCAGGCCAAGAAGGCCATCCGCAAGGCCTTTGAAATTCAGAAAAAGGGCCTGGGCTTCACCCTGATCGAATTCCTGTCCACCTGCCCCACCAACTGGGGCATGACTCCCGTGAAAGCGCTGGAATGGGTGCGGAACAACGTGATGTCCTATTATCCCATCGGCGTGATCAAGGAACCGAAGGAGGAGGAACAGGCATGAGCACCTATAAAATGTTTTTCGCCGGTTCCGGCGGCCAGGGCGTGCTTTTGATGGGCCAGATGATCGCTCAGGCGGCCATGCTGGAAGGCAAGGAAGCTACCTTCCTGCCCTCCTACGGCCCCGAAATGCGCGGCGGCACCGCCAACTGCACCGTCGTGGTCAGCGACAAGCCCGTATCCTGCCCCCTGATCTATGAGGCGGATATCGCGGTGGTGATGAATCTGCCCTCCATGGACAAGTTTGAGCCCATGGTGAAGCCCGGCGGATGGATGTTCTACAATGAATCCATCATCGACCGGAAGCCCAACCGGGACGATATCAAGGCCGTGGCCGTGGACCTGGCCGCCCGTGCCGCCAAGCTGGGCAACGATAAAGTGGCCAACATGGTCATGCTGGGCGAAGTGGTAAGGGGCACCGGCGTGGTGCAGCCCGAAACCATCTTCAAGGTGTTTGAAGAAAAGTTCACCGGCAAGAAAGCGGCCCTGATCCCGCTGAACAAGCAGGCGTTCCTGGGCGAATAAGCTTTACTCTTCGGCTTCAAAACGCGTGAGCGGCGGAAGGAAGGATAGGCAGCATGAGTACATTGAATAAGATTCAAGCCGTCTGTATTCTGATAATGCTCATTGGCATGGTTTGGCTCACCGTTGATGTATTCGATATCATTGAGCGGGACAGCCTGCGGGCCGCCGCCATTGTTACTTGGGTGGGTATTGTCGGCAACGCCGTGTGCGTGCTGATCCGGCTGCGAAAAAAAGAAAAGTAGTCGTACAGGTTCATTCAGCCCGTCTTCTTTGGAGGACGGGTTTTAAAATGAAAATGATTGTTAATAGATTGCTATTAGCAATCAATTGTGTTATAATGGATTCAAAAAAAGAAGGGGTGAGAAAAAATGACGAGAATCGCAACGAGAACAGCGAATGTATATACCCGCGTTGACCCGGATACAAAGGAACAGGCGGAGGAGATTCTCAGCCAGCTTGGGATTCCCATGTCCAATGCCATTGGCATGTTTTTAAAGCAAGTGGTGCTCCAGCGGGGATTGCCCTTTGAAATGAAGCTTCCGCCTGCCAAGCCATTGGCCTTTGGAAGCCTGACAAAGGAACAATTTGATGCGGCGATGCAGCTGGGGATGGAGGACGCAGAGGCTGGACGCGTGGTGTCCGCTGACGATGTGGAAGCGGAAATGAAAAGGATGTACGACGCATGAGAATCGTTTACACTTGGTCAGCGCGTCAGGATTTGCGGGATATATACGAGTATATCGCTTTTACGCTGGCAGCGCCGGATACAGCCCGCAGCCTGACGGAAACAATCATGGAAAGGATACGCGCTTTGGAAATAAACCCTGAAAGGAATCCCTTGTACAAAGAAGAACCGTGGCACAGCAAAGGGATCCGTTTCCTGCCTGTGAAAAACTATCTCGTTTTTTATACACTCCTTCCAACGGAAGAAACGGTTTCTGTCGTGCGTATCCTATATGGCGGAAGAGATATTCGCCGTCAGATGGAAGAAACGATTGAATAGAAATCCATACGAAAAAGAACCGCTGCGCGAAATCACGCAGCGGCCTTTTCATTTTGCTTGGTTTTATTATGCCCAGGGATTTTCGGTGGGATAGGGCAGGGTCTTGGGCTGGTTCCAGGCAATGTCCTTCACGCCCAGGAACTTGAACACCTCGAACAGGGCCTTGCCGTGATGGCCGAAGGCCACCGCGCCGTGATGGGGATAGCGCTTCTGGATCAGCACGTGACGATAGAAGCGGCCCATTTCGTGGATGGCGAACACGCCGATGCCGCCGAAGGAGGTGGTGGCCACGGGCAGCACTTCGCCCTCAGCAATGTAGGAGCGCAAATCGCCGTTGCTGTCGCACTGGAGACGATAGAAGGTGATTTCGCCGGGAGCGATGTCGCCTTCCAGGGTGCCGCGGGTGAAGTCGGGATCGCTTCCTTCGGGCTCCAGCAGGCGGTGTTGGATCAGCTGATACTTGATGGCCCGGTCGGCGCACATCTTGCAGGAGGGGGTGTTGCCGCAATGGAAGCCCATGAAGGTGTCGGTGAGGGTGTAATCGTACTTGCCCTTGATCTGGGTTTCCCACATCTGGGCGGGCACGGAGTTGTTGATGTCCAGCAGGGTGACCGCGTCTTCGGACACGCAGGCGCCGATGTATTCGGACAACGCGCCGTAAATATCCACTTCGCAGCTGACGGGGATGCCCCGGGAGGCCAGGCGGCTGTTCACGTAGCAGGGCTCAAAGCCGAACTGCTCGGGGAAGGCGGGCCAGCACTTATCGGCAAACGCCACGTACTTGCGGGCGCCCTTGTGGTTTTCCGCCCAATCCAGCAGCGTCAGTTCAAACTGGGCCATGCGCTCCAGCATTTCGGGATAGTAGCGGCCTTCGCCCATTTCCTTGGCCATATCGTCCATGACCTCGGGGATGCGCTTGTCGCCCGCGTGCTCCTTGTAGGAAACCAGCAGGTCCAGCTCGCTGTTTTCTTCGATTTCCACGCCGATTTCATACAGGCCCTTGATGGGGGCGTTGCAGGCGAAGAAGTCCTGGGGACGGGGCCCGAAGGTGATGATCTTCAGGTTCTTAACCCCGATGATGGCGCGGGCCACGGGCACGAAATCGCCGATCATCTTAGCGATGTCGTCAGCGGTACCCACGGGATATTCGGGAATGTAGCCCTGCAGGTGCCGCATGCCCAGGTTGTAGGAGCAGTTCAGCATGCCGCAGTAAGCGTCGCCGCGGCCGTTGATCAAATCGCCGTCGCCTTCGGCAGCCGCCACAAACATGCAGGGGCCGTCAAAGTTCTTGGCGATCAGGGTTTCGGGGGTTTCGGGGCCGAAGTTGCCCAGGAACACCACCAGGGCGTTGCATTCGGCGGCCTTCACATCGGCAACAGCCTTGAGCATGTCCTTTTCGTTTTCCACGGTGACGGGGCATTCGTACAGCTCGCCCTTATAAGCCTTCTTGATGGCTTCGCGGCGGGCGATGGACAGGCCGATGGGGAAGCAGTCGCGGGACACGGCGATGATACCAAGCTTTACCTCAGGAATGTTAGCAGCCATGGGAATCTCCTCCAATTCTTATTGTGTGTATAAATAACTGAACGGCCTATGCTGAGAAGCGGAAGGCAGAGAGTTCAGAGTGCAGAGTACAGCGTGCAGATGATATAGTTATTGTGCTTGAACAGCGTTTCAATTGTAAAGCTAAATTAATC
>JAUNMW010000287.1:1954-4013 GCA_030537395.1 Clostridia bacterium | reverse complement strand
GCAGGGGCCTCAGGCCCCTGCCGAAGAGCTCGAGAGCGAGCAGCTCTCGAATCGTTCCGCCCCGTTAAATTTCAGTTTTCTGGATAGAATGCTTGTTTTTCCGCTTCCTTTTGATCTCCGGATATGGTATAATCCCTGTGCCGTCCGCAGGCAGCGGCGGCAAGTGATTGGAACGAGGTGGATTATGTCTTCCTGGACGCAAAAGATGCGGCGCACCCTGATCGGCGATAGAAAGTTTTATGCTACGGTGCTGGCGATCATCATTCCCGTGATCATTCAGAACGGGATTTCCAATTTTGTCAATTTGCTGGATAACCTGATGGTCGGCGCGCTGGGGGACGCCCAGATGAGCGGCGTATCCATTGCCAATCAACTGATTTTTATTTTCAATCTGGCCATTTTCGGCGGCCTGGCGGGGCCGGGTATTTTTGGCGCGCAGTTTTACGGCGCGGGGGATATTGAGGGCCTGCGGAACACCTTCCGCATCAAGCTCCTGGAATCGCTGCTGCTGCTGGCGCTGGCGTTTGCCGCGTTCATTGGGTTCAGCGATCCTTTGATTTCCCTGTTTCTGCAAGGGGATGGGGACCCGGCCATGGCCCGGGATATGCTGCAAAACGGCCATGATTATCTGATGGTGATCATGATCGGGCTGCCGGCCTTCGCCTTGGCCCAAAGCTACGCGGGCACCCTGCGGGAAATGGGGGAGACCCGGCTTCCCATGATTGCCAGCGTGGCGGCGGTGGCGACCAACGCGGTGTTCAATTATCTGCTGATTTTCGGTAAATTGGGCCTGCCCCGGATGGAGGTAGTGGGCGCGGCGGTGGCGACGGTGATCAGTCGGTATGTGGAATTGGCCATCGTGGTGATTTTCACTCATAAGCATCATCAGCGCTTTACGTTCATTGAGGGCGCGTACAAAACGCTGCGGGTCCCCGCCGCGCTGCTGAAAAAGGTAGCGCGGATGGGCGCGCCGCTGCTGGCGAACGAGCTGTTATGGTCCATTGGTATGAGCACGCTCACCGCCGTATACTCCATGTGCGGGCTGACGGTGGTATCGGCCCTGAGCATCACGTTCACCATTTCCAATCTGTTCAATTCCGTTTATATGTCCCTGGGCACAGCGGTGTCGGTGATGGTGGGCCAGAGCCTGGGCGCGGGCAAATTTGAAAAGGCCAAGGCAGACGTGTGGCGGCTGCTGGCTTTCGGCGCAGCGGGGGCCGTGACCATGGGCCTGCTGCTGATCCTGTTTGCGCCGCTGATCCCCCGGGCATACAGCGGGGTCACGGAGGATGTGCGCCAGATGGCTACCCGCCTTTTGATCGTTACCGCCTGCGCCATGCCCCTGTATTCCTTCGCCCACTGCACCTATTTCACCCTGCGCTCCGGTGGGAAAACCATCATCACCTTCCTGTTTGACAGCGGGTATACCTGGGCCATTTCCGTGCCCCTGGCTTTGCTGATGGTGCGCGCTGCGGGGGCGGATATCATCCTGGCTTACGCTGTGGTGGAGGCTGCCAATTTGATCAAATGCGTGCTGGGCTATTTCTTCGTCCGCTCCGGAAAATGGATTCAGAATTTGACGCATGTAACGTAATTTACATCAAGAGCCCTTTAAGTCAATAAGAGAGTTGGGAGTAAAGAGTTGAGCGTTGAGATTTATATAGTCGTTTTCTCTTTCTCTCTGCGAATCCATTGATTAAAATGTATCAACAAAATATATCTCAACTCTCAACTCTCAACTCCTTTTCTTACCTAAAGAGCGCAATAACGATGAATGTCCGGCAGCATCTGTCGGCTTTTTTTGTACAATCTGATGAAATTATTCTTGTTTTTCCATTGCTTATGCACGCTGCGCTCTTGACAAACAGGGCGGTACGTGTAAAATAATTTGTAAAGGCTGGGAAATTTCCGGCCGGAAAATAGAAAGGAAGAAAATACGATGAAGAAGGTTCTCGCTTTTGTGCTGGCATTAGCGATGATCACGTCGCTGTGCTCCTTCGCTGCCGCGGAAGATTTGACCGTGGAAGAAATCATTGCACAGGCCCAGACCATGACCAAT
>JAUNMW010000287.1:0-1854 GCA_030537395.1 Clostridia bacterium | reverse complement strand
ATGACCAACGAAAAGTATGCCACCTACGCCAAGGAAGCTTATGAAAAGCTGCCCGCCGAAAAGCAGGCTGAATTTGCCGACATCATTGAAGAAATGAAGCTGGATGCTCAGGATCTGGGCCTCACCGGCGAAAACGCCAATTACGGCCTGGCCTGGGTGTTCCTCTGGTGCGAAAAGTACAACGAGCAGACCGATGACGGCCCCATCTGCAACACGCTGGTGACCAAATCCGCCGCTGATCAGGCCGGCCTGCTGGTTTATTCCAAGCTGCGCAGCGTGGAAGAAACCGCTGAAGCTTCCGTAAACAACATCACCGTGGCCGCCTATCAGGATGGTTATGAAGGCATCGGCGGCTATGCTTACAAGCATTACTTGATGCTGACCAAGACCAGCCCCCTGCCCTGGACCGCCTGCGCTTTCATCGCTTATATGACCACCACTCCTGATGGCTTCTATGCCTGGGGCAAGGATATGGGCGGCTATGCTCCCGTTCCCGCCTGCATGCAGGACCACAGCAGTGACGGCTTTGTGGACGGCGTTGATACCTACCCCGCCAAGAACGACCGGGGCTATGACTGGTGGCTGAACACCGGTAAGCTGGTTGTGGAAGAACCTGCCTACTGCGCTTCCGTGTCCGGCGTCATGGGCGACTGGATCGACGGTATCGTGAGCGGCAAGTAATTGAATTTTGCTTCCTATTGAATTTTGATTGAGCGATGCGGGCGGCGCGTCGGCTGTGTCCGGCACGCCGCCCGTTTTCCTACACAATGGAAATACCATCCTGAAAGGGAGGAAAGCCAATGTCTACCATTGCTTCCCAGAGGCCAAGCAATTTCCGCAGGAAGGTGAACACGGTTTGGACCTACATATCCAAGCCCCAGAACGCCATCCTGCTGGCCCTTGGCATCATCCTGACCATCACCACCCTGTTCCCCATGATCACCATTCTGCGGGACACGGTGCTGGTGCACCCCGGCAGCGTGGATTCATCCGACGCCGCCGCTGCGTCCCAGGTGGAGGTGCTGGGCGAGGATTACACCACCTACAACTGGAGCAACCTGTTTGGCGACACCATCACCACCCGCCAGGGGCGCGAGCGCGTGACCCGGTCCGTGGCCTCCATTTATCTGTGGACGCCCCTGCTGAACTCGGTGCTCATCAGCATCTTCGCCTGCTTCGGGGCCATCCTGTACGGCGGGGTGTTCGCGTACCTGGTCACCCGCACAAATTTGAAATTCAAGAAGTACCTAAGCTCCATCTTCATTTTCCCCTATATCATGCCCCAGTGGACCCTGGCCGTGGTATGGCAGAACCTGTTCAACAGCAACAAGATCACCGGCGGCTCCGACGGGTTGCTGGCCAACCTGTTCGGCATCTGCATGCCCCAGTGGTGGTGTGAAGGATTGTTCCCCGTTTCAGTGGTATTGGCGCTGCACTACGCGCCCTTTGCTTACATCCTGATCGGCGGCATTTTCCGCAACATGGATGCCAACTTGGAGGAAGCGGCCACCATTCTGAACACGCCCCGCTGGAAAACCTTCCTGCGGGTGACGCTGCCGCTGGTGAAGCCCGCCATTCTGAGCACCATCCTGCTGGTATTCTCCAGCGCCATGGGTTCCTATCCCATTCCGCATTACCTGAAGCTGAACACCCTGTCCACTCAGTACGTGGGCATGAAGAGCAACCGCATCGGCCAGGCCAGCATTCTGGCCGTGATCATGATGCTGTTCGGCTTCCTGATCCTGATCGTGAACCAGCGCACTACCTCCGGTCGGAAGAATTTCACCACCGTGACCGGCAAATCCGGCCAGACAAGCGTGGTGAACTTAGGGGTGGGCAAATGGATCTTATCCG
>JAUNMW010000286.1 GCA_030537395.1 Clostridia bacterium | reverse complement strand
GATCCCCTGCCGGAGGACGCGCCGTTCTTTGTAAAGGATTATTACGCCTATTACAAAACGCCCCGGGGCTATCATCCCCGCAGCCTCAATTCCAACGGCGGCTGGAATAAGATCGGCTGCATGTCCTTCATGAATATGCCGCAGCTTGCTTACATCCATGAGATCCGCAATGCCGTGCTGATCGTTCACGGCGAAAAGGCCCACTCCTGCTATTTCAGCCGGGACGCCTATGCCGCCATGGTGAAGAACAGCAAGTATACCGCCAACAAGGAATTGATGATCATTCCCGGCGCTGTGCACACCGATCTGTATGATCAAATGGACATCATTCCCTTTGACAAGCTGGAGCAGTTCTTCAAGGAGTATCTGAAATGAGGCGCGCGGCGGTTATTGGCATCCTGGTATTGATCCTGCTGCTGGGCGGCAGCGGCATGGCGGAGGATAAGGATAGGGAGGAAAATTTGCTGCTTTTCATTGACGGCGCTGCCGTTGACGTGGACTGGGAGGCGAATGAATCCGTTTCGGCGCTTCGGGCGCTGGCCGCGGAAAAACCGCTGGAAATATCCATGTCCATGTACGGCGGCTTTGAACAGGTGGGTCCGTTAGGCGCGAATTTGCCCAAGCAGGATGTGCAAACCCAGACAGATTACGGGGATATCGTTCTCTATTCGGGCAACCAGATCGTGATCTTTCACGGCTCCAATTCCTGGGCCTACACGCGGCTGGGGCATATCCGGGGTCTGTCTCAAGCGGAACTGAAGGACAGGCTCGGGCGGCACGATGTGACCGTCACGCTGACGGTATCAGCCGGCACGCAATCAAGCGAATTTGCTTTGCCTGATATAACGCTGAACAGCGGCTATTCCATGCCCGTCATTGGCCTGGGCACCTGGACCCTTTCCAACGATCAGGCGGAGGCGTCCGTATACGCAGCGCTGGAAACCGGTATGCGCTTGATCGATACGGCCCGGTATTACGGCAACGAAGCGGGCGTGGGCCGGGGCATCCGCCGGGCTGTTGAGAACGGTATCGTCGCCCGGGAGGAAATCTTCGTCACCAGCAAGATCATGCCCGGGGATTATGACCGGGCAGCCCGGGGAATCGATGATTCCCTCCGGGAACTGGGGCTGGATTATATCGATCTGATGCTGATCCATCAGCCCGGCTGGAATGATGAAGCGGTGTATCGGGCCATGGAACAAGCCGTTCGGGACGGCAAGGTGCGCTCCATCGGCATTTCCAATTATTACACGCCGGAGGCGGTGGAGCAGGTTCTGTCCTTCGCGAAAATCATGCCCGCCGTCATCCAGAACGAAAACCACCTGTATTACCAGAATAAAGCCCTGCAGGAATATGTGCGTCAGTACGGGATCGCGGTGGAAAGCTGGTATCCCTTCGGCGGCCGAGGCCACACGCAGGAGCATTTTGCGAATGAAACCATTGCGCGGATCGCCAACGCCCATGGGAAAACGCCCGCTCAAATCATCCTGCGCTGGCACATTCAGGATGGTTACATTGCCATTCCCGGGTCCTCCAATCCGCGGCATATTGCGGAAAATTTCGATGTGTTCGATTTTGAACTGACCGACCAGGAAATGGCTGAAATCAACAGCCTTGACAGACAGGCGCGCTACGAAAACTGGTAAGAAAAGGCCATGCAGCGGGAAGTGCTGCATGGCCTTGATTGTCTGATTTAGCGTAAAAAGAAAACCACCACCTGAGGTGGTGGGAGGGAAAGACTTAAGAAACAAGAACGCCTCCTTTGCAATAATAGAAGCAGGTCTGGCAACCGCAACAAAAGCAAAGGAGGCGTGCCGTTTATGGAAAAGGACAATAGTAGTTTATCACACACGAAATGGAATTTCAAATACCATATTGTATTTGGCACGTTTTCCTGCATTCACGCCCGTAATGCGCACATTGCGAATATTCATGCAATCGTTTGCCAGAATGCGCCGCAAAAGGGATTTTTTGCTATTGACAAGCAATTTTCAACAATTTATAATGAACAGTACCCCATTTGAAAGGAGCCCGTCACTGCATGGCAAGCAAGGTACAAAAGCTGCTGATGTGCGCCGGGATACTGGCGATCATGGTCCTGTTGTTTTCTGCGCAGGAAGCTAAAGCAGAAAATAGGCTCCCGGTGGATTTTACCGGCGGGCCGCCGCTGAATCAGGCCTTTTATACCGATGCGTTCCATTATGAGGATCGCACCATTTCCGTTGCCATCGATCAGGACAGAACGGAAAACGGCTGCGATTATTGGGTGGCGTCCGTGAAAATCGCCCATCCGTCTCAGCTGCGCACCGCCGCCGCCAACGGCTTTGATTCCGATATGGTGATGGACGGCCGCTATCTGGCCCGGCGCGTTAACGCGGTGCTGGCCATCGACGGCGATTATTTTTCCTACACAGGAGAGGGCTACATTCTGCGCCAGGGAGAATTGTTCCTGAATGTGCTGGTGGGCCGGCGCGACGTGCTCTTGATCGATGAGGACGGGGATTTCCATATTATTGAAAAACCCAAAAAGGGCGAAGTGCATAAAACCATCGAGGGGAAGAAGGTTATCAACGCGTTTTACTTCGGCCCCGCTTTGGTGCTGGATGGCCAGGTGCACCCGAACATGACCCTGGATGAGGATATGGCCGCGAACGACCGGAAACAGCGCATGTGCATAGCCCAGGTGGGTCCCTTGGAATACAAGTGCATTTGCTGCGGCCCTCCCGCCCGGGGAAGCGCGGGCATGACCCTGATGGAATTCGCCCAACTGGTGGCGGATCAGGGGGTGCAGACCGCCTATAATCTGGACGGCGGCAATTCCTGTATGATGTTGTTCAACAGCAGAAAAATCAATGACGTGGAAAGCGAAAATACCCGGGAAATCAACGATATTATTTATTTCGCGTCCGCGTATGGGGTAAACTGAGCATGAATCAGGCGTATTTCATTACGATGGCGGTCACCGCGGCGCTGGGCACGGGCTGGCTGATGCTCCGGCTGCAGCGGCGGGGAATGAAAATGGCCCCGGCCATTTTGGGGCTGGTTCTTTCGGTCATCCTGGGCTGGGCCCTGGCTAAGCTGTTCTATGTGGCGCTGCTTTTCCATCGGGTGTGGCCCCGGTTTGGCTGGGAAGCGTTCACGCGCGTGAAAAGCACGGAATTCAGCTTTTTCGGCGGCTGTGTGGGCGTGATCCTGGGAATGGCCCTGGCCGCGCGGCTGACAAAAACGCATGTAAAGCAGTTCCTGAGCGTATTCGCCCCCTGCGGCGCGCTGATGGTTGCCGGAGCCCGGTACGCCGAACGGTATTTGGGCATGCTGGGCGTGGGATCGCTTACGGATGTGCCCGCTCTTTGTCGTTTCCCGTTCGCTGTCAGCAATGAATGGCAGGAATGGTTCATGGCGGTGTTTATGCTGGCGGCTCTGCTTGCGCTGGCGATCTCGCTGGTGTTCGCGCTGCGGAAAAAGGAAGGCTGGATCCCCGGATTGTTCCTGGAGCGGACGGCGTTTTATCTGTGCTTGAGCCAAATCCTGTGCGAGAGCCTGCGGGCTCAGGGCCTGAAATGGGGCTTTGTGCGAGTGGAACAGCTGCTCTGCGCCGTCACCCTGGTGGGCCTTCTGCTGTATAGCTGCCTGCAAAGCGAGGAACGGGGCCTGTGGAATCGCTTCTGGCCTATTGCCGGCGCGCTGGCGTGTATCGGCGCCATCGTGGGCGTGGAATTTGCCCTGGACCGTATCGATCTGTCCCCCTATTTCTGGTACGCGCTCATGATCCTGACACTTTTCGTGCTTGGCTGGCTGGAATGCTTCTGCACAAGGCGCCGCTTTGAACAGGTACAGCATCAATACCGAGGCTAAAGGTTCATAAAAAAACAAACATACAAAAAGGGAAGCGGACGCGCTTTTGAATCAGCGCCTGCTTCCCGTTTTTGTATGTTTTTCTACTGTTAACAGGCAAGTTCTAAAGGACGATTTTGAATTCTAATACTATTACCTAATTAAAGCAAGACACAATCCATTTGCGAGCAGTGATAT
>JAUNMW010000285.1 GCA_030537395.1 Clostridia bacterium | reverse complement strand
CGCCGTGCCCGAAAGCGACAGAAGTGTACGTTCGTTTGGTTTCAATCTCTTGCAAGCAACAGCGGGAACAACGCTCTTTCACCCTACCAAGTAATATCTGCTATTGCGGGTCCAGGGCGGTCACCGCCCTGGTGGGGCCTGGGGTGAAACCCCAGCGCAACCCCTTAGTTGGCACTAACTCAGTAATTTAAAGGGCGCTTTAAGTAGGCATGACTGCACAGATATAAGAACGTTTTTCCGGAACTAAACAATAAAGAAAGAGGATGCTTATGGCAAGAAAAATCATCATTTCCCTGGCCCCGGTAAAGGCTGGAACGCCCATTGATAAAATTGCGCTGGCGGAAGACGTGAAAAAATGCGTGGACGCCGGGGCGGGCATGTGTCATCTGCACTGCCGCCTGCCGGACGGCAGCTTAACGCCCGATACCGCGGAGTTTAGGGACACCTTTGAAGAAATCCTCAAGCGCACGGACGTGGTGGTGCAGGCCTCCACCGGCGGCATTTCCCATATGACCATTGAGGAACGGTGCCGCCCCTTGGATTACTGGCGGGTGG
The DNA here is from genome assembly GCA_030537395.1 of Clostridia bacterium. Taxonomy (GTDB): domain Bacteria; phylum Bacillota; class Clostridia; order Christensenellales; family Aristaeellaceae; genus RUG563. The sequence continues at coordinate 3,490 of JAUNMW010000285.1, read as the reverse complement.
AAAGCTCCTCCCTGAACGGCGGCAGCACCAATTTGAACGGCGGCTTGTATGTGAACACGGATTCCGACATTGATTACTGCGCGAAGCAATCCTACGACCGGGGGATCATCCCGGAGGTGGAAGTGTTCGATATCGGCATGATCTACAACATCGAGCGCAGCGCGGTCCGCACGCCCTATCGCCGGCCCATCTTTTATAACCTGGTGTTCGGCCATCAGGGCGGCATGCAGCCGGATATGACCTGCCTGACCGCTTTCCGGTCTGCCGTACCCGCAGACGCCCGCTGGGGCGTGACCCATTACGGCCGGGATAACTGGGATTTCCTGGCCGGGGCCATGGCGCTGGGCGCGTCCGTGGTGCGCATCGGCTTTGAGGACAGCGCGTATCTAGCCCCCGGCGAATACGCGAAACACAACTGGCAGGTGGTGGAGCGGCTGGTTCAACTGATCCGCGCCATGGGCCTGGAGCCCGCGACCCCTCAGGAAGCCCGCAAAATCATGGGCACGCTTCCCAGAATACCGCATTGAATTTCCGATAGAATCCCCTGTAATAATTCGCGGCTGATGGACTCAGCCGCGTTCATTTTGGGATTCCAGCATTTTTATCTGCCGGAGCACGTTCCGCTGCATCAGGATGGTGAGCAGGAAAGTGAGCCCATCGGCCACAGGCTGGGCCAATTGAATGCCGAACAGGCCCCACAGCATGGGGAACAGAATGATCAGGGGCAGGAAGAACAATCCCTGACGGGCCAGGGCGGTCATGGAGGCCTGGAGGGTGTAGGCGGTGGTTTGCATCATCATATTGGAAATCATGATAAAGCCGAAGGTGGGCAGGGTGATGCACTGCAAGCGCAGGGCCAGGGCCCCGATGCGGATCACCTCCGGATCGTCCCCCCGGAACCAGGAAAGCACCTGCGGGGCGAAAACGGCCCCTGCCGCCGCGGCGCACAGGAGAAATACGGTGCTGTATTTCACGCAGAAAGCGTAGCCCCGGCGCACCCGATCGTACTTCCTGGCCCCGTAATTGAAGCCGCATACCGGCTGAAAGCCCTGGCCGAAGCCGATCACAAGCGAATTGGCAAACATCATCACGCGGCTGACGATGCTCATGGCGGCGATGGCTGGATCGTCGAAAACCCCCGCCGCGTTGTTCAGCACGGTGGAGGCGATGCTGCCGATGCCCTGCCTGAACAGGCTGGGGGCCCCGCCCCGGAAGATTTCAGAAAAATAATGGGGATTGGGGGTAAAATTTTTCAGCTTGATTTTCAGATTGTCGGATTTCCGGGTGCCGATATAGAGCAGGCAGAAAGAAATGAGCTGGCTGATGATGGTGGCCAGGGCCGCGCCTCGGATGCCCAAGTTCAGGCCGAAAATCAGCAGGGGATCCAGCGCCATGTTGATCAGGCCGCCGGAGCCGATGCCGATCATGGCGAACAGGGCGTTGCCCTGAAAGCGCAATTGATTATTCAGCACCAGGCTGGCCGTCATCCAGGGGCAGCCGATCAGGATCAGCCGGATATAGGCTTTGGCGTAGGGGAGAATGGTGTCCGTGCTGCCCAGCAAACGCACCAGGGGCTCCAGGAAGATCAGGCCCGCGGCGGCGATGAGCATGCCGGCGATCAGCGCCATGAAAAAACCGGTGGCGGCCATCCGTTCGGCTTCCTCCGTTTTTTGGCTGCCCAGGGCCCGGGAAATAAAATTGCCCGAGCCGTGGCCGAACATGAAGCCAAAGGCCTGAATAACGGCCATCAGGGGAAAGGCCACGCCCACCGCCGCGGTGGCGCTGGTTGCTTCCGCGCTGCCGCCGCCGATCTGCCCCACAAAAAACGTATCCGCCATATTGTAAATGGAGGTGATCATCATGGAAATCATGGTGGGAACGGCCAGCTTGATGATCAGCTTTTCCACGGGCCGGGTGGTCATGGCGATCAGCTTCTGCTCCTGCTTTTCCCGGTTTGCCTGATCCTGCATACGGTATCCTTTCTTTTCCAATCCTTCGCACAGCGGAAGAAAAATGCTTATCACAAATTTATCGTAACGCAGTTTGTTTGTTCTGTCAAGAAAAGATCGCGCTTCCTTTGCCCTTGGGTCCGAGGAAAAAACGATGCTCAAAGCGGCGGAAAAGCAAGAATCGTCCCCTGAAACGGGAAAAAAGAGGCGTCAGCTGCGCGGACCACGGCGCACGCATGAATTGGAAGCAAGATCATGGTATACGGAACACCAGTAAAACAGTAAAGGAAAAGCGGGGCTGCAACCCCGCCTTTTTGATGGAATCGTCCACAGGTATGCCTATGTCAGACATGCAGTTGTTGTTTTAATGCCTCCTGAAGCACTTGGGAAAAGTTGATATTATGTTCAAGAGCGATAGCATTGAGCCAAGCAGGAAGCGTAACAGTACGGTTCACCGCTTTATTCACTTGAGCTAAACGCACAGAAGGCATAAAAACATCCACTAAGACAACCCGCTCATTCTCTGCCACTTGAATATCGTTCAAGGAAGAAGGCGTTGGAATGGTTTCCCCATCTTCCTCCATGCCATTCAGCACGATACCCAACAATTCACGTGCGGAAAGAAGCGCGTCATCTTCGTTTTCTCCGCTGGTCGCACAATCCAGGTCTGGAAAAACCACCGCGATCTCCTGATCAGGTTCGTAGGTAAAAATGGCTGGATAGAAATAACGATCAATTTTTTTCATTCTTTTTTGCACCTCTTTTTTGTCTGTACATTCATATTATTACTCGCAATTATAAATAGTATTCGCTTTATCAAGTTGTTTTTACTTTTTCTCTACTTGTTTTAAACAAATCTGAGAAATCAACGAAACTTTAAACCTGATTGCCTTTCTATACTATCCAGTGTTTTCCGCGGTATGTCTTTATCCGGATGCTTGACTGTGGTTCGTCCTGGTTTTGTTGGGTGCTTGAATTGATGATGACTGCCAACTACATTGACTTCATACCATCCATCCGCTAAAAGCATTTGAATCACTTCTTTTGAGGAATAGGGGCGCAATGCGCTTCCTCCTTTTTTCAGGCCTTAGCTTGCATCATCATAATAACAAATATAATAATATTTGTCAACACGCTACACAAGTTTTTCCTCAATTTGCCTGCGGAGTTTTCTTTTATAATATCGTGCCTTACACTCTTGGCCATCCTTCATAGAAAGAAACTGCTTCTGGTAGTTGGTGATTGCCTTGGGTGACAGTATTCGGATTTTACAATCACCCCCGAACTCTTGAATGGCTTCCGACATGAACATAGAAAAACCCCGCTTTCCGTCCTGTTTTATCAGGGAGAAAGCGGGGCAAAATGCTTATCGTACTTGGCAAGTCATTTCGTTTCCTTGCCTACGCGTATTCGACAACATTTTTCGTACTTTTGAACTGATTTTTCAGTCAATCAAGAGCCCGAAGGCCCTTGATTAATAAGGCTTATTACAGTTCCGCGAAGTACTTGATGGTGCGGACCATCTGGCTGGTGTAGCTGTT
>JAUNMW010000284.1 GCA_030537395.1 Clostridia bacterium | reverse complement strand
AGGAACGAAGGAGAGAACAGAGTACAGAGCTCAGAGTACAGATTATATAGTCTTTCACGCGGCTATCTTCCTTGTACAAGCAAAATAATCTGTACTCTGTACTCTGATCTCTGTACTCTTGAACGAAGCGGCCTAAAGTGTTTGCAGAGAACGAAAGAACGATTACAAAATACAACCGATTCATGAAGGAGGAACCCACCATGAAAATGACATTCCGTTGGTACGGCAGCGCCATCGACCCCATTCCCCTCAAGTACGTGAAGCAGATTCCCGGCATGACCGGCCTGATGGGATTGCTGGACAAGCCCGCGGGCGTGGACTGGCCCGAGGAAGAATTTGTGGCCCTGAAAAAAGAAGTGAACGACGCGGGACTGGAGATCGAAGTGATCGAGTCCGTGAACGTGCACGAGGACATCAAAATGGGCCTGCCCACCCGGGAAGAATACATTGCCAATTACATTTCCACCATCCGCATGCTGGCCAAGCATGGGGTGAAGGTGATCGTGTACAACTTCATGCCCGTTTTTGACTGGCTGCGCACCGATCTGGCCCGGGTGATCCCCGAGGACGGCAGCAACAGCCTGTACTTCGACGAAAAGGACCTGGGCGAAATGGGCCCCCTGGAAATCGTGCGCAAGACTGCCGAGGACAGCCACGGCTTCACCCTGCCCGGCTGGGAGCCGGAACGCCTGGCGCTGCTGGAAACCACGCTGAAGCAGTATGAAAAGATCGGCCCCGACGATCTGCGCAGGAACTTCAAGTATTTCCTGGACGCCGTCATTCCCGTGTGCGAGGAAGTGGGCGTTCGTATGGCCTGCCATCCCGACGATCCCGCCTGGCCCATCTTCAATCTGCCCCGCATCACCCACAGCCAGGAGGACTTTGACAAAATGGTGAAGCTGCACGACAGCCCCGCCAACACCCTGTGCCTGTGCACCGGATCTCTGGGAAGCAATCCGGACAACGATATTCCCGCCATCATCCGCCACTTTGGCGAAATGAACCGCATCGGGGCCATGCATGTGCGCAACGTGAAATACCTGGGCCATCATCATTTCCGGGAAGCGGCCCACCTTTCCTGCACCGGCGATCTGGACCTGTATGAAATCGTGAAGGCCATTTATGATACCTGCCCCGACACCTACATCCGCCCCGACCATGGCCGCATGATCTGGGACGAACAGGGACGCCCTGGCTACGGCCTGTATGACCGGGCCCTGGGCGCGGCCTACATCAACGGCCTGTGGGAAGCCATCGATAAGGATCGGAAGAAGGGGATTTGAAGCATGCTGGTATTGAATGAAAAGGGCCTGGCCTCCCGGTATGAGTGGGAAGCCAAGGGGTATACCCTGCCTCAGTTTGACCGGGTGAAAATGATTGCCGAAACAAAAAAGGCCCCCCGGTGGGTGCATTTCGGCGCGGGTAATATTTTCCGGGCGTTCCAGTGCGCCGCCGCTCAGAAGATGCTCAACGACGGCAAAATGGATACTGGCATCGTGGCCGTGGAAGGCTTCGATTATGAAATCGTAGAAAAGGGCTACCGGCCCAACGATAATTATTCCCTGTTCGTGACCCTGAAAGCCGATGGCAGCGTGGAAAAGACCGTGCTGGGCAGCATTGCCGAATCCTGCATCCTGGACAGCGAAAACGAAGCGGAATACAGCAATCTGATCCGGATTTTCCAGAATCCCTCCCTGCAATTGGTCACCTTCACTATTACCGAAAAGGGCTACAGCCTGGTAAACGGTGAGGGAGAGAAATTGCCCTCTGTGGCGGCGGACCTGGAAAACGGCCCCGCCAGGCCCCAGAGCTACATCGGCAAGGTGGCCTCCCTGCTCTATGCCCGCTATCAGGCGGGCGGGGCCCCCATCGCCATGGTGAGCACCGATAACTGCTCCCATAACGGCGAAAAGCTGTTCGCCGCCATGAACGCTTTTGCTCAGGCCTGGAAGGACGAGGGCTTCATCGCGTATGTGAATGATCCCAGGAAGGTATCCTTCCCCTGGAGCATGATCGACAAGATCACCCCCCGGCCCGACGCCTCCGTGGAAGAAATGCTCAAGGCCGACGGCCTGCAGGGTCTGGAGCCGGTGGTCACCAGCAAAAACACCTATATCGCTCCTTTCGTGAACGCGGAGGAAAGCGAGTACCTGGTCATCGAGGATGATTTTCCTAACGGACGCCCCGAGCTGGAGCACGCGGGCTTCATTTTCACCGACCGGGACACCGTGAACCGGGTGGAGCGCATGAAGGTGTGCACCTGCCTGAACCCCCTGCACACCGCCATGTCCATTTACGGCTGTCTGCTGGGCTATACCCGCATCTGGGAGGAAATGAAGGATGAGGACATCGTGGCCCTGATCAAGCGCGTGGGCTATGTGGAAGGCCTGCCCGTGGTCACCGACCCCGGCGTGATCAACCCCAAGGATTTCATCGACACGGTTGTGAACGTGCGCCTGCCCAATCCTTTCATGCCCGACGCGCCCCAGCGCATCGCCACCGATACCAGCCAGAAGCTGGCCATCCGCTTCGGCGAAACCATCAAGGCCTACGCCGCCTCCGATACCCTGGACGTGCACAGCCTGAAAGCCATTCCTTTGGTGCTGGCCGGCTGGCTGCGCTACCTGATGGCCATTGATGACGAAGGAAACGCCTTCGAGCTCAGCAGCGATCCCCTGCTGGATACCGTGCGGCCTTTCGTTTCGGACATTCATCTGTTCGATGCGCTGTCCGCCGATGAATTGAAAGCGAAGCTCAATGATCTGCTCCGCAACAAAGCCATATTCGGCGTGGATCTGGTGGAAACCGGCCTGGCCGATCTGGTGTGCCAGGATTTCGCCAAGCTCATTGCCGGCAAGGGGGCTGTGCGGCAAACGCTGCACGCGGCGATGGCGTAAAGCGATTTAGAAAGAGTACAGAGTGCAGAGTGCAGAGTACAGATTGAATAGTCAGCGATAAAACGAGCTCATATGGAGCATGATGCCATATTACGCGCGGAAGACTATATCATCTGTACTCTGAACTCTGCACTCTGTACTCTTTTTTGCCGTCATGCCGCCGCAGGATTCCGCATACTTTTTCTTTGGGGGGGATCGGAGATTGCTGTACGCGGCGGCTTTTGGGGCGCTGGCGGGGGCCATGATGGTGTTTCCGGGGGAAGCGGCGGAGGCGGCATGGCAGGGGATTGGCCTGTGGGCCCGGTCGATCGCGCCGGTGCTGGGGCCGTTTATGGTTTGCATGCTGATGCTTGCCAGCCGGGCAGGCGGCGGCCCGGCGCTGAAAACGGCGCTTGGCTGGCTGTGCGGGTCCCCGGGCGGGGCCAGGCTGATGCAGAACACGGGCTTGACAGGCCCTGCCGCTCTGCGCTTCGCTGCCATGACGGGCACCATGAGCCCCATGTTTTTTCTGGGCACAGTGAGCGCTTGGCTGAATCGTCCGGCTGCGGGTCGGGTCGTTTTTGCGTGTCATCTTCTGGGCGCTTTTCTGATCGGACTGTGCTTTCCGCGGGAAGAAGCGCGGGCTCAGCCGCCGCTGCCCATGCCTTTGGGCCAGGCGCTGCGTGACAGCGTTCTGGCGCTTTTGACGGTGGGGCTTTGCATGATGCTGGGCTGTACAGTGGCGCGGATGGCGGCCTGCGCCTTTCCCCATTTGCCTGCCTGGGGCGCCGCGGCATTGCAGTGCGCCCTGGAAGTAACGTCCGGCGTAAAGGCCCTGATCGCCCTGCATACGCCCTGGACGGCGCCGCTGATCTGCGCCGCCTGCTCCTTTGGCGGCCTGTCCATTTTGCTGCAGAACGCGGCCTTCTGGCAAGAATGCGGCGTCACCATGGGTCAACTGGCCCTGCTGCGCGCCCTTCACGCCGCGCTTTCCGGCTGCTTGTGCTGGATTGTTTTGCGGGTGTTCTTTCCGCTGTGAACCTCTTTGCGTTTTTTCAGAGGTGTGATAGAATAGCTCTGCGACTTTGGGAAAAGTGCCCTTTAAGCTACGTAGTTAGTTTCAGCTAAGGGGTTACGCCGGGGTTTCACCCCGGACCCCACCAGGGTGGTGAGTATC
>JAUNMW010000283.1 GCA_030537395.1 Clostridia bacterium | reverse complement strand
CCCTGCAGGCCGGGTCGCCGTTTACTTCCCGGCCGACGCTGCAGGCCCAGCGTCCCCAGCAAGCTCAGCAGCAGCCACAGCGGCCGCAGCTGCAGACCCAGCAACCGCTGCAGGCCCAGTGGACGAACGCCTCTGCCAATAACACCACCCGGGCCTCGAAGGGCAAGAGCCCCATCATGCTCATCGCCATTGTGGTGATTGCGCTGATGCTGTTTGGCGGCGGCGGCCTGGGCGGTCTGTTCGGCGGCGGAAATCAAAACAGCGGCTCCACCTCCTCCGGCAGCCAGAGCTCTTCTTCCTCTCTGCTGGGGGGATTGCTGGAAAGCATGACGGATACCGGCACAACAACGAGCAGCTCCTCTTCCCAAAACTCCGGCAGCCTGCTGGGTGATCTGCTGGGCGGCGCTGTCACCGGCAGCAGCTCTTCCTCGCCCCTGGGCGGCACATCCATCAGCAGCCTGCTCAGCGGCATGATGGGCGGCTCCACCTCTTCTTCCAGTGCTTCATCCTCTGCTTCCAGTGCGGCTTCTTCCTCTTCCCTGCTGGAATCCCTGCTGGGCGGCAGCTGGTACGGCGGCACCACGGGCTATACCAGTTCGGCATCCTCCTACGGCTCCGGCACCCATCTGCCCACCACATCCTATTCCGGCACCCTGAACCGCAGCGTGGCGGCCGGCAGCCGGGCTAAGTATACCGCCATCAAGGGCAACGGCAAGGATACCATGACCATCATGGTGTATATGTGCGGCGCGGACCTGGAAAGCCGCAGCGCCATGGGCACCAAGGATTTGCAGGAAATGCTGGCGGCGAAATTCGGCAGCAATGTAAAGCTGATCATTTTCACCGGCGGCGCCACCTCCTGGCGCAACGACGTGATTTCCTCCAAGGTGAACCAGATTTGGCAGGTGGAAAACGGCAAGCTCAAGTGCCTGAGCGAAAACGAAGGCACCGCCTCCATGACCAATCCGGACACCCTGGCCTCCTTTATCCAGCTGTGCGTCAAGAATTTCAAAGCCAACCGTTACGCCCTGATCCTGTGGGATCACGGGTCCGGCTCCGTCAGCGGCTACGGCTACGATGAAAAGAACCCCCGCAGCGGGTCTATGAGCCTGTCCGGGCTGAACACCGCGTTCAAGAAGGGCGGCGTGAAGTTTGATTTCATCGGCTTTGACGCTTGCCTGATGGCCACCGTGGAAAACGCGCTGATGGCCAGCAATTACGCCGATTACCTGATCGCCTCCGAGGAAACGGAGCCCGGCATCGGCTGGTATTACACCGATTGGCTTACCGCCCTGGGCAGCAATACCTCCATTTCCACGCTGGAGCTGGGCAAACAGATTTGCGACGATTTCGTGTCCAAATGCGCCACCACCTGCCGGGGCCAACAGACCACCCTGTCCGTGATCGACCTGGCGGAGCTTTCCCACACCGTGCCCAGCAAACTCACGGCGTTCTCCAAATCCGTTACCAGCCTGATTGCCAAGAAGGAATACAAGACCGTATCCAACGCCCGCAACGGCAGCCGGGAATTTGCCACCTCCAGCCGCATCGACCAGGTGGACCTGACCGACCTGTGCAACAACCTGAACACCACGGAAAGCAACGCTTTGGCGAAGGTGCTTCGGGAAGCGGTCAAGTATAACAGGATCAACAATATTTCCAACGCCTACGGCCTGTCTATCTATTTCCCGTACAACAAGGTGTCCAACGTGGATAAAGCGGTGAGCAACTATGCCGCCATCGGCATGGACGAAAGCTATGCCGAGGCCATCCGCGCCTTTGCCAGCGTGGAAGCCAGCGGCCAGGCCGTCACCGGCGGCTCCACCAGCGCCATTCCTTCGCTGTTCGGGTCCCTGGGCTCCTTGGGCGGGGGCTCCTCCTCCGCGGCATCCTCTGAGGATATGATCGGCGATCTGCTTTCCGCGTTCCTGGGCGGCGGCTTTGGCCGTATTGCCGGGCTGGACAGCGGCAACACCGGCTTCCTGTCCGGCCGAGCCCTGGGGGATGACGAGCTGGTTTCCTATCTGAGCGCCAACATCCTGAATCAGAGCGGCCTGGTATTCGTGAAGGACGGAGAAAACTGGGTCATGGATCTGCCCGCCGAGCAGTGGGCCCTGGTCACCGGCGTGGACCAGAATGTGTTCTACGATAACGGCAAGGGCTATGTGGACCTGGGCCTGGATAACCTGTTTGAATTTGATGAAATGGGCCGCCTGGTGGCCGATATGGATGCCACCTGGCTGGCGCTGAACGGTCAGCCCGTGCCCTACTACCACGAAACCAGCCAGTACCTGGATGACGGCGGGTGGATCATCACTGGCCGGGTGCCCGCCCTGCTGGACGGCTACCGGGTGGACCTGATGATCGTGTTTGATAACGAGCACGAGGACGGCTATGTGGCCGGCGCCCGGGCCGCCTATACCGATGAAACGGAGACCGTGGCCAAGGCCATGACGGAAATCGAGGACGGCGACGTGATCCAGCCCCTGGCCGACCTGTACAATTACGACCAGAGCTTCCAGGACAGCTACGAATTCGGCAATCCCATCACCGTGCAGGGCGACTTGCAGGTGAGCAACGTGTATCTGCCCGATGCTTCCAAGGCGTCCGTCACCTATCGGTTCACCGACCTGTACAATCAGGCGTATTGGACGCCCGTGATTGGGAAATAATTTGCCAGTATGCTGATTGAAAGAGCGCTTTAAGCCACTTCGTTTTAGAGTACAGAGATCAGAGTACAGAGTACAGATTATTTTGCTAATATTGAATATAGCCGATTAAACGACTATTCAATCTGTACTCTGCACTCTGTACTCTGTTCTCTCCTTTGTTCCATAAAGTGCTCAATCAATGATAATGATTGCATTATAAGGTGCTGCAAGGAGGGATGCCGCATGGCCCCCAGGCCCATTCTTTGGATGGTGATTCCCTGCTACAACGAGGAACAGGTGCTGCCCATCACGGCGCCCCTGTTTTTGAACAAGCTGAACGAACTGGCGCAGAAGGGCAGGATCAGCGAAAACAGCCGGGTGCTGTTTGTCAACGACGGTTCCAAGGACAAAACCTGGCAGATCATCTGCGATCTGGCGAAGCAGGATCAGCACTATATCGGCATCTGCCAAAGCCGGAACCGGGGCCATCAAAACGCCGTGCTGGCCGGCCTGATGGAAGCCAGGGATAAGTGCGACATCACCATCTCCATCGACTGCGACGGCCAGGACGATATCAACGCCATGGATCAGATGGTGGAGGAATACTGGAACGGCTGCGAGGTAGTGTACGGCGTGCGCAGCAAGCGGGACACGGACACCTGGTTCAAGCGCACCACCGCCGAGGGCTTTTATAAGCTGATGAACGCGCTGGGGGCCGAAGTGGTGTTCAACCATGCCGATTACCGGCTGGTAAGCAGCCGCGTGCTTCAGCACTTCGCGGACTATGAGGAAGTGAACATTTTCCTGCGCGGCATGTTCCCCCTGGTGGGCTTTCAAAGCACCAGCGTCTATTATGAGCGTTCGGAGCGCCTGGCGGGGAAAAGCCATTATCCCCTGAAAAAAATGCTGGCGCTGGCCTTCAACGGCATCACCAGCCTGTCCGTGAAGCCCATCAACATGATCGCGGGCTGGGGCGTGATCTTCAGCATCGTGGGGATCCTGATCGCTATTTGGGCAATCATTGAAGCCATTCTGGGCAATACGGTGGCTGGCTGGGCCTCCATCATCTGCGTCATCTGCCTGCTGGGCGGCATCCAGTTGATCAGCCTGGGCATCATCGGCCAGTATATCGGCAAAACTTACCTGGAAACCAAGCATCGCCCCCGCTATATCATCAGCGAGCGCACCTGGGAAGAAAACCAGCGCCATTGGATCGAGGAGGAAAAGCGGTAACCGCCTCCCCTCGCCCATCGCATGATTAAAACGAATCTCCGCCGCGCTTTGAGAATCGCTTGCTCAAAGCGCTTTATTCCTTTAGGCGCAGACTTTTTTAATGAAAGAGCCCTTTAAGTTACGCAGTTAGTCCCGACTAAGGGGTACGCTGGGGGCTACGCGCCCCCAGACCTGCGCCAGGG
>JAUNMW010000282.1 GCA_030537395.1 Clostridia bacterium | reverse complement strand
CGGCTTCCGGGAAATCGCCGGCGGCTATTCTACCACCCGCCACATGACCAACGCGATTCGCCGGGTGATCAATAACAAAGAAGACGCCCGCGAAACGCTGCTGACATACGCGCGCACAATTGATGAGGAAATCAAGGTCAAGAGGCGGGAATTCAACCTGCCGATTGATTGAGCAAGAGGAGAAAGGAGGAAACCGTATGCAGTCGTTTATGAGCAAATACTGGGGAATAAAACGGGAAAGCCTGCGCTATAACTGGGAAAAAGCCAAGCGGATGAAGGTGTGCTATCTGTTCCTGCTGCCCTATGCGGTACTGTTTATCACTTTCTTCATCCTGCCCATCGCAACCTCCATATATTACAGCTTCACTTATTACAACATCCTGGAGCCCCCGCGGTTCATCGGTTTCAAAACTACATCAATTTGATTTTGCAGGATGAAGTGTTCCTGACGGCAATCAAAAACACTTTCGTGATCGCCGTGATCACAGGACCTATCGGATATATCCTGTCCTTCCTGTTCGCGTGGTTCATCAACGAATTACCCCGCTGGCTGCGCACCATCGCTGTGGTAATCTTCTACGCGCCTTCCATCGCCGGCGGTGCTTACACCGTATTCTCCATCATCTTCCGGGGTGACGCTTACGGCTATCTGAACTCCTTGCTGCTGCAGTTTGGGCTGGTGGACGCGCCGATCCTGTTCCTTCTGGATCCCAAATACATTCTGCCGGTGGTCATCATCGTCAGCCTGTGGATGAGCATGGGCTCCGGCTTCCTGTCTTTCGTTGCCGGCCTTCAGGGTGTGGATCGCAGCATGTATGAAGCGGGCTATGTGGACGGCATCCGCAACCGCTGGCAGGAGCTTTACTTCATTACTCTGCCCAGCATGAAGCCCATGCTGTTGTTCGGCGCGGTTATGTCCATCACCAGCGCTTTCAACGTCAGCGACGTTCCCCGGGCTCTGGCCGGATACCCCAGCACGGACTACGCTGCGCGCACCATCGTGACGCACCTGTTTGACTATGGCTTCTCCCGTTTTGAAATGGGTTACGCATCCGCCATTGCCACGGTGCTGTTCCTGATTATGATCCTTTGCAACAAAGTGATCCAGAATGCGCTGAGGAAGGTGGGCACATGAGCAACAAAAAGAAACCGATAACAAAGATCGAGCAGCCCAAAACCCAGAGCAGGGCGGCACAACTGCATTATCTTGCCCAGCTTCGCGGCGAGATCGAGGAAGAAAAGCCGAAGCTGAACAAGAAGAAATTCGCCATTATTTCTGCGATTATTTTGGCGGTATTTGTTGCGGGTCTGGTTTTCTGCAATATTCAATTGAATAACATTGAAGAAATCAATCTTGCTCCCGCAAAATATATTGAAGAACACGGCGCGAACGGACTGGATTCCTTAAACGGCTCCGCTTCCATGTATATGCTGGGACGAGTGGTGGCCATTACCGGCATGGTGATTTATGGATTCTATGCCTTGATCACCCTGCTGCAGCCCAAGCGCCGCAAGCCCAACCGCAGCTTCTGGGGCGATTTTGGAATTTACGCGATGCTGCTGATCATCGCGGTGCTGATGGCATTCCCGTTGGTGTTCTCAGTGGCGGCATCCCTGAAGCCTCTGGATGAGCTGTTCCGCTTCCCGCCCAAGGTTTTCCCGGATCATCCCACGCTGGACAACTTCAGCGATCTGATCGTTACCATGGGGCAAAGCTGGATTCCCTTCTCCCGCTATTTGATCAATACGGTGCTGATCACGCTGATCGGTACCTTAGGTCACGTGCTGATTGCCTCCATGGCGGCTTTTGTGCTGGCCAAGTATGATTTCCCCGGCGGAAAAACCTTCTTCAGTATCGTTGTTACAGCTCTGATGTTTACCGGCTATGTGACAGGTATTCCCAACTTTGTTATCATGAGCAAAATTGGGATCATCGATACTTATTGGGCCATCATTCTTCCCGCTTTTGCCGCTCCCATCGGCCTGTTCCTGATGAAGCAGTTCATGGAAGGCCTGCCGACCGCTCTCATTGAAGCGGCGCACCTGGACGGGGCGGGCGAGGTTCGCATTTTCTGGTCCATCGTGATGCCCAACGTAAAGCCCGCCTGGCTGACCATCATGATTTTCTCTGTGCAGAGTCTGTGGAATACAAACGCTGCAACGGTCATCCGCTCCGAAGAGAAAAAGACGCTGGTCTACGCCTTGCAGCAGATCCAGGCTGGCGGCATAGCCCGTACAGGTCAAGCCGCGGCTGTTACCGTGGTGGTCATCTCTGTGCCGATCTTGGTTTTCATACTTTCCCAGAGCAGGATCATGGAAACTATGGCCAGCTCGGGCTTGAAGGATTAACGAGTTGCATCCTTTCAAATGACGGGAGGGAAGAAGACAGTGAAAACGATAACCAGGCTGCTGGCGCTGCTGCTGACCATCATGCTGGTGATTCCCCTGGGCGCCGCGCTGGCGGAGGACGGTTACAGCAGTTCCTATACCTATAACTATGACTATTGGGGTGATTTGCGCGAATCACCTGACGCCTATCGGGTGGATCAGGTGGTTTACAGTGCGACCCTGGGGTTGGAAACGCCCATGAGACGGCCTCAAAGTCTGTTTGCCTACGAAAATGACCTTTACGTATGCGATACGGGCAATAATCGCATTTTGCAGCTTCACCGGGAAAACGGCGGCTTTTCCCTGATTCGGATCATTGATTCCATCCAGGGCGCGGAACCGGCCACCTTGAATACGCCCAGCGACGTTTCGGTTGATCCGGAGGGTAATATCTATATCGCCGATACCAACAATTATCGCGTGATCAAGGCGGACAAGGATTTGAATTATATTCAATCCTTCCTAAAGCCCACGGACAGCACGTTTGATCAGAACCTGAACTTCCTGCCCAGCAAGCTGGTAACAGACAGCGTGGGCCGGGTGTTTGTACTGGCTACCAACGTAAACAAGGGTCTGGTCAAATTTGAGGCGGACGGCGAATTTACCGGTTTCATCGGCGCGAATACCGTAAAATATAATCTGTGGGACTACATCTGGAAAACGTTTTTCTCCACCAAGGAACAGCGTTCCCAACAGGCAAACTTCGTACCCACAGAGTATGAAAACATCTATATCGATGAAAACGGATTCATTTACGCCACCAATATCGTATTTGATGAATACGATCTGCTGTGGGATAACGCCAAGCCCATCCGTCGGCTGAACGCCAACGGCAATGATATCCTGATCAAAAACGACCGTTATCCGCCGATCGGGGATTTGGATTGGGTGGAATCCAGTATGGTGGATGGTCCTTCCAAGTTCAAGGATATTACCGTGCTGGACAGCGATATCTATATCGCTTTTGACCGCACCCGCGGCCGCGTGTTCGGTTATGACCCGCAGGGCATCATGCTGTGGGCCTTCGGTACCAAGGGCAACAGTGAAGGCGCTTTCTTGTCCGCCGTATCCATTGAACACATGGGGAACGATCTGTTCTGCCTGGATGAAAATGAAAGCAGCATTACCGTATTTACCCCCACTGAATACGGCAACCTGATCTATCAGGCCAGCGATCAGTACCTGCGGGGCGATTATGACGGAAGCGCTGATACCTGGCGGGAGGTACTGAAGCTGAACGCCAATTACAATCTGGCATTTATCGGCATCGGGCGCGCGCTGATGCGCCAGGAAAAGTATGCGGAAGCCATGGACTACTTCAAAATGGCCCATGATCGTGAAAACTACGGCAGGGCTTACCGCTACTATCGAAAAGTCCTGGTTGAAAAGTATGTCGGCTGGATTGTCGCTGTGGTGGCGTGTCTGCTGATCATACCGCTGATCATCAAAAAAGTGCGGAATATGAAAGGGGAGGTGGAAGCATATGAGCACCGCAAGTTCGCTCGGTAACGTGACCGCTCAAAGCACGCGCCGGGAAAGGTGGAGCCATTATATCGCAACGCTGAAATATGGCCTGTATGTGATTTTCCATCCCTTTGACGGCTTCTGGGATCTGGTGCATGAAAAACGCGGTTCTCTGGCCGCGGCCCATACCTTCCTGTTCCTGTTTCTGCTCACGTATGTGCTGCGCCTGATGCTGACTA
>JAUNMW010000281.1 GCA_030537395.1 Clostridia bacterium | reverse complement strand
TTCTGTCGCTTTCGGGCACGGCGGGGCCGTATCCCGCCTCCGCCAGTGGCGGAAAAAGGCGGGAGAAGGCCCAATGAGGCACAGAGCGCAAGGGCCTGCGCTTGTCGCTGGCCCTTGCACGACAATGCCGAATTGTGGAAAAAAGCCGCCAGGCCGGATGCTTTGCATCCGGTGAAAATAGGCGAAATTGGGCCAGGGAAAAGCCGCCTTACCGAGTGTTGTTTCATTCCAGGCAGTCAAAGGACTGCCTGAAATTGATCAAGTTGCTAAAGGCGGCCTTTCCCTGGCCCAATTTCGCCTATTTTCATTGTGCCCGAAAGCTTGGCTATATTTCGTACCCGGCGCAGCACGCGGAACTTCTTGGGCTATACCCACCAACTAACATCGCGAGGCGTGGGTCCAGGGCGGTCACCGACCTGGCGCAGGTCTGGGGGCGCGTAGCCCCCAGCGTTCCCCTTTGCTGGATTTTAACTCGAATTTCATCCTTAAGAACATTCCGGCTAACAGTATACAAATATAAATGCCTGCACGATCAGTGTGGCTGCGTTCCCGTTTCGCTGATGCAAAAGAATCTGCGGGTAAACAGAAACCGGGAGACAAAGCGCGAAGCTTTGCCCCCGGAAAACGGTTTGCTGTATATGCTGTATTCTTCCGCCAGAATCCGGTGCGGAATACGTGCTTGTGCAAAGATCATTTCATGGCGGCTTTACTCATACCGGTCATGATGTACTTTTGCAGAATCAGGAACAGAAACACGATGGGAATAATGGCCATCACCGCGCCGGCCATGATTTCATTGTAGTTGGACACGAACTGGCCGGCATAGGTTTCCTTCAGGCGCTGAACGCCCACGGCAATGGTGCGGCTGGCTTCGGACTGGGTGACCATTTTGGGCCAGAAGTAGCTGTTCCAGCCGTTGATGAAGCTGATGATGCTGATGGTGATCAAAGTGGGCTTGCACATGGGGCAGAGCACATGGATGATGGTGCCGAACCGGCCCAGCCCATCGATACGTCCGGCTTCGATATAGCTGTTGTCCACCGCCATGAAGTTTTGCCGCAGCATGAAAATGAAGTAAGCGCTCACAAGGTTTGGCAGCACCACGCCGGTCCAGGTATCGATGGCGTTCAGCCGGGCAATGATCACATAAATAGGCACGAAGGTGACCTGAATGGGCACCATCAGCGCGCCGAGAACGAGCATGAACAGGATATCCTTTCCCTTGAAGGTCCCCTTGGAAAAGCCATATGCGGCCATGACGCCGATGGTCAATTCGCCCAGCATCATGAGCACGGTGGTTACCAGCGTGTTCACCAGGTAGCGGGCGAAGGGGGCCTTGTTCAGCACATTGGGGTAATTGGTCCATATGAACTGATCCGGCCATAAGGTGGGCACCGCGCGCATCAATTCATCGGAGGTTTTCAGGGAAGAAATGACCATCCAATAAATGGGGAACAGGGAAATAAGCACGATCAGGATGGCGGCGGCGTACTGGGCGGCGATGCGGTACACGCCGTGGGCGATCTGCAAATGCTCGTCCGCCTTCACAATGGGGGAGATGAAGCGCATGTACAGGCCGCACACTGCCACAAAGCCCGCGATGATCAAAGCGATCATGCCGAACGCTTGATAATTTTTCGCGATCAGGTTCAGATCCTGATGAAAGTTGTATTCGATAAAGTCCGGAAGGGCACGGGCTTCATCCAGCGTGGCGGCGGCGCCTCCCGCCAGGGCGGCGTGCTTTTGCAGCGTGGCGCGGTAGGATAGAAGACCAAAGGCCCAGCATGCGCAAAGCAGGAGGGCAATTGCCGTCAGCAGCACCAACAGATCAAAGAATCCGCTTTGCCGCATCCGCCGCCAATGTCCTAAGGGACTGGGATTCTGCTTCATCTGCCGCAAGCCGTCCCGCCACATAAAGGGAATGGGCGCCAGAATCAGCACCGCGGCGGGAATGAGCAAATAATACTTGAAGCTTCCCGCGGTTTTCAGGGGGATGAGCAGCAGGGTGAAAAACAGGAGCGCGAAGCCGATGATCACGCTGACCGTGCCGATTCTCTTTTGCTGATCCAGTCTTTTGAACATTTGGTTCCGCCTCCTTTCTCAAGCATCATAGTTTACATTGCGGTTGGAGAAGCGCATGGTGGCCGCCGTGCACACCAGCAGGATCACGAAGAAAACCAGGGAAACGGCGGCGCCCCTGGCCGTATGGAAGTCCTTGAAGGTCAGGTTGTAAATCCATTGCACCATCACGTTGGTGGCGGTTCCGGGGCCGCCGCCGGTCATTACGTCCACAGATTGGAACACCTTCATGCTGGCGATAAACGTGGTCACGAACAGGAACAGGGTGGTGGGGGCCAGGAGCGGAATGGTAATGAACCGGAAGCGCTGAACGCCGTCCGCCCCGTCAATGGCCGCCGCCTCATAGTAATCCTGGCTGATGCCTTTCATGGCGGACAGATAAATCATCATAGCATAGCCCACCACGCGCCAGGCGGTGAGGGTGAGAACGCCGGCCAGGGCGGTGTTGGCGTCAATGAGCCAATGAGGCCCCTGAATGCCGAACAGGGAAAGGGCGTAGTTCATAATGCCTTCCATCTGCCCGATGCCCGTGGCGATGCTGGAATGCAAGATCCACTGGAACACCACGGCGCTGGTGGAGACGGCGATGTACTTGGGCATGAACACGATGGCGCGCATGGTGTTGAACATTCTTGTCATTCGGTTGAACAGCAGCGCCAGCAGCATGCCGCCCACCAGCGTGATCATGACCTCCCAGAACATGTAAACCCCGGTGATGCGCAGGCTTTCCCAGAAGTACCGGGTGCCAGCGCCGTTAAAGATCCACTCAAAATTCAGCAGCCCCACAAATTCCTGCTTGCCGGTGGTGAGCACCGACATGTTCGTAAAGGAGATCCGGATCAGATCAATGACCGGATAATACACGAACATCAGGAACAGCAGCAGGGCGGGCTCCACGAAAAACAGATCCTTCATCCGCTCCCAGCGCTGAACGCGCATCATGACGCCGTTGAAAATCAGCACCAACCCGGCCAATAAAATCATGACCGCGTAATTCATGATGGCGCTCACCGGCGCGATGGGAATATCCCCCTTTACGGACACATAATAGGTGCCCGCGGCGGGGATTTCCATACGGACAGGGGCCAGCGTGCCCTCCGCGGAAAAGGCGGGAGCCATCACGGCGTCCGCTTCCTGGCCGGTCAGGCTGTTGTACAGCACCAGCCGCCGCTCATGGGAAGGCAGGGAGGACATGACGTACAGCGTCAGGGTGCAGGGCCCTTCTACGGTGGTTTTCAGACTGCGGTATTTGCTGCTGCCCGCGCCGGGGAATTTCACCGCCTTGGTCATTGTGAGCCCGTTCTCCAGCTGGATGGGCGTTTCCTCGGCAATGACGGCGGTTTGCCGTTCTTTGGTGGCGGGAAATTGCAGGGAACCGCCCTTCAGCGCTTTTTTGGTTTCTCCCACGTCGAAATCCTCCGCGCTGATCGCATCGTCATCCGACAGGGAAGCGTAATAGAAATGAACGCCGCTTTCCTCGCCGTCCATATCGAAAGCGCCGGTGATTCCCGTTCCCGCGCTCAGCGCCACTTCCCGGGCGATAAACACCTGATCGGCCATGCCTGCAAGAGGCGCGATCTGCCAATCTCCTGCCAGGTAGCCGAATACGCCTACCAGCGCGATCAGCGCGCCCAGAAGGATCAGCGCCAGGCCTGCGGTGCGCTGGACCGGCGAAATCAGCTTCCGTTCGCGGATTCTTTCTTCTTTCAATCTCATTGCGTCTCTCACGGCGGTTCCCTCTTTATATTGTTCTTATTCTAATTCTAAACTCATAACGGTTTTGTCGGCAAGGACTATTTTCAAAGCCAAAGAGGGGTTACGCTGGGGCTATTCGCCCCAGACCCCAACCAGGGTGTTGAACACCCTGGACCCGCAATAGCGGATGTTACTTGATGGGTCGAACAAACGTTGTTCCCGCTGTTGCTTGTAAAAGGTAGAAGGCCAACAAACTTCATTTCTGTTGCTTTCGGGCACGGCGGCTGAAAGCCGCCATTCCGGATGCTTTGCATCCGGTGAA
>JAUNMW010000280.1 GCA_030537395.1 Clostridia bacterium | reverse complement strand
AGCTCTCTGCAATCGCGCCTGGACCAGGTTACTGAATCCCGTCATTGCCATAGGGGCATTATAGCGGATGAACCGGGAAAATGTCAAGCCCTAAAAAATCATTCCTGGTTTTTCGCGTAATTCACCAGTTCGCCCACCAGACCCAGCAGCGGGGTCATGAGCGGCCGTGCGTCCGCGGGCAGGCCGGTCAAAATCAGTTTATTCAGCTTCGGCGCGGTCACCGTGCGGATTTCCTTCCAGAAACCGGCCTCGTTTTCGGCTTTCTTCAAGCCGGACAAATCAACGGGCTCAAAAGCTTCTTCTCCCGCCGGACCTTTTTCCGATTTCATGGAAAACAGCGCGTTTTCACCGGACAAGCTGGTGTACATGGCCGCTTCCATGCCTTTTCCTTCGTTGTCCAGGATAAAATTCAAATGGATTTCCAGGGGATCGTCCAAATAATCCCGGATCGTTTCGCCGTTCACCACCCGGTAGCTGTAAATAGGTTCCGCGATAACGATGTCCCATTCCTGGCCGTTTTCGTTCCGCACAGCCTGCAGGGCGGCCATCATCTCCTGGGCCCCCGCATAGCCCTGCTGGAAATGCGCCTGAATTTCATTCTCGCCCACACTCAGCGTCAGCTTCTCAGTGGCGTCTTCCTCCTGCCGGTTCGTTTCAAAGGAGGTGGGCGTCAGCTTCCAGGAGGTCACGGTTTCCTCTTTGGTCTTTTCCCCCGCGGCCTTCTGCATCAATTGGCCCAGCATAGAGCTTTCGTCCGTGTTCGGCAGCGTCAGGCCGGATTCCGTGGTGTGGGTCAGGGTGTAGCGCAGTTCATCCCCCGTTAATTCATACCGGAGGGCAACACTGTTTGTCCGGGTGGCATTGGTAAACGCGCTGCCGATCCGATCCGCCAGCTTGCCGAAATCCAGTTCTTCTTCTTCCTGAGGCTCGCCTTCGTCCTGGCTTTCCAGGGCGGTGATGGTCGCCTCCAGCAGCTTCTTCATTCGAGGCTCCAGGTCTAATTCGCCGCTTTTGAGCAATTCCGATATTTTGCTGTGCGGAGGCTGCTGATCGCCCCGGGCGGAAGCGGTAAATTCATAAATGATCGTATCGCCTTCCCGCCGGGCCTCCCCTTCGTCCGCCAGTCTGTTCAGGCCTTGCTGAAAAGCATCCAGCAGGCTGCCCAACAGATCAAAATCATTGTATTCTCCGTTCATCAGCCCGGAGGTAACGGTGCTGATCAGTTCCCGATACGCTGGATCCTCGTCCTCACCCAAATCAATGCCCGTTTCTTCGGTGATCTGCCGCACGTCCGTTTTCACGGCATAGGAGGGGAACAGATCACTGGTCAATAGCATTGATCCATCCTCCTGAGGCAGCATACAAAAGCCGAACCAATCCTTGCCGTCCACCCGCAGCTGATAGTGGATTTCAGTGCCCTGATATTCCCCCGTCAACTCCGCGTGGTTTGCCAAGGCGGAGATGGCCGGAACATACGCGGCAGCCATTTTCCGGGCGTTTTCATTTTCAGCCCGGACGCTTTTTTGTAAATCCTCCAAGCCTTCTTCATCCGTCAGGCCCAGGGAACGGTACAGGCTTTCCGTTTGCTGGAGCGTTTGCTCCATCGCAAATTCCACCAGCTGCATGATGCCGTCCCCGTCCAGCAACAGGGTGAATACTATGCTGCCCCTTTCCCCTTCCTTGACCTGATAATTCTGAAAAGGCGTCAGCCAGGGCTGCTTTTCCGCCAGCGCGGAGGCGGGCAGCAGCAGACACAGCACCAGACACAGCAGCCGAACAAGCGTCTTTTTCATTGCTTCTCTCTCCTTTGTTCTCTTTTATTCACCATACCAAATAATACGCTTTCCGTCAATCCATCGGGATCAATTGTTACAATTTCTCCCGAGGCAGGAAAAGCATACCTTCATTTGATTGCTGGTGCAAGAGCAATCGGCTCAAAACAGCCTTTGGAGGGTTCAATTGTCGTTCAAAGGCAATCCGCTGTATAAACAACTTGGCAAAGCGAAAAGAGAGAACAAAGCGCAGAGTACAGATTCGTTAGTCTGTATTATTAAAGTCTTGCGGCTTTCAGTTTCAAAACTATATAAATCTGAACTCTGTACTCTGCACTCTGTATTCTCTTTTGGCTTTTTCTAAGTTTAGATTGTTCCCCTCATACTCTTTCCAATCCTGCTTTTCACGTGTTCCGCCAGCAGAGACAGGAATTCCGCGTTGGTGGGCTTCCCCCGATCCGCATCCACAGTCATGCCAAACAGGCGCTGAATGGCGTTCAGATCGCCGTGCAGCCAGGTGTATTCCACAGCGGTACGGATGGCCCGCTCCACAGCCTGGGGCGTGGTATGGAATTCCCGGGCGGTAATGGGATACAATCGGGAGGAAAAGGACTGGGCCAAGGAGGGCGCGCAGGCCAGGGCCCCGCAGGAATAGCGCATGTAGGCCTTGCCTTTCAGGGTATCGGGAATGGATAATTCGTTCAGCAATTCTTCCGCTATGCGAAGCCGCTCCTCTTCCCATTTTTTAGCCAGACGCGGCGTGGGCTCCATGGCCTTTTGCAGCGCGGAAGACAAAGCATCATTATCCGCGTTTTCACAGGCCGCGCAGTCCGCTCCCGTCTGCAGCGCTTTATCCAGCCATTCCGCCCGGCCCAGATACAGCGTCCGGGGCGGCGCGGGCATGGTAGCCCCCAGTATCTCCAGCAGCTTGAAGCCATCCAGCCCGGACAGATTCCCTTCCAGGATCAGCAGATCGGGCTCCAGCGCATAAAGCTCCCTTAATACCGTTTCCCCCGCATCGCCGCTGCCGATTATCCAAAAATCCCCCAAAGCGCCCAGCCAGTTTTCCAGGCGCAGATAATCCATCGCGGCGATATAAGTTCTCACAGGCGATTTTTTCATGCTTTTTTCTTATGAGGCCGGAAGGAAGAAAAGATCACAGAGGACATGGTAATGGCCAGTGCGATACCGCAAAGACCCAGTACGGTGGCCGCGCCGGTGTGCACCGCGTTGCCGTAATCCCCCGCCACCACGTACAGCATGGTATTGTACAATCCCACGCCGGGCACCAAGGGCACGATGGCCCCGGTTACGAAAAGCGTGGCGGTACGCTTCATCACCCGTGCGCAGATTTCGCAGCAAATACCAATAAAAAGCGTAGCCAGAAAATAGGCCAGCGTGGTTTTCCCCAATAAAAGGAACAGGGCATAGCCCGCCACAGCTATCACAGAGCTGACCGGGATGGTGCGCCACGGCTGATGCAGCAGTACGGAAAAGGCCGCGGCGGCCACGCCGCAGGAAATCAATTGCACCCACCAGCTCATCCCAGAATTCCTCCTCCCGCCATGGTCAGCATCAGGCCGATACCGGCGGCCAGCATCATCACGGACAATATAGCCTCGATCACCCGGGCCCCGCCGGACACCAAATCCCCCCGGATGGTATCCCGCATGGCATTGGTGACGGCCAAACCGGGAAGCAGCGGCATGATCGCGCCGCTGATGATGGGCTCCACAGACACCGTTTCAAACACCCAGACCCCGATCAAGGCAATCAGGGCCGTCAGCGCGCCGGCGATCAGGCTGGAGATCAACGGCGGCACCTGCTTTTTCGCCAGCGGCGGCAGCACGCCCTGCACCGCCACGCCGCAGAAAAAGGACACGATAAAATCCAGCCAGCCGCCGCCCAGCATCACGGTAAAGCTGCCCGCGGAAAGGGCGCTGGCTCCGATCAGCAGAAAACGATGCTCCGGCTTGGTATGCTTGATTTCCTTCAGCGCAGCCAGGGCTTCCGAAGCGGACAAATGTCCCGAAGCGACCTTCCGGGAAATATCGTTGCATTGATCAATGCGGCCCAGATCGGTGGACCGGTTATGCACCCGCACGATGCGGCTGATGCTGTTATCATCGCTCATGGCCAATGTCAGCATCAATCCCGTGGGCAGGGCCAGCACATCCACCCGGGGAATGCCCAGGCCCTGGCACATGCGCTCCACCGTTTCTTCCGCCCGGTGGGTTTCCCCGCCGCTTTCCAAAATCATTTGCGATGCCAGGCATACGGCATCCAGGGCTGTGGACAAGGTATCCATCCCCGCGCCTCCATTTTCATATGAAATCCGAAAGCATCATAGCA
>JAUNMW010000279.1 GCA_030537395.1 Clostridia bacterium | reverse complement strand
TACAGGTCTACTGTTTTCTTTATCTCTTTTACAAGGAGTCGATTTTATGGACTTTTTCGCTACTGCCGCTTTAGGTCGGGTGGGGGGGGTGCGGCGCGAGCTGAATCATATGGGGATCGAGGCCAAGGGAGAAGGGGGCGGAGCCCGTTTTTCCGCTTCGCCGGCTCAGGCGTTTCAGGCCAATCTTTGGCTGCGCACGGCGGACAGGGTGCTTTTGATCGTGGGCGAGGGCAAAGCGCTGTCCTTTGAGGATTTATTTCAGCTGGTGCTGTCCCTGCCCTGGGAGGATTATTTGCCTCAAAACGCCCGATTCCCCGTCAGCGGGAAATGTGCCCGCAGCCAGCTGATGAGCGTTCGGGACTGCCAGGCCATTACCAAAAAGGCCATTGTGGAAAGGCTCAAGCGGCATTATAAAACCCAGTGGTTCGATGAAACCGGCCCGGAATATGCGGTGGATGTATCCATTCATGGAGATATGGCCCGCCTGACGCTGGATACCAGCGGCGCGGCCCTGAACAAGCGGGGCTACCGCACCTGGAACGGGGAAGCGCCCCTTCGGGAAACCCTTGCCGCCGCGCTGGTGATGCTGTCACCCTGGCGGGGAGATACGCCCCTGTACGATCCCTGCTGCGGCACCGGCACCCTGCTCATTGAGGCAGCCTATCAGCGGTCCGATCGGGCACCGGGGCTCACCCGAAGCTTTGCCTGCGAAAGCTGGCCCCAGTTTCCCAGAAAAGAAATGGAACGCCTGCGGCAGGAGGCTCAGGCCCGGTTCGATCCTTCCCGCATCGGCATGATCGGCGGCAGCGATATCGATCCCGAAGCATTGACCCTTTGCAAGCGCCATATCAAGCAGGCGGGGCTGGCGGGAAAAATCACCGTGACCCCAAAGGATTTGCGGGAGGTGACGCTGGAAGCGCACAAGCCGTTTTTTCTCATGAATCCCCCCTATGGGGAACGGCTGTCTGATCGGAAGCAGTGCGAGAGGCTGTATCGGGATATCCGCGCCTTGTATGACCGCCACCCGGGAGCCTCCCTGGGCGTGATCACCGCGCATACCGGCTTTGAGCGGTGCTTCGGCAAACGGGCCGTTCAAAAGCGCCGGCTTTACAACGGGCGGCTGGAATGCGAATACCTGATTTACGAATAGAACAGAAATCCATGCAAAACAGGACTGTCAGCAGTATCCTATCTTCTGCTTTTCCAAGCATTCGCTTTTCGCTATAGAAAGGCGGATGCTTTTTTTCTTTCTGCGCCTTAGAGAAATACAGCTTGAATATTGACAAAAAAATGGCTGAACCGGTATAATGGTAAAAGAAAAAATGCGCTTATGAAAATGATCACCCAAACACGAGGATAAGGGGGATTCCTATGAAAACCAGATTTTGGTTATTCCTGGCGCTGGCCGTTCTTCTGTCGTTTTTGCTGACGCCTCCTTCCTTTGCCACCAGCGACGGCGCCGGCGATCCTGCGGGCGGCAGCGACGCGTCCGCCGGGTGCGATGTCTGGGGTCACAATTGGACGGATTGGCAAACCGCGCAGGAGCCCACCTGTACGGAAAGCGGCTCGCTCGTTCGTTTCTGCACCCGCTGCTGGGAGCAGGAATCCAGCCTCATGCCTGCCCTGGGCCATACGTTTGAGGACGATTGGATCCCCATCCAACAGCCCGGCTGCGTGGAGGAGGGGATTGAAGCCCGGTACTGCCACCGCTGTCAGGCGCAGGAGACCCGGCCCATTCCCGCCACCGGGCATGTATGGAGCGACTGGGTCAATTATATTCTCCCCACCTGTACGGACAGCGGCCTGGAAGCCGTTTTCTGCCTGAACTGCAAGGAGCAGGTGACCCGGGAATCGGATCCTCTGGGCCATGATTATCAGGATGACTGGACCGTGATCCAGCCTGCTACCTGCACGGAGGAGGGCATGGAAGCCCGGTACTGCCACCGCTGCCAGGAGCAGGAAACCCGTTCCATTCCGGTCATCGATCATGAATGGAGCGAATGGACCCCCTATATTTTCCCCACCTGCACGGAAAGCGGCTGGGAAGCCAGCTACTGCCTGAACTGCAAGGAGCAGGCGACCCGGGAAGTGGAAGCCCTGGGCCATGATTTCCGGGATGACTGGACGGTAATCGATCCCGCTTCCTGCACGGAGGACGGGATGGAAGCCCGGTACTGTCACCGCTGCCAGGAGCAGGAAACCCGTTCCATTCCCGCCCTGGGCGGTCATACGTGGTCCGATTGGACTGTAAACAATCCCCCTACCTGCACGGAAGAAGGGGACGAAAGCCGTTTCTGCACGGTATGCAAGATGGAAGAATTCCGGGAAACCGCGCCTCTGGGCCACGATTTCCAGGATGATTGGGAAGAACTCCAGCCCGCGTCCTGTTCGGCAGAGGGGATCGAGGCTCGCTACTGCCACCGCTGCAAGGCTGAACAAAGCCGCCGCATTCCAGCCACTGGACACATTTTTTCCGCTTGGCACGCTGCTACGCGGCCTTCCGCGGCCTCAGAGAATTTGGAAGAACGCACCTGCATCAAATGCGGCTATGCGGAAACCCGCGCTGCTTCGGGCAAAGAGGAGGAAGTGCCCGATCCCACGGTCACCTCTGCGCCGTCAGATGAACCCGAAGCCGATGAAGAAACCGCATTCCTGCCCGGACCTGGCGTCAGGGGAAGCGGCGTGATCGATTTGCCCCTTCGTCCCGCGGCGCAGCTGCTTCCTGACAATACGGATGAATCCGCCGAAACATCCGGCTCTGAAAGCGTGATCCCCTATACGGAAATCATCACGTTGGAGGGCCCCGTTCGCGTCGTCCTGTTGGAAACGCCCTATTGCTATTGCGAGCGAACGGACGGCTACGCGGGAACCGTATCCTGTACCTGGCATTACTGTACGCTCCAGTCCGTTGCCGCCGCGGCCATTGAGGAAGCTGCCGCCGCGCCTCAGGGAAGCCGACTGGGCCTGTGGCTGCGGGCCAAACGGCTGTGCATGGATCAGCTGGATAAGCAATGGATGCAGCTGCAAAAAGCCGCTCACGGCGACGCTGTAAAGGCTGTGCTTCAGGAAAAAGAAGCTTTCTATGCGCAATTGAGCGCCCTGGATGAAGCCCTGAAGCTGCGCTATCCCGGCTCCCCCGAAACGGCCGAAGAACTGACCGTGCGCACCCTCATGCGCCGGGCGGTGAATCTGTGCTATGAAATGGGGGCCGAGCCTGGGGAAACGCGGCCGGACAGCGTTTTTTCAGATCATTTCGCCAAGGAACCGAACACCCTGCCCGCTCATTGCTCCACCCTGTGGACGGATGAAAGCCAAGAAAGCCGCTTAAACGAAATCACTTGCGCGGCTCATGAGGAACTGAACGAAACCGTCACCCGCATGATCCTGGAGGCGCAGGACGAGGAAGCGCTGGATGCTTTCATCCAGGCCCAGACCGCCTGGCTGTCAGAACTGGACCGCATGACCGCCCAGCGCCTCCAGGCCGCCGCCGGCCAGCAGGAGCGGGAAGCAATTTCCAAAGATCGCGCGCTGTTTGGCCAGTGGCTTACCGCGCGCCGCACGCTGCTCGCCTTCCTGTACCCCGATCAGCCCGCCGCCGCGGCGGAGCAGATTGCCGATGCCATCCAGGCCCGCGTGAAGCTGCTGTGCCAGGTGATGGGAGAATAACAGCGCACTCATTCAAAAAGGCTCTGTCGGAATTCTTCTGCAGAGCATTTCTTTACATAAATGGAGCAGTATAATTCTGATATTAATCTAAAATCTTCTTAAGACGCGTGCTCTAAAGAGTGAAACAAGAGAAAAAAGAGGATACGCCGGGGTTTCACCCCGGACCCCACCAGGGTGGTGAGTATCCGCAAGCTCAATCGTCGCAACTCCCCACAGGGGAGATTGCTCGTTTCGCTTGATCTCACCGCCGATTCGATTTCTGCCACTGGCAGGAATCGGCGGTTCGTCCCTGGACCCGCAATAGCGGATGTTACTTGGTGGGTTGAAAAAGCGTTGTTCCCGCTGTTGCTTGCAAAAGATTGAAGCCAAACGAACGTACATTCCTGCCGCTTTCGGGCACGGCGGCTGAAAGCCGCCAAACCGGATGCAAAGCATCCGGTGAAAATAGACAAAATCGGGCGGGGGAAAAGCCGCCTTCCCAAACGA
>JAUNMW010000278.1 GCA_030537395.1 Clostridia bacterium | reverse complement strand
GTATCAACAAAATATATCTCAACTCTCAACTCTTAACTCTCAACTCCTTTTCTTTCTTAAAGGGCGTTATTCATCATTTACAATCAAATCTTTATCAAAGCTTCAGGAGGAAATCATGCGCAAGGTTTGGTCCATTTTGCTGGTGCTGTCCATGCTGGCGGCGCTGTGCGTGCTGGGCGTACAGGCGGAAAACTGGGACGACGAGGAAGAGGATATTTCATTGGAAGATGTAATGAATCCTCCCACGGCGGCCCCGGCCCCGGGCTCCACTCCCGGCCCCACGCCCGAGCCTTCGCCCACGCCGGAACCCATTTTGCAGGCGGACGGCAGCGTGGTGATCACCCTGACGGCCGTGGGCGACGTGACCATCGGCCGGAACGTACAGCACAGCGGCACCTCCATTTTTGAAAAAGAGCTGAAAAAGCAGGGGGGCGACATCAATTTCATCTTCCGCAACGTGAAAAATATTTTCGCGGAGGACGATTTGACCATCGCCAACTTTGAGGGCGTGCTTGCGGATGATTATTCCATTCCTTCCAACAAAAAGAAGAATGATTTCCTGTTCCTTGGGCCCCCCAGCTACGCGGAAGCTCTGAGCAATAACAGTGTGGAAGCCGTGACCATGGAAAACAACCACATCGGCGATTTCGGGGAGGACGGCATCGCTTCCACCATCGCCGCCATGGAAGAGGTAGGCGTGGTATGGAGCAACAGGGACCATATGGGCGTTTACGAGGCGCAGGGCCTGAAAATCGGCATGCTGGCCTATCAGATCGTGCCGCCGCTGCGCAGCGATGAAATGCAGGCATCCGAACTGCAGCAAAAGGTGGCGGCGGACATTGCCGCGGCCAAGGAAACCTGCGATCTGGTCACGGTATCCTTTCACTGGGGCAAGGAGCTGGATTATACGCCCCGGAATGAATCGCCCTATTCCCAGGTGACCCTGGGGCGCGCCGCCATCGACGCGGGGGCCGATCTGGTACTGGGCCATCACAGCCACCGTATCAACCCCATCGAGTGCTACAAGGGCCGCTACATCGTGTATTCCCTGGCCAACTGCTCCTTCGCCGGCAACAATAAGCCCAGCGATATGTGCACCTTCATTTTCCAGTGCCGCTTCCGGGTGAAGGACGGAGAAATCATCGATAATCCCTTCCGCATCATTCCCGCCCGCATCTCCTCCCGGAGGGATTACAACGATTTCGCCATCACGCCCTTTACGGAATCCGCCAACATCAATACGGTCATCAACACTTTGACCAACAAAACCAACACGAAAAATCTGGAATACGCGGTAACCGCTTATCCGCTGGAATGGGAGTAACAACAGTATGGCGCAACTGAAAGCGCGGCTGATGGACGGGCCGGCCATGAACCGGGCGCTGACCCGCATTGCCCATGAGATTTTGGAGCGCAACGGCGGCTGCGAGGGGCTGTGTCTGGTGGGCATTCGCCGCCGGGGAGAGCCCTTGGCCCGGAGCATTGCCGCAAAGATCGAACAGATCGAAGGGCAGTCCGTGCCCGTTGGTACGCTGGATATTACCCTGTACCGGGATGATTTATCCGCCGCCGGGAATGATGGTATGCCCCAGCTGAATGAAACGCTGGTGCCTTTTTCCATTACAGGCCAAAAGGTTGTGCTGGTGGACGACGTGCTGTTCACCGGCCGCACCGCCCGGGCCGCCATTGACGCTTTGTTTCAGATGGGCCGTCCCGCGCTGATTCAATTGGCGATCCTGATCGACCGGGGCCACCGGGAATTGCCCATCCGGGCGGATTTCGTGGGCAAAAACGTGCCCACCTCCCGCAGCGAAATGATTGCCGTCCGGGTACCCGAAATCGACGGGGACACGGCGGTGGAGATTTGGACGCTATAAAAGGGAGTGCAGAGTTCAGAGTACAGAGTTCAGATTTATATAGTCGATCCATTTCGACAGCCATAAACAGCCGTTATTGGACACTATTCAATCTGTACTCTGAACTCTGTACTCTATCCTGCTTTTTCAATGTCACGAAAGTTCACGGATCATCAGAACAACAAAGGATGGATGCTTTTTGCGCGCAAGGATCATGCTGCTGTCCGGCTCCAAGCGGGACGCCGTCAACGCGGATTTCGCGGAAAAAATCCTGATCGATATTTCCGCCGCCTTTGGTCATTCCTTTTCTCTGATGCGGGAAAAAATCGGCGAAAAATCCATGACCGCCAGCGGCGAAGCATTTACGGATCAGGCCGCGGAGGCCTGCCAGCAATGTCAGGCCGTTTTTGTGTGCGACGCGGATGTGGAGGGAATCCAGGAGCTTTACGATGCGCTGGCCCTGCCGCTGCGCATTCGATCCTTCTGCGTTCCCGTCTCTTTATGCGGGCGGCATGAATCGCCAGTATCCCTCTATGTAGGCAGCGCCCTGTCCCTGGATGAGGAGACCCTTCGCCAGGCCATGCGCGATGCTGTTCTTTTCTGCCAGGAGGAGGAGCTTCGCCTTTGCTCCGTTGCTCCCACCGGAGCCGCAAAGGCCGATTGGGAGGCCAATCTGCGGGTACAGGAAACCATGTGTCCCCAAATTTCCGCCTCGCCCCTTTCCGCGCCGGACGCCATCCGCGAAATGATCACCGCGCCGGAGAGGATGGGCCTGGTTCTCTGTCCGCCCTATGCGGGCAGCATATTGCTTTCCGCCGGAACGGCCCTTTGCAATCATCCCAGCGTGATCCATGACTTGGCTGTGGACGAAGAAATGGGCGTGTTCGCGCCGTACCTGGCCCCGGAGGATGAGAACCCCTCTCCAGTTGCCGCCGCGCTGACCGTGGCCAAGCTGCTGCGCTACGGGCTGCGCCTGCCCACAGAAGCGGGCTGCGTGGAAGCGGCCGTGAATAATGTCATTTCCTCCGGCTGGCGTTCGCCCCAGCAGGAAAGTCCGGGCGAAGCCGCCATCGCCGCCCAGGGCATGCTGGAGCTGATCTGCGAGCAAATCACCGTTGCCGGAGAACTGATGAATCGCGGCGGATTGGGATAAACGATTTACGAAAAACGCCATGCCAGACAAGCCCGGCATGGCGTTTTTATATTCCATCAGTCATTCACGATCTTGACTTCATCCGGCAGCAAGGCGCGCACCCTCCCGGCGGTGCCGCTGCGATCCGGGCCCAGTACCAGCACGCTGGCCCCGCATTCCCGGGCATACCGGGCGATGGCGGCGGCCACGTTTTCCTCATACAGAATGTTCATCTCCGCGTCGGCCTCATGCGCCAGAGAAAACAATTCGTTCAGGATCGCGGCGCTGTCCGGGCTGCCTAAAATATTCTTCGCCTGGCTCACATGCAGCACGCGCAAAGGCACATCCATTTCCTGGGCCAAAGCGCGTCCCTTGCGGATCAATTCGGCGCACCCCTTTTGCACCGTAACGCAGGCCAATACACAGTTATTATCGTTCATGCGTTTATCCCCTCACGCTTTCACCCAAGCGCCCAGCGCCTTATCATGGGCGGTCACAGTCAGCATTTCGCCTACTTTCCAATCGGGCCGGGGCAGATTGGCATCGTAATAGAACAGCCGATCGTCCTCCGGGTTTTCCATATCGCCCACGCTGATCATCATGGGATAATAGCGCACGCCTTCCCGCAGAACGGCCTGTTCCTCCATTTCCTTGAAAGCGCCCGTGGTGCTGCGCACCCGGCCGTGCAGCACCTCATCCAGATGCCGGCCATAAGCGGTTACAGGATACAGCAGCATGCCGTATCCAAAGATGCAGAAGGCCCCCAGCAGCACGCTCAGGCCCATGGTGAGCCATTTGATACGAAATACGAAGGAAACGATCACGCCCGCCAGCAGCACCACCGCGGGTATACCCAAAGCAAGGGAACGCCGCCGGATCTGGCCGCGAATCTCTGTATAATCCTGTTCTGTATACAATCGAATAGCCTCTCTTCTGAAAAATCAGGGGATCAGTCCCTCTGTGATTATGATACCAAATTTTCCGCCAAAAGTACAGTCCCAAACGATGGCGATATTGTGACAAGAAAAGCATCTTTTCCCCTATGCGCAAAACAATGAAAGAACGCTTTAAATTACTGAGTTAGTGCCAACTAAGGGGTTACGTTGGGGCTGTCCGCCCCAAACCCCGACCAGGGCGGTGACCGCCCTGGACCCGCAATATCGGATG
>JAUNMW010000277.1 GCA_030537395.1 Clostridia bacterium | reverse complement strand
GGCCCCCCCCCCCCCGTAACCCCTTAGTTGATACTAACTACGTAACTTAAAGGGCTCATATAAGAAATACTTCAAGGAGGCTGCACATGACGGACCAGCAATTGATTCAAATCGTTCCTTCCCCCCGGCAGATTGCCCTGCAGGATATGGAATTCTATGCCTTTATTCATTTTACCGTGAACACCTTTACGGATCGGGAATGGGGCGACGGCACGGAGGACCCCGCCGTTTTCAATCCTGACAAGCTGGATCCCCGGCAGTGGGTGGAGGCAATCAAGGCCGCGGGAATGAAGGGGCTCATCCTCACCTGCAAGCATCATGACGGCTTCTGCCTTTGGCCCAGCCGGTACACCGATCATACCGTGGCGTCCAGCCCTTACAAGCACGGGCAGGGCGACGTGGTGGCGGAAACGGCGGAAGCCTGCCGTCAGGGCGGCATCCGCTTCGGGGTGTATCTGTCCCCCTGGGACCGGCATGAACCGCGATATGGCTCCGGAAAGGACTATGACGATTATTTTGTGAACCAATTGACGGAGCTGCTCACCCAGTACGGCGATATTTGCAGCGTATGGTTTGACGGCGCCTGCGGGGAGGGCCCCAACGGGAAAAAGCAGCATTACGATTGGGATCGGTATTACCAAACCGTGCGCGCGCTCCAACCCGGCGCCTGCATCCACGTATGCGGCCCGGATATCCGCTGGTGCGGCAATGAAGCGGGCCAGACCCGGCCTTCGGAATGGAGCGTGGTGCCCCGGCGCACCGCGGACACGGAAAAAATCGCCTCCCGAAGCCAGCAGGCGGATGACAGCGCCTTCCGGGTCCGGCCCATCCGGGCTCAGGATCAGGACCTGGGAAGCCGGGAAATTTTGAAGGATGAAACGGAGCTGATCTGGTACCCCGCGGAGGTGAACACCTCCATCCGGCCCGGCTGGTTCTGGCACGCGAAGGAGGACGATCAGGTAAAGCCCCTTTCCCGATTGATTGATATATATGAAAAATCCGTGGGCGGGAACGCCACGTTCCTTCTGAATATTCCGCCCACCAGCGAGGGATTGCTGCATCCCAACGATGTGCGGCGCCTTCGGGAAATGGGCGCTTATTTAAAAAAGTGCTATACCCGGAATCTGCTGCTGGAGCAGGCGGAAATCGAGGCGGATGAAGCACTGCCCGGCCACGATATTCAATGCGTGCTGAAGGACGACGAGGCGTATTATGAACCGCGGGCCGAAGGACAGCCCGTCACCGTGACCGTCCGCTGGCCCGAAAGCAAAAAAATCTGCCGGATCGTGCTCAAAGAGCAGATTCGGCAAAGCCAGCGCATCGAACGCTTCGCGGTGGAAATCCATTCCGCCCGGGGCTGGGAAGCCGCCGCCAAGGGCACCGTGGTGGGCCATAAGCGCATCCTTCCCCTTGCGGGAGTGGAAGGGGACGCCCTCCGCATCGTGATCCGGGATGCCCGGGTGCGTCCCACCCTGTCCTTTCTGGCTGTATACTGCGATCTTTAATTGTTCGGCCGGGCATAACGCGTGCCGCAAAACGCTGTTTCCAGACTGTAAAGAAAGGCGCTGCTATGACCATTCATTTTTTCAGCAGCTTTGATCAGGAAGCCTCGATCCCCTGCATTGAGCCGGATAGCGCATGGACAGAAACGAACTGCATGCGGAAGAAGGCCGATTGCTTTGCGCTGCTGTTTATGCTCGCCGGAAGCGCGCTGATGACCATAGGAAGCAGGGAAGCGCTGATACGCCGGGGGGATGCGGCGGTGATTCCGCCCCGGGTTCCCTTTGCGTTCTCCAGTGCCCAGGCGCTGAACGCGTGCCTGGTGCTGTTTCAAACGGAGGAAGCAATACCCGCTCAGGCGGACATCCGGAAAACAGACGGCTTTGCGCATCTGTTTCATTCGGGCGGCAAGGAAGGGGCCCTGATCCGCTTAACGGAGACCGACCGAATCAGCGCGGAATACACGCTGGACAGGATGCGGCGGGAATTTGATCAGCAGCCCGACGGATATCAAACCTTCATGGGCGCATGCCTTGCGGAGCTGATCGTGACGCTTTCCAGGCGCTGGGTCGAAACGCAGATGCAAGAGAGCGGCGGCAGCCTGGCCCGGGCCGTTTCCTGGGCGGAAGCGCATTATACAGAGGAGATTTCGCTGGAAAAGCTGGCTGAGGAGGCCGGCGTGTCTCCGCGGCATGTGGACAGAATGTTTTCGGAAGCCTACGGCATGACGCCCAAAGCCTATATCGTGAAGCTGCGCATGCATAAGGCCTGCGCTTTGCTGCGGCGAACGGAAAAATCCATCACGGATATTGCTTTTGAATGCGGTTATTCGGACAGTAATTACTTTGCGCGGGTGTTCCGCAAAAGCTGCGGCATGTCGCCCCAGAACTATCGGAGAAACGGATCGGACGCCGCACAGTAAAAAGCCTTTTTTATGACTTGAATAGCATTGCGAAAGGGGATACGCCGGGGGCTGCAAGCGCCCAACGTATCCCCTTGCCTGTATTCAGTTGAGTCCTCGATCCAAGATCCGCAGCTATGCCCGATCCCCCATTACCGAACCCGTACAGGCCGGACAGGCGCGGCTGCCGATAGGCACGCTTCTTCCTCCGGTTCCGCCTCGCTGACAGGCTCCGTACTGGGCAGCACCCTGCCCCGCAGGGAACGCATGATGTGCAGATAGCAAGGGATCAGGAACACGTCGGCCATCACCCAGGCGGCAGGATTGGCAAAGCATGCGCCCGTAAAGCCCAGGGCGGGCACCAGCAGCAGGGCCACCGCCATGCGGGCGATCATTTCAAACAAGCCCGCCAGCATGGCCACCCGGGTGTAGCCCATGCCTTGGATGCTCAGGCGCACGATATTGACAAACAGCAGCGGCACATAGAAGGCCGCGTTCAAACGCAGGAATTGGATGCCCATATCCGTTACCTGTGCCGCCGCCTGGCTGTCAATGAACAATCCCAGCAGCGGCCGGGCAAACAGCAGCACCAGCACGAAAGCGCCGGCGCAGTAGCCGATGCCCAGGATAGCGGCGGCGCGTAAGCCCTGATCCACCCGTTCCAGCTTCCGGGCGCCGATGTTTTGCCCCGCAAAGGTAGCCATGGTGGAGGCCAGGGCGTCAAACACGCAGGTAAAAAACATGCTCAGCTTTCCAGCGGCGCTGACGGCGGCCACAGCGTTTACGCCCAGGCCATTGACGGACCACTGCACCAGCACCGAACCGATGGCCGTGATGGAAAACTGCAATCCCATGGGCAAGCCGATGCCCAGCATGCTCCGGGCCGTTTTCAGGGAGAAAGTTTTGTCCTTTTTGTTCAGGCGCAGGATAGGGAAGCGCTTCTGCATCACGATCACGCAGCCGATCCCCGAAATCAATTGGCTCACAGCCGTGGCCACCGCGGCCCCCGCCACGTCCATGCCGCAGCGGATGATCAGAAACAGGTCCAGCACAATGTTGATCAGGGACGCCAGCACCAGGAAAAACACCGGCGTTTTGCTGTCCCCCAGGGACCGCAGGATACCGCTGGCCATGTTATACAGCACGCAGCAGGGAATGGCGGCAAAAATAATGCGGATATACCGGGCGGAAGCATCCAGGATTTCTTCCGGCGTGTTCATCAGCCGCAGCATGGGCCGGCACAGCAGCGCAGCCAGCACCGCAAACAGCACGCTGAACACGGCGCTGAGCACAACGGCATGCCATACATGGTGCCGAAGGCGGGTTTCATCCTTGGCCCCGAAATCCTGGGCAATGGGAATGGCAAAGCCGGAGCAGAAGCCCAGGCACAATCCGATCACCAGAAAGTTCACCGAGCCGGTGGCGCCCACCGCCGCCAGCTTCTCCGCCCCCAGATACCGGCCCACAATGGCCGTATCCACAAAACTGTAAAACTGCTGAAACAATACGCCTAAAAGCAGCGGCGCCGCAAAGGAAATCACCAGTTTCATAGGCTTTCCATGGGTCAAATCTCGGGTCATAATCCTCTTTCTCTTTTCTGCAAAGCTTTCCCGCTTTGCACAGCAGTTTATAGCACTTTTTTCCTCATTTCGCAAGACGGGAAATTTGGGCAGATTACGGCCTTTTATACTATCGGCGTACTAAGATGCGTGCTCTAAAGAGTGAAACAAGACAAAAAAGAGGATACGCCGGGGT
>JAUNMW010000276.1 GCA_030537395.1 Clostridia bacterium | reverse complement strand
GAGTTGAGAGTTGAGATTGTATTGTTCAATCATACTCAAATGCTCATCATTCTGAGCTCTGAATGCTCATGTTTAAAGCTCTCAACTCTCAACTCTTCACTCTCCACTCTGCCATAAAGGGGGCCGCGGCATGAAGTTTACCAAGATGCATGGCATCGGCAACGATTATCTGTTCGTGAACTGTTTTGAGGAAATGGTGGCGGACCCGGAGCGCATGGCGATTGTCATGTCCCGTCAGCATTTCGGCGCGGGGTCGGACGGCCTGGTGCTCATCGAGCCCGCGGACGGCGCGGATTTTGGCATGCGCATTTTCAATTCCGACGGCAGCGAAGCCGAAATGTGCGGCAACGCCATTCGCTGCATCGGCAAATATGTGTACGAGCGGGGCATGACGGACAAAACCGAATTGACCATTGAAACCAAAGGCGGCATGAAGCAGCTGTGGCTCACGGTGGAAAATGGGAAAGTGGCCCGGGTGAAGGCCGATATGGGCACGCCGGAGCTGAATCCCCGGCTGATCCCGGTGGATCTGCCCGGAGAACTGGTGCTGCGCCACCGGCTGCAGATTTTAGGGCAGACCTGGTTCATCACCTGCGTGAATATGGGGAACCCCCACGCCGTTCTGTTCGTGCGGGACCCCGAGGTGATCGATCTGCCCACCATCGGCCCCATGATCGAGCATCACCCCCTGTTTCCCCGGCGCACCAACGTGGAATTCGTGCGGGTGATCGACCGGCACATCCTGCAAATGCGCGTTTGGGAGAGGGGCGCGGGGGAAACCCTGGCCTGCGGCACCGGGGCCTGCGCGTCGCTGGTGGCGGCGGTACTGGCGGGCCTTTCCGACCGCACGGTGCAGATGAAGCTCTCCGGCGGCAATCTGCAATTGCAGTGGAGCGCCGAGGATAACCATGTGTACCAGACCGGCCCCGCCGCGTTCGTGTATGACGCGGAATGGTTGGGAGACTGACAGGCTGTCTACGACAGCCTGCGAAAGAAAGGCCAATACATTGTCCTTTCTTTCGATTTCATCAATTTCTTGTAAAATGGCATTTCCGTCATAAATGCCGGAAACGCTCATTTTACGGCCAGAAATTGATATAGGAAGCGGCTTTCAGCCGCTCCTCGAACCGGCAAAGCCGGTCCTGCGGATTACAGTCGAAGGCTTAACCAGCCTTCGACGCATCTGGTAAGTTAGATACAATTTTTCTTGGCACATGGAGGTATATATGAAAATCAACCACAACCTGGCCTCTCTCCCCGCCGGATATTTATTTGCGGAAATTGCCAAGCGCGTGAAGGAATACTCCGCCGCGCACCCGGAAGCGGACATCCTGCGCCTGGGCATCGGCGACGTGACCCGGCCCCTGGTGCCCGCCGTGGTGGAAGAAATGAAGCGGGCCGCCGATGAAATGGGCACCCCCGAGGGCTTCCATGGGTATGGCCCGGATTTCGGCTATGACTTTTTGATCGACGCCATCATTGCCGGGGATTACGCCGCCCGGGGCATCGAAATGGGCCGGGATGAGGTGTTCATTTCCGACGGGGCCAAGTCCGACGTGGGCAATTTGCAGGAACTGTTCGGGGCCGACGCCAAAATTGCCGTCACCGACCCGGTGTACCCCGTTTACGTGGATTCCAACGCCATGGCAGGCCGCCTGGGCGCTTATGAAAACGGGAAATGGACCCGCCTGAATTATCTGCCCTGCAATGCGGAAAACGGCTTCATGCCTCCGCTGCCGGAGGATGGGGTGGACGTGGTGTATCTGTGCTATCCCAACAACCCCACCGGCACGGTGCTGACCAAGGAACAATTAAAGCTGTTCGTTGATTGGGCCCTGGCCCACGACGCCCTGATCGTGTACGACGCGGCGTACAAGGCCTTCATTTCCGATCCCGCCA
The DNA here is from genome assembly GCA_030537395.1 of Clostridia bacterium. Lineage (GTDB taxonomy): Bacteria > Bacillota > Clostridia > Christensenellales > Aristaeellaceae > RUG563. Next base: position 2,257 of record JAUNMW010000276.1, on the reverse strand, counting down.
TTCCCCGGAGCATCTATGAAATCCCCGGCGCGAAAAAGTGCGCCATGGAGTGCTGCTCCTTCTCCAAAACCGCCGGCTTTACCGGCACTCGCTGCGCTTACACCGTGGTGCCCAAGGAGCTGGTGTTCGACGGCGTTTCCCTGAACCGCATCTGGGGCCGCCGCCAGGCCACCAAGTTCAACGGCGTTTCCTATCCCATTCAGCGGGCCGCAGCCGCTGTGTACACGGAAGCGGGTCAGAAGCAGATCATGGAGAATATCGATTACTACCGGAAGAACGCTCAAATCATCCGGGAGGGTCTGGAAAAGGCCGGCGTTCAGGTGTTTGGCGGCGTGCACGCGCCCTATATCTGGATGAAGGTGCCGGGCAATCTGTCTGGCTGGGATTTCTTTGATCTGCTGTTGGACAAGGCCCACGTGGTGGGCACCCCGGGCGAGGGCTTCGGCCCCAGCGGCGCGGGCTACTTCCGGCTGACCGCGTTCAATACGCTGGAAAAGACCAAGGAAGCCGTCAAGCGGATTATAGAAGTTCTATAAGTATTTAAAATGCAGCACGGGGAACGAATGAACAAAAGCGAAATACACTGTCATCCCGATTCGGTTTTCGGAAGGGGTGCAGGGGAACCGCTTTTGACACAAAAGCGGTTCCCCTGCCATTACTCTTAAGGAGGATCATCATGGTACGTGCAATCGTGGGCGCCAATTGGGGCGACGAAGGAAAAGGAAAAATCACCGATATGCTGGCGGAGAACAGCGACATCGTCATCCGCTTTCAGGGCGGGGCCAACGCGGGCCACACCATCATCAACAATTACGGCAAGTTTGCCCTGCATCTGCTGCCCTCCGGGGCCTGCCACCAGCATGTGCTGAACGTGATCGGCCCCGGCGTGGCGCTGGACATTGAAGCGCTGCTGGCCGAAATCAAAACGCTGACGGATCGGGGCGTGCCCGCTCCCCATCTGCTGATCTCCGATCGGGTGCAGGTGCTGATGGAGTACCACGTGGCGTTCGACTGCTACGAGGAAGAACGGCTGGGCAAGGCTTCCTTCGGCTCCACCAAATCCGGCATCGCCCCCTTCTACGGGGACAAGTACATGAAGATCGGCGTGCAGCTGTGCCAGATGCTGGACAAGGACATTCTGCGTCAGCGGCTCACCAACGCGGCCAAGCTGAAAAACGCCATGCTGGACAACCTGTACCACAAGCCCGAATTGGACGTGGACGCGCTCACCGAAAAGTATTACGCCCTGGCCAAGCAGATCGAGCCCATGGTGGGCGATGTGGCGCAATATCTGCACAAGGCTGTGAAGGAAGGCAAGCGCATCCTGCTGGAGGGCCAGCTGGGCACGCTGCGGGACCCCGATCACGGCATTTTCCCCTTCACCACGTCCTCCTCGCCTCTGGCGGGCTTTGGCGCGGTGGGCGCTGGCCTACCCCTGACCGCTTTTGAAGAAGTGATCGCGGTCACGAAGGCCTATTCCTCCTGCGTGGGCGCGGGCCCCTTCACCACCGAACTGTTTGGCGATGAGGCGGAAGAGCTGCGCAAGCGCGGCGGCGACGCCGGTGAATACGGCGCGAAAACGGGCCGTCCCCGGCGTGTGGGCTGGTTTGACGCGGTGGCGACGCGCTATGGCTGCATGGTACAGGGAGCCACCGACTGCGTGATGACCAATCTGGACGTGCTGGGCTATTTAGACGAAATCAAGGTATGCGTGGCCTACGAAATCGACGGCAGGCAGGTGCGGGATTTCCCCGTGACTCCCCTGCTGGACAAGGCCAAGCCCGTTTACGTTACCCTGCCCGGCTGGAAGCAAGATATCCGGGGCCTGACCAAGTACGAAGAGCTGCCCGAAAAGTGCCGCCAGTATGTGGAGTTCATTGAAAAGGAAATCGAATGCCCCCTCACCATGCTCTCCAACGGCCCCAAGCGGGATGAAATCATTTATCGCTGATCCTTTATCTTTTCATTGACGTCGTAATAAAGCCGGGCTTCCCAGCATAGGAAAGCCCGGCGCTGCTTTTTGGGGAAACTCTGAAATAATGAGTTCATTTTATTACGCCCTTTAAGTCAATGAGTTAGCTCTATCTAAGGGATACGTTGGGGCTATCCGCCCCAAACCCCGACCAGGGCGGTGAGTATCCGCAAGCTCAATCGTCGCAACTCCCCACAGGGGAGATTGCTCGTTTCGCTTGATCTCACCGTCGATTCGATTTCTGCCACTGGCAGGAATCGGCGGTTCGTCCCTGGACCCGCAATA
>JAUNMW010000029.1 GCA_030537395.1 Clostridia bacterium | reverse complement strand
TGAACTCTCCAATCTATCTGAAAGGAGCTTCTTCCGTGGAGACGCATTCCATCAACATTTTGGAGACGCTGGGCGATCTGGCAAGGGAATCCGGCATCGCCATGTTTCTGCGGGATCCGCTGGCCATTGTAATGGTGGCTGTGGCGTGCCTGCTGATTTATCTCGCCATCGTTAAGAAATTCGAGCCCCTTTTGCTCCTGCCCATCGCCTTCGGCATGCTGCTCACCAATTTGCTGGGCAGCGAGGTGTACCATGAAAGCCTTTTCGCCGGCGGCCATGCCAATTGGAGTTTGTTTGGCGGGGCCATCCTGATAGACTCTAAAAACCTGGCAAACCTGCCAGACCTGATCAGCCAAAGCATGATTACCGTCAATAACGCCGGGGCGGTATTGATCAACGGCAATGTGATCGGCCAGATCACTTCTTCTTATTCCGTTGGTGCGCAGTTGGACACGGTGGGCCGCCTGATCGCCGAAAACGGCACCGTGCTGGCCGAATCCGTACCCATCATCATCAAGGATTCCGCCGCCTTCATCAGCGACGGCCAGGTGTATTCTTCTCTGGGTGTACTGCTGGCCACCGCGGGCAAGACCATTACCCCCGGACTGCTGGATTACCTGTATCTGGGCGTGAAGCTGGGCATTTATCCGTGCCTGATCTTCATCGGCGTGGGCGCGGGCACGGACTTTGGCCCCCTCATCGCCAACCCCAAGACCCTGCTGCTGGGCGCTGCCGCGCAGCTCGGCATTTTCATGACCTTCTTCGGCGCGTACATCAGCGGCGTATTTACCACGGCTGAAGCCGGCGCCATCGGCATCATCGGCGGCGCGGACGGCCCCACTGCCATCTGGCTCACCGGAAAGCTGGCCCCCCATCTGCTGGGCCCCATCGCCGTGGCCGCGTACAGCTACATGGCTCTGGTTCCGGTCATCCAGCCCCCCATCATGAAGGCGCTCACCACCAAGAAGGAACGCCAGATCGTGATGGAGCAGCTTCGTCCTGTATCTCACACCGAAAAGGTGATCTTCCCCATCGTGGTCACCATCCTGGTTTCCCTGCTGCTGCCCTCCGCCACTCCCCTGGTTGGGTGCCTCATGCTGGGCAACCTGATGCGTGAGTGCGGCGTGGTGGAGCGGCTGAACAAGACGGTGCAGAACGAGCTGATGAACATTGTCACCATTTTCCTGGGCATCACCGTGGGCGCTACCGCTACCGCCCAGACCTTCCTGCGGCCCCAGACCCTGCTGATCATCCTGCTGGGCGTGGTAGCCTTCGGCATGGGCACCGCAGGCGGATTGCTGCTGGCGAAGCTTATGAACAAGCTCACCGGCGGCAAGATCAACCCCCTCATCGGTTCCGCTGGTGTGTCCGCCGTACCTATGGCTGCCCGCGTTTCTCAGATGGTAGGCCAGAAGGAGAATCCTGGCAACTTCCTGCTCATGCACGCCATGGGCCCCAATGTGGCGGGCGTGATTGGTTCCGCCATTGCGGCAGGCGTTCTTTTAAGCATGTTCGGCTGAAGACAGACGAAGAGAACACAGAGTACAGAGTGCAGAGTACAGATGATCATGAGGCTGTGCTTCTGAAAGCATCCTTGATCGACTATATTCAACTGAACTCAGTACTCTGAACTCTGAACTCTCTATAAAAAGGAGAATCATCATGGCGAAAGTTCAAATTACCGATACCATCCTGCGCGATGCGCACCAGAGCCAGGCGGCCACGCGCATGCGGTTGGATGAAATGCTGCCCGCCTGCGAAAAGCTGGACAAGGTGGGCTATTTCTCTCTGGAATGCTGGGGCGGCGCTACCTTTGACAGCTGCCTCCGCTTCCTGAACGAGGACCCCTGGGAGCGGCTTCGGACCTTACGCAAAGCCCTGCCCAATACCAAGCTGCAAATGCTGCTGCGCGGCCAGAATATCTTGGGCTACAAGCACTATGCCGACGACGTGGTGGATTATTTCGTGAAGAAGTCCATCGAAAACGGCATCGATATCATCCGCACCTTCGACGCCCTGAACGATCTGCGCAACATGGAAAAAGCCGTGAAGGCCACCAAGGCGTACAACGGCACAGCGGAAGTGGCCATGAGCTACACCACCTCCCCCGTGCACACCGAGGAATACTTCGTGAAGCTTGCACAGGATATCGAATCCATGGGCGCGGATCTGATCTGCATCAAGGACATGGCCGGCCTGCTTTTGCCCTTTAACGCCTACTCCCTGATCAAGAAGCTGAAGGCCCACACCAAGCTGCCCATCGTGCTGCATACTCACAACACCGCCGGCACCGGCGCCATGACCATTTTGAAGGCCGTGGAAGCGGGCGTGGACGTGGTGGATACGGCCCTCTCCCCCCTGGGCGGCGGCACCAGCCAGCCCGCCACCGAATCCATCGTGGCGGCCCTGAAAGGCACCGAGTACGATACCGGCCTGGATGAAGATTTGCTGGCCCAGATCGCCGAGCATTTCCGCGGCGTGGCGGAACGGCTCACCAAGGACGGCTGGCGGGACCCCGATAAAGTGCTGTCCGTCAACGCCAAGGCCCTGCAGTATCAGGTGCCCGGCGGCATGCTAAGCAACCTGATCGGTCAGCTCAAGCAGGCCAACGCCATGGATAAATATTACGCCGTGCTGGAAGAAGTGCCCCGGGTGCGCCAGGATTTCGGCTACCCGCCTCTGGTGACCCCCACCTCCCAGATCGTGGGCACCCAGGCCGTGATGAACGTGCTGGGCGGCGAACGCTACAAAATGGTCACCAAGGAAAGCAAGGGCCTGCTCAAGGGCGAATATGGCCGTCTGCCCGCCCCTGTGAATGAAGAAGTGCGCAAAAAGTGCATCGGCGACGACAAAGTGATCACCCATCGCCCCGCCGACGACATCGCCCCCGAGCTGGAAGGTTACCGTAAGGAAATCCGGCAGTACAGCCAGCAGGAGGAGGACGTGCTCTCCTACGCCCTGTTCCCCCAGGTGGCCACCAAGTACTTCCAGTGGCGTCAGGCTCAGCAGCTCAAAGCTGACCCCGCCGCCTACGATAAAACAGACGATACCATGCCGGTATAAACAGCATATTCTTTTTGCGGCGCGCTAATGAACGCGCCGCTTTTGCGTATATAAAAGTGAATTTACAGTTGTATACAGCGCTGCTTTGTGCTATAATCGAAAAAAACGGAGTGTAGAATGATTTTTCAAATCGTATTCTGCGACGTGGACGGAACGCTGCTGAACAGTGCCCATGAAATGCTGCCGGGAACCCTTCGCGCTATCCGGGTATTGCACAAAGAAGGAATCCCCTTCATCATTATTTCCGGCCGGGGTCCATCGGGCATTGAGCCCATTTTCAAGGAAAACGGCTTCCGCTGCCCCATGATTTGCTACAGCGGTGCGCTGATGCTGAATGATGAAGGCCGCACGGTGTTTTCGGAAGGCTTTTCCCGGGATACGGCGGCGCGGCTGATCCAATGGATCGAGGAAACAGCCGAGGATTGCGTGTGGAATGTGTATACCCAAAACCGCTGGATCGTGAAGGATCGTAAAAATCGGCGCGTAGCGCTGGAGGAAAGCATCGTTCACGCCGCCGCTGAAGAAGGCAGCCTGGCTTCCCTGGCCCCGTCGGCTGTGATTAGCAAGATCATGTGCATGTGCCCGGCGGCAGAACTGGGCAGAATCGAACGGGAAATGAAAGCCGCGTTTCCAGCGCTGTCCATCGCCCGGTCGTCCGATACCCTGCTGGAAATCATGCAAAGCGGCGTTTCCAAAAGCAGCGCGGTCAAAAAAGCCTGCGCCCTGTACCGCATACCGCTTTCCGCGGCGGTAGCTTTCGGCGATCAATTCAACGACGCGGATATGCTGAAAACGGTGGGGCTCCCCTTCCTGATGGGCAACGCGCCGGAAGAATTGAAACGACGGTTTCACCAAATCACCGACAGCAATGACGCGGAAGGTATCTTTCACGCCTTGACAAAGCTTGGATTGAAAATGGACTAAAGGAGGAATCAGTATGAGCATTCAAACGATGACGGAAAAGCAATGGGACCTGATCGTGGTGGGCGGCGGCCTGACGGGTGTGGCTGCCGCGGTATCTGCTCGGAGAAACGGTATGGAAAACGTGCTTCTGATCGAGAAAGCAGGTTTCCTGGGCGGGGCCCCCGGCACCTGCCTGATCAACCCCTTTATGCCTTATTCCACCACCGTGGACGGCAAGCGCTTTGAACTGAGCCGGGGATTTTTTACCGAATTGCGGCAGCTACTTTCCGAGGTGGGCGGCTATCAGCCCGGCCCGGAAAACATTCACGAAGAATACCTGAAAGTAGCCCTGGACCGGCTGGTGCGGCGGGAACAGGTGCAGGTGATCTTCCATGCGATGCTCTGCGGCGTGGAAAAAGAGGGTGAAACCCTGACCGCGGTGCAAACCGCCACAAAAGCCGGCGTGCTCATTTTCCGCGGCAGATATTTCATCGATTCCACCGGCGACGCGGACCTGGCCGTGCTGTCCGGCTGCCCCTATCATTTGGGCCGGGAGGATGGATTGTGCCAGCCCATGACGCTCTGCTTCCGCATCGGCAATATCGATATTGACCACTTTCAGAAAAACCGCAGTTTGATGCAGGAGAAGTACAAGGAATTTCAGGCCGCCGGAAAAATCAAGAATCCCCGGGAAAACGTGCTGGTATTCGGCACGTTGGTGGATGGCATGCTGCACTTCAACACCACCCGCGTGGTGAAGCACAATCCCACCGATCCCTTCGATGTGACCGAAGCGGAAATGATGGCCCGGGAGCAGATGATCGAAATGTATGAATTTCTGCGGGACAATGTGCCGGGATTCGAGCGCAGCCAGCTTCTTTATTCCGCCGGAGAAATCGGGGCCCGGGAAAGCCGCATGATCGACGGGGAATATGTGCTCACAGAAGCCGATCTCAAGGATTGCGTAAAATTTGAAGATGCCATCGCCGCCGGGAACTACGACATTGATATTCATAACCCCGAAGGCGCCGGCACCAGCCATTATTACTTCCCCGCCGGCACCTGGTACACCATTCCTTACCGCAGCTTGCAGCCGAAAAACGCCGATAATCTGTTGGTAGCGGGCCGCTGCATTTCCTCCACCCACGAGGCCCAGGCATCCTACCGCATCATGCCCATCGTGGCCACATTGGGCCAGGCCGCGGGAACCGCAGCCGCTATCGCAGCCCGGCATGCTCTGGGCGTCAAACAAATCAGCGTAAAGGAACTTCAGGATACGCTGGTGGAAAACGGCGCGTTCATCGGATAACAACAAAAAGCGAGGTTATGCTGAAACATTTTGTCTCGGCATAACCTCGTTTTTTATTGATCGAATTGGGAATCAGAGCGCTTATTTCGCCAGAAACATATCCAAAATGGAAGAAGGCTTGGGGGTCGGCGTTGCTATTGGCAAAGTTTCCTCAGCAGTGAAAAGACCTTCTTCCATTGTTTCGGGCGCTGGGGACGCCTCCATTTCCGGGCTGGGCGTGAGCAGAAAAGCCAGCACTTCCGAAAGCCTGCCGGAAGCCGCGTCTTTTTCCGCGGTCAGAGCTATACGCTGATCTTCCCATTCCTGTCTGGCTTGTTCCAGCGCTTCCGCCGCCTGCTTTTCCGCTTCGGCCAGCGCTTCTTGGGTTTCCTGCTGCGCTGTTTTCAGTTGTTCAGCAAGCGTCTCCGTTTCCCGCTTCAGCGCTTCGTTTTCCGCTGTCAGCGAAGCCGCCGTATCGGCCAGCTTTTCGTTTTCCAGGGTCAAAGCTGATTTTTCATCTTCCCATTCTTTTTTGGCTTCATCATGCAGGGTTTGCAGCACATCATTTTTCCGTACTGCGCTTTGCCAGTCGTCCCGCAGAACGTTCTTTTGTCCCGATAGGGAAAACAGCATCACAATGGACGCCGCCGTCCACAGGCACAAAACCACCAGAGCTTTTTTCATATCCGAATCCTCCTTGCTTGGTATCTACGGTATAAATTGGCCTGAACGATCGCAAAATATGCCTGGAAAAACCGAGAAAGGAGATAAAAGCCATGGAAAGCAAAGAAAAGCTTTGGCAGCGGAAAAGCCTGCTGGAGATGATGCGGAAAAAACGCCGGGACCCAGAGGACGATCTGCTGGATGACACTGAGGAAGAAGCGGAAAGCGAAGAAAAAGGGATCCCCCACCACGGCCTATGACCGGATTGATCATCGGAAAAAAGAAAAAGGTTACGCTGCGGTTTGCCGCGTAACCGATTGTGTTCTTTCAAATCAGGGATAGATCGTTCTTCCCCGCTCATCCGGCACGCCGCAGAAGCGATAGAAGAAGGTGTTCACAATGTCCCGCCATTCCCGGGCATTGCGAAGCTGCGCCTCCATGCGGGCCAGCATTTCTTCCCGGTCCGGCTCTGGCAAATCCAGGTCTTTCAGAATACTGGCCATTTCTTTCGCTTCCTCATAGCCTGCGAAGTGATCGTCATAGATGCGCTGGATCAGGCTGCGTCCGTCCTTCATGATGAAATCGTAGGGCAGGCGGTGGAAGAACAGCAGCAATTCATCCGGGCAGGTATGGGGATCCTGATACAGCTTTTGCATTTTCTCGGGGTACTGGCACAGATAGCCGGTACCCTTTTCCGTGCGGTCAATGCCCACGGCGCTGCGGTCCGCCCGGATATAGGTGCCCCACGCCTGAAACTCGTATCCATAGGGATTCGGGCCGTAATGCGTGTTCGGCGTGATCATCCAGCACAAGCCCAGAGTGGCGGTGTATTTTTCGTAAACGGAACGGCTGCGCAGCAGTACAGAAACCAGCTTTTCCGTTTGTTCCTTCGGCAAATCATAGGAAAGCCTCGCCCATTGCCGGATAACTGCCTCCGGATCGCTGTCCGGGTTCCAAGCGTACAAGCCATAGGCGAACAGATTCAGCGCCGCGAAGGGGTGTCCGGTCCAATTATCATCCCGGCCCAGATTGCTCACCGCGGCAATGGCCTGCACCCGCTCCTTGCCCATCTGAGCAAAGATTTCCTTCCACATAGGCGGCATGGCGTACAGATCGATCTGCTGGCCGGTATATTCCTGGGCCAGCTGAAATTCAATAGCCTTGGCCGTATTCTTCATGCCAAGCAGCAGAGGCGACAGGGGTTCCCGTACCTGGAAATCAAAGGGGCCGTGCTTAATCTGCAAAATCACGTTATCGTCAAACGCGCCGTCCAGGGGCATATACAGATCGTAAGCCGCCCGGGGCCGGTCCGTTTTCGTGTCCCGCCAATCCTGCATGCAATTGTACACAAAAGCCCGCCACACCAGCTTCCCGCCGTAAGGCGCAATGGCCCGTGCCAGCATGTTGGCCCCCTCCGCGTGGGAGCGGCCATAGGTGTTGGGGCCGGGACGGTGTTCGCTGTCGGCCTTCACCAAAAAGCCCGCCAAATCGGGAATGGCCGTCCAGATGATTTTCGCCTTTTCCGCCCACCAGGCCTGCACCCGCTCGTCCAGCGGATCGGCGGTATCCAGACCGCATTGCATGGGATAGGAAAAATCAATGGACAGCATCAGCTTTACGCCAAAGGGCCGCAACAGCGCAGCAAAACGGGCGGTATCCCCCAGCAGATCGTCCAGCATATGCTGGGCAGGCTGATGCACATTCACGTTATTCAGGCAAAGGGTATTGATGCCTACGCTGCCCAGCATCCGGCCCAATTGACGGATGCGGCCAAGGTCATAGGAAAATTTTCCCTCTTCAAACCACAGGGAGCGTCCCGCATAGCCCCGTTCCACGTCCCCGCTCATATTGTCCCAGCAATTCAGCATGCGAAGCGGATAGTATGGCTTCTGCTCTCCAGCGGGCAATTCCTCTTGCAGCGTCAAAGCCCGTATCAGCACGTACGCGCCGAATAAAATGCCCGCTTCTCCCCCGCGGATTGTATAGCCCATTTCCGTTTGGGAAAGGATATATCCCTCGCCCAATGCTTCCTCCAGGCATATTTCCGCTTTGCCGGAATGACCCGCAAAGAAATGCTCCAATTCATAAGCCGCCGTTTCAGCAGGCGTTTTTGTGTTTTCCGGTGCGGGCCAAATCAAATCCTTCAGCCAGGCCCGGCGGTTCTGTCCGTCATTCATCGTCTTCTCCCCCTTGATACCGTTCAAATTTGTCCTGATCGAATACCAGCACTTGATTCATGGGCAATTGCGCTGCCGACGTCCGAACGCCGAACCGGGCCCCCGCATCCACGGGCCGGGCAGCTTTCAGGCATTCATCGGAAAGATATTCCATGAACCAATCCAACTGCACGCGATGAAACAAAGCAAGCTGGTGAGAGCACAGCAAGTGTCCGAAAGGCAGCTTCAAAACCTCCCGCACATTTTTCCGGTATTCCTGCACGCACAAAGCTTCCGGGAAAAACAGCCAGGTGGTGGGGTTCCAATCATCCCCCGTCAGCAGCAATTCATATTCCGGCACGTATACCACGCAGGACCCCGGCGTGTGACCCGGGCACAGGATCACCCGAGCGGTGATCCCGCCCAAATCCATGTCCCCCGGCTCCAGCTTTTCAGGGATCGGCATGGAAGCGTCCACATACGCTTCTTCATCAACAGAGATTCCTTTGTCCCGGGCCCCGTTCAGCACGTGCCGCCGCCAATCCGCTTTGGTATACTCAAAATACACCGGAAAATCCGCCTCAGCCATCATCACCCGATCAAACCACTGCGCGCCCAAGGCGTGATCATGGTGCCCGTGGGTGAGCATCACGTCCACGGGAAGGGAGGTCAAGGTTTTCACATAGGCTCCCACGTCCTCCAGCCCGTAGCCCGTATCCACCAGCAGGGCCCTGTCTTTTCCGCAAAGCAGGGTCATGCACACGCCCATTGCGTCCTGAATGTGGAAAACACCCGGTCGGAATTCAAAATGCTGAAAGCCCATACGCCTCTCCTTTCCGGCCCGAACCCGCGCCGTTTTTCTCCTTGAATTTTATCATATTTCCATTGCGCAGGCAATTGCGATCCTTGCATATTCCTGCGCAAATCTTGCAGTTTCTCCGTTTTCTACCTTCCGATTTGACAAAATGAACAAAAAGCGGTATGATGCATAAGATGAAATAGATTTTTCCATGATGAAAGATAGAAATTTGGAGGAATGCGCAATGAGCGAGCTTCAACATCCCACTTTTGTGATCACCCTGGAAAACGGCGGCGTGATGGAAGGCGAACTGTACCCTGAGTACGCCCCCCAGTCTGTGGGGAATTTCGCGTCCCTGGCCAACAGCGGTTTCTATGACGGGCTGATCTTCCATCGGGTCGTCCCCGGATTCATGATCCAAGGCGGCTGCCCCAAAGGAAGCGGCACCGGCGGGCCCGGCTATTCCATCAAGGGCGAATTCGCCCAGAACGGCGTTGAGAATCCCCTCAAGCACACCTACGGCGTGCTGAGTATGGCCCGGGCCATGCATCCCGATTCCGCCGGCAGCCAGTTTTTCATCATGACCAGCGATTCTCCCCACCTGGACGGCGCCTACGCCGCCTTTGGCAAGGTGCTTTCCGGCATGGAATACGCCGACCAGATCGTGAACGCGCCCCGGGATATGCGGGATAAGCCCCTGGAACCCCAGCGCATCGCGTCCATCCGGGTGGATACCAAGGGGAATTATTATCCCTTCAATCAGTTATGATCATCCGCAAGAATGAACGCACCTATACCCTGCGTATCGCCGGGCGGGATTACACCGTTACCAGCGCCGACGCGCCGGAGCACGTGCGCAGAACCGCGGTATACATGGACAGAAAAATCGCTGAAATGGCCACCTCGGGCTTCGTGAACCGGGAAACGGCGGCGGTGCTGGCCGGGCTGACAGTGGCGGATGAGCTGCTCACCGCCCAGGACGACAACACCCGCCTGCGCCGGGAACTGATGCAGGCCCGACAGGAGCTGCAAGAATTGAAGCATGCCAACAAATAATCTGGAATTGCTTGCCCCCGCTGGCAGCATAGACGCGCTGAAGGCCGCTATCGCCAACGGCGCGGACGCGGTGTACCTGGGCGCGGCGGCCTTCGGGGCCCGTTCCACTGCGGGCTTTGATGAAGAAAGCCTGCGGGAAGCGCTGAAACTGGCCCATCTGCACCGGAAAAAAATTTATGTGACGGTCAACATTCTGATCAAGGAAAGGGAACTGAACGACGTTCGGCAAACCCTTTCCTTGTTGTCGTCTTTAGGGGCCGACGCGGTGCTGCTCCAGGACTTGGGGCTGCTCAAAATCTGCCGGGAGGAATTTCCCGAATTGCCCATCCACGCCAGCACCCAGATGGCTCTGCACAATGCAGAAGGGGCCCGGCTTTTGCAATCTTTGGGCGCAAAACGCGTGGTGCTGGCTCGGGAATGCAGCCTGGATGAAATCAGAAAAGCCGCCCAGGTTGGGGTGGAAATTGAAGCCTTCTGTCATGGAGCCCTGTGCGTGGGCTGCTCCGGCCAATGCCTGTTTTCCTCCATGATTGGGGGACGCAGCGGCAACCGGGGCCGATGCGCCCAGCCCTGCCGCCTGCCCTACGCCTATCAGGGCGTCAGCGGCGCGTGGCTGTCTCCTCGGGACCTTTGCGCCCGGGATGAACTGAAGCTCATGTCGGATGCCGGGGTGTATTCCTTCAAAATCGAAGGCCGGCTCAAGCGTCCCGAATACGTGGCCGTGGTCACCCGGGCCTATCGAAACGCCCTGGACAGCATTTTGGAGGGCCGCTTTTCACCCGCTGACGAAGACGAAAAAGAAGGGCTCACCCAGATTTTTTCCCGAGGCGGGTTCACCCTGGGCTATCCGGGCGAAAAGCGGGACGCCGCCATCATCGATCCCACTCGGGTAACGCCCATTGGGATTACCATCGGCAAAGTGAAAAAAGTCTACCAAAAAGGCGGGGCCCTGCTGGCGGACGTGCCGCTCAGCAAGCCCCTGCACAACGGAGACGGTCTGGAAATCGGCAGGCAGGAAATCCGCTATTCCGGCCCGGAGGTTCCCGCCGGGCAAACTGCCGTATTACGCTTGCGCGATCAAGTGAAAATTGGCGAAAAAGTCCGCCGCACGGAGGATGAAAGCCAGCTTGCCGCCGCTCGGGAAACCTTTGAGGGGGAAGCGCTGAACCAGGCCCTGCCCATTCCTTTTGACGCGGTTTTAACGGCGTATCCCGAAAAAGAAATATCCTTGGCCGTAACGGACAAAGAAAGCACCGTCGCCGTAAAGGGCGATCCTGTTCAGCCCGCCCAGAAAAAAGCGCTGGATGAAGACGCCGCCCGAAACGCCTTTTCCAAAACCGGCGGCACCCCCTTTGTATTGCACCAATTGACGGTGAAAACCGCCGGGGCTTTTGTGCCCGCCTCCGCGCTGAACGCATTACGACGGGAAGCGCTGGAAAAACTGACGGAGGCGCGCATTGCCGCCCAACCCCGGGAGGGCTCCCCCGCCGCTCATTTTGATATTCCCAAGCGGGATATTCACGCGCCCCGCCTGATCGTGAAAACGGGAAATCTGGATGAAGTTCCTTCTTTGCTTCAGGCGGGCGCGGATGAAGCACTGTATCTGCCCCAAGATTTCCGGGAAGAATGCTTGCTTCCCGCTCTGCAATCCAATCTATTCTCGAAGGGAAAAGTCCGGCTGTGTCTGCCCAGCCAATTATCCGAAAATGCGCAGAAGCGGCTGGAAAGCCTGTGCAATGAACGGAGCATCCCGGTTTGCTTGACCACGCCCAATCAATTGTTCGGCGGTTTTCAATATGGAGATATGGCGGGCGAGGGCATCCCAGTTATGAACGGAGAATCCATTCGCATGCTGTCCTATTTGGGCTGCAATAGCGTGACCCTGTCCCGGGAGCTGTCCAAAGCCGATATTCAGGAATTGCCGGCGGGCATTTGCGAAATGATCCTGCCGGTCTATGGCCGCACCCGTTTGATGATCCTGAATCATTGCCCCATGCGCACCAAAATGGGCCTGCAATTGCATCGGGAGCAGTGCGAATTGTGCGCCCAAGGCAAAGGAGCGAAGGGCACCATGCTCAAAGACCGGATGGGGGCGGAATATCCATTGATGCCTCTGCGTATGCCGGAGGGCTGCCAGATCGAATTGATGGCGGATAAGCCCCTGCACCTGTCCGGCAAGCTGAACGGCATGGAGCATTTTTCCTGGCTGCTTACCTTTACGGATGAAACCATGGAAGAACGCCTCCGCATCACCGCCCATTACGCCGCCCTGCTGCGGGGTGAAACGCCGCAGCCGTTAAATATCAAGGGCAGCCTGGGCCGGTTCCAGGATGGCGTTTTGTAACCGAACCGTAAACATATTTCAAACGTTTTTCTTCGTCGCTTGTGCCGATGCTTCCCCTGCTGTATACTTTTCTTTGGGAGGGAACATTCATGAATGAACGTGCGCTGCGCGTATTGGAATTTACCAAAATCCGGGACATGCTGGCCACCTATGCCCTGTCCGACCCCGGCAAGGAAAAATGCCGCGCCCTGACGCCCCTTTCCGATTTCGCGGATGTGAACCGCGCCCTGGACGAAACGGAAGAAGCAGTGGCTACGCTGTCCTATGTGGGTGGCAACCCGCTGATTTCCTTTAACGACGTATCCGAATACCTGGCTCTGGCTGAAAAAGGGGCCACCCTGTCCCAAAAGGCCCTGCTTTCCGTGGCGGAAACATTGCGGGCCGCCCGTGCCGCCCGGAACGCCCTGGTTACGGATAAAGAAAACACGCCGCTGATCACCTCCATGGCCTCCCGTCTCCAACCCCTTAGACAATTGGAAACGGACATTACAGAGGCCATCTTGAGCGAGGAGGAAATCTCCGACCACGCCTCCCCCGCCCTGCTGGATATTCGGCGGCACATCCGCCAGGCCAACGACCGCATCCGGGAAAAGCTGAACGCCATGGCTCACGGAGCCGGGTATTCCAAATATCTGATGGAATCCATCGTCACCGTGCGCGGCGGGCGCTACGTGCTGCCCGTGAAGGCGGAGCACCGGGCCGACGTGCCGGGCCTGGTGCACGATCAATCCGCCACCGGCGCCACCCTGTTCATCGAACCCCTGGCCGTGGTGGAACTTGGCAATGAATTAAAAGAATGGCGCATGAAGGAACGAGACGAAATCGAACGCATCCTGGCCGCCTTCTCCCAGCAGGTAGCGGACAGCGCGGGCCTGATTTCCCAAAACCTTTCCATCCTGGCCAATCTGGATTTCATTTTTGCCAAGGGCATGCTTTCCCGGGAAATGGAATGCGTGCGGCCCAAGATGAACGAAGAGGGCCGCGTCAATCTGGTGCGGGTGCGCCATCCCTTGATCCCCCGGGACACGGTGGTGCCCTGCTCCCTGTGGCTGGGCGATGATTTTACGTCTTTGATCATTACCGGTCCCAATACAGGCGGCAAAACCGTCACGTTAAAAACTTTAGGCTTGATGACCCTGATGGCCCAAAGCGGGCTGCATATCCCCGGGGCCCTGGGCACGGAGCTAAGCACCTTTGAGGAAGTGTACGCGGATATCGGCGATGAGCAGAGCATCGAGCAAAGCTTGTCCACCTTCTCCTCCCACATGACCAACATCGTGTCCATCATGAACGCGGTGACGCCCCGGGACCTGGCCCTGTTTGACGAGCTGGGCGCGGGCACCGACCCCACCGAAGGCGCGGCCCTGGCTCAGGTGATTTTGAACGCGCTGCTGAAAATCAAAACCCGCACGGCGGCCACCACTCATTACAGCGAATTGAAAGCTTACGCCCTGTCCACCAAGGGCGTGGAAAACGCCAGCGTGGAATTTGACGTAGCCACCCTACGGCCCACCTATCGGCTGAGCATCGGCGTGCCCGGCAAATCCAACGCCTTTGAAATCTCCCGACGGCTGGGTCTGCCGGAATATCTGATCGAGGAAGCCAAGGACCTGCTTTCCCATGACACCATCCGCTTTGAGGACGTGATCGCCAACGCGGAATATCACCGCCAGATCGCGGAAAAGGAGCGGCAATTGGCGGAGGAAGCGAGGGCCGAAACGGTACGGCTTCGCAACGAAGCGGAAAAGCTGTACCGGGACATGGAAGAAAAGAAGGATGCTTCCACCCGCAAGGCTAAAGAAGAAGCCCGCCGCATCGTGGAAAAGGCCCGGCGGGATTCCGAACAAATCCTGTACGATCTAAAGAAAATGAAGAAGGCGGGCTCCGCCCCGGATCACGAGGTAAACGCCCTGCGCAAGAAGCTGGAAGAAGGCATCGACAGCCTGTCCGAAGGCCTGCGCACCCCCACCGGCAATTTTGCCGAGCCGCCCAAAACCTTGAAGGTAGGCGACATTGTGGAAATCACCCATTTGAACACCAAGGGCACCGTGCTTTCCCTTCCCGACGCCAAGGGCGAAGTGCAATTGCAGGCGGGTATCATGAAGCTGAAGGCCCATTTGAGCCAGCTTCGATTGGTGGACGAACCCAAGCCCAAGAAAAAGCAATCCTCTGTCACAGTATCCACCGGGGCCGCCATGCGCACCGTGGGCCTAAGCTGCGACGTGCGGGGCATGGCGTTGGATGAAGCGCTGGACGAGGTGGAACAGTATTTGGATGAAGCGGTGCTGGCCGGGCTCCACGAGGTCACCATCGTGCATGGAAAGGGCACCGGCATCCTGCGGGAGGGCATCCAGAAGCACTTAAAGAATTATCCCCATGTGAAATCCTTCCGCCGGGGCAAGTACGGCGAAGGCGAAGAAGGGGTAACGGTGGTGGAACTGAAATAAAAGTTTGGAGTGTGAAGCGTGGAGTGTGGAGTTCATATAGAAAGTACAAGCTCTCTCTTCCAAAGTGCTGGCAAAATAAAACTCCACACTCCACTCTCCACACTTCGCACTGAATTACCGGAGGTGATTGACATGAAGGACAAGCAAACCATCATGGTGGTGGACGACGATCCGAACATCGCCCAATTGGTAAAATTGTATCTGGAAAAGGAAGGCTTCGAGGTCACCGTGGAAACCCGGGGCGACGACGCCGTGGCCGCGTTCCAGAAGAATCCCCCCAGCCTGATGCTGCTGGATATTATGCTGCCCGGCATGGACGGCTTGCAGGTGTGCCGCACCATCCGGCAGATCAGCACCATTCCCATCATCATGCTTTCCGCCAAAGACGAAACCTTCGATAAGGTGCTGGGCCTGGAGCTGGGGGCGGATGATTACATCACCAAGCCCTTTGAGGGCAAGGAGCTGGTGGCCCGGGTGAAGGCCGTGCTGCGCCGTTCCTCCCCCGGGGAAAGCGAAAAAGACACCCTGTCCTTCCCCGGCCTGACCATCAGCCTGGAAAAGTACGAAGTGCATTATCAGGGAAAACTGCTGGAAATGCCTCCCAAGGAACTGGAGGTGCTCTATTTCCTGGCCGCCCACCAGAACCGGGTGTTCACAAGAGAGCAGCTTTTGGAGCAAGTATGGGGCTTTGATTTCTTCGGCGACAGCCGCACCGTGGATGTGCACATCAAGCGCCTGCGGGAAAAGCTCCAGGACAGCGAAGCCCTGGGCTGGACCATCCGCACCGTATGGGGTGTAGGCTACAAGTTTGAAGTGAAGTAAACTTTAAAGAAGGCGGAGGATTTCAAATGATCAAAACCGTCGCCATCGTAAGCCTGTCCAGCGGCATCATCGGGGAAAGCTTCGTTCAGCACGAAGTGGAATTGGGCGTGAAGCGCCTGGAAACCATGGGCCTGAATATCCGTTTCATGCCCCATGCCCGGCACGGCCTTGCGTATGTGAAGGATCACCCGGAGGATCGGGCGGCTGATTTGCTGGCCGCCTTCCGCGATCCTAAAATTGATATGATTTTCTGCGCCATCGGCGGGGACGATACCTACCGGCTGCTTCCTTTCCTGTTCGATCGCGACGAGCTGCGCCAAGCCGTATCCAGGAAGGTGTTTTTGGGCTTTTCTGATACCACCATCAATCATTTCATGCTGCACAAGGTTGGGCTGAATACCTTTTACGGCCAGTCCTTTTTATCGGACGTGTGCGAGCTGGGGCCCGATATGCTGCCCTACACCCAAAAATACTTTCAAGAACTGATTCAAACTGGCATGATCCAAAAAATCACGCCCAGCGATACATGGTATGAGGAACGCGCGTCCTTTGGCCCCGATCAAATCGGCGTTCCTCGAAAGGTCCATCCAGACCGGGGCTTTGAGCTGCTGCAGGGAAGTCCCGTGTTTTCCGGAAGCATCCTCGGCGGGTGCATTGATTCCATGTTCGATTTCTTCGATGGCGGACGCTACGCCGATATGCCCGTGCTGTGCCAAAAATACCGTCTATTCCCTTCCGTGGAAGATTGGGAGGGAAAAATCCTGCTGCTGGAATCCAGCGAGGAAAAAATGTCCCCGGCAAATTATCAGAAAGCTTTGGTATATCTGAAGAAAACCGGCGTTTTCGGCGCTGTTTCCGGCGTGCTGGTGGGCAAGCCCATGGATGAAGCCTATGATCGGGAATACAGGCAGGCATTGACAGAAGTGATCGATAATCCCAGGCTTCCCATTGTATGCAACATCAATATCGGCCATGCCGCCCCGCGGTGCATCATTCCCTTTGGCGTGCCGGCCCAGGTGGACGCCGAAAAGCAGCAAATTCTATTTATGAATTGATTCTATCCACATATGGATGGGGCGAGGTGAATCCCGGCCATGCGCAGGCTCAGCATGTTTTCAAGGCTTCTGATTGTTTTTTTGGCGGTTATTTTGGTTAGCGTGGTGGTGCTTGCCACGCTTTCTTACGTCAATCTGCGGGACAACGCCATTCGGAACCGGATGAACGCCCTGAAAACCCAGGCCCGGGACATGGCCTATTTGGCCAGCCGGCAGAGCTACGATTCCTTCGCCTCCGTGCTGGGCCAAAGCACCACAGAGGATTTCATGAAATGGAAATCCAGCCGCATCTACAAAGAATACAACGCCTATATCATGGTGGTGGACCGCAGCGGAAAATCCTATCTGTACTACAACGAATCCACCCTGAAAGACGAAACCCTCCAGGCCGCCCTGGGCCAGGAGGAAATTTCCGATTATATGGAGCAGGCTCTCAAGGGGCAGGAGGTGGTGCGTCAAACGAAAAGCGCCGCCGGCCCCCTGTTTACCGTGCTGGTGCCCTGGGTGCAGGATAATGTGCTGACCAACCAGCGCACCGTGATGGGCTTTATTTTGATTCAAACCGCTGCCCAAACCGTGCACGCCTCCTACCGGGGCCTGATCTGGCAGACGGCGCTTGCGGCCATCAGCATGTTCGTGCTGGCCGCGGCGGTGGTGTTTTTCTTCGCCCGCCAGATGACCCGCCCCCTGACCGCCATGGCCCAGGCCGCGGGCTGCATGGCCCGGGGCGATTTTGCCGCCCGCGCTCCGGAGGAGGGCGGCAAGGAAATCATGGAATTGTCCCAGGCCTTCAACCAAATGGCGGCCCAGCTTTCCACCTTGGAGCAGAGCAGGCGGGATTTCGTGGCCAACGTGTCCCATGAGCTCCGCTCCCCCATCACATCCATTCAGGGCTTCGCTCAGGGCATGCTGGACGGCACCATCCCCCCGGAGCAGCATCAGCAGTATTTGCAGGTGATCACAGACGAGACCCACCGGCTTTCCAAGCTGATTGCCAGCCTGCTTAACCTGTCCCGGATGGAAAGCGAGGAAACCAGCCTGGCCTTTTCTGATTTCGACGTAAACGAACTGGCCCGCCGGGTGCTGATCTCCCGCATGAATGCAATCGATGAAAAGCAGCTGGAAATTGACGTGCAGTTTGAAACGGACGCCTGCTTCGTCCATGCCGACGCGGATCAGATTCAGCAGGTGATCATCAATTTGCTGGACAACGCCATCAAGTTTACCCCGGAAAAAGGAACCATCACCCTGACCACGAAAGAAGAAAAAGGCCATATTTCCCTGCGGGTAAAGGATACCGGCATCGGCATTCTGCCCCAGGACGCGCCGCACATTTTTGATCGCTTCTACAAGGCCGACAAGGCCCATACCGTAGGCAAGGGTACCGGATTGGGCCTGGCCATCTGCGCCCGCATCATGGAGCGCCACGGCCAAACCATCCGCCTGGTCAGCGGCGAGGGCGGCGCGGAATTTGAAATCACCCTGGAAAAGGGACAGAATAACGGAGGCCCCCATGGAGATTCAGGCAAGAGCGAAAATTAACTGGACGCTGAACGTAGTGGGCAAACGCCCGGACGGTTACCATTTGCTGGATATGCTGATGCAGCCTTTGGCCCTGCACGATACGCTGATCATCGAGCCTTCGGACGTTTTTTCACTTCGCGTTCATGGAGCAGACAGTTTATCAGCCAGGGATGATAACCTGATCCTGCGGGCGGCGAAAGCGCTGCAAAAAGCAGCTAATGTTTCCCAAGAGGCGGAAATCACGCTGTTCAAGCGCATCCCCATGGGCGCGGGTCTTGGCGGCGGCAGCGCGGACGCCGCGGCGGCGCTGAAAGGATTGAATGCGCTGTGGGGCTTGGATCTGGATTTGGATATTCTGTGCAAAATCGGTGTAGAATTAGGAGCGGACGTGCCTTTTTGCCTGCACGATGCGCCCCGCCGGGCCCAGGGGATCGGCGAAATATTGACGCCCATCAAAAGCGGCGTGTTTTCCCTGATCCTGCTCCAGCCCTGCGCGGCGCTGTCCACCAAAGAGGTTTTTTCCGCTTATCATGCTTCCCCCGCCATCGTACCGGCGGACAATGATCAGGCCGCTCTGGCCCTGGCCTCCGGCAATCTGTTCGGCCTTCGTCAGTGGGCCGGCAATGCCCTGGAAAGCGCTTCCATCCCCCTCCGTCCCGAGATCCGGAAGGCAAAAGACGCGCTGTACGCATCCGGCGCGGCTTTCGCTCAAATGACAGGCTCCGGCTCGGTGGTGTTCGGGGCTTATGAAAACCCATCCAGCGCGCAGAAAGCATTTGATGAACTGAAAGCGCATTATATGCCCTGTATCCTCACCGAAACGGCAAACTGATTTTTTTCCATCCAGGCTTGCTGAATCATTGGAATTCAGGAAGAAGAATATGAACTAAATTTCCTTAATTTGGAATTTACAAGCCAAGTAAATTATAGTAGAATCCGTTTGGGATGATTCAATGGGAAGGGAAGGCGCATAAGCTTGCAGATCCAAATGATCCGGCGGCTGCTGGCCCCGGAGTATCTGGTAAAGCCGGAGCACCGGCTGGGAGAATTGCCGGACGGCAAAACAGCCTATAAGGACGTGATGCGCATCGCGCTGCCTTCCATTGTGGAAATGGTGCTCATGAGCCTGATCGGCTCCGTGGACACCATGATGGTGGGCAACGAGCTGGGGGCGGAAGCCCTGTCCAGCGTGGGGCTCCCCACCCAGCCGCGGATGCTGCTTTTGTGCCTGTTCTTCGCGCTGAACGTGGGCATTACCGCCATTGTGGCCCGCAGAAAAGGGGAGGAAAGGCAGGAGGACGCCAACGCTACCTTGCGCAACGCCCTCATGCTGGCTCTGGGTCTGTCGCTTTTCCTGATGGGAATCGCGGCCATATTTACCGAACCCCTCATGCGTCTGGCGGGCGGGGATACGGCGGAAAGCGAAAAAGTGTTCCTGGACGCGGTGGCTTATTTCCGCATCATGAATTATGCCCTGCCCATCAATGCCCTTTCCATGTGCATCTGTGCGGCTCAGCGGGGCATCGGCAAAACAAAAATCACCATGTGGGTGAATATCGGCAGCAATTTGTTCAACGTATTTTTCAATTACTGCCTCATTGGGGGGCATCTGGGCTTCCCCCGTCTGGAGGTCCGGGGCGCGGCTTTGGCGTCGGTCATCGGCATGTGCGCCGGGCTTTGCATGGCCCTGGCCACCATTTTGGCCGGCGGAAAATACAAGGGCTATCTGCACATTTCCCATCGCGACAAATGGCGCTTTGACAGAGACAGCATGCGCTCCATCATTCGGGTGGGCGGCAACGCGGCCATTGAGCAATTGGGCGTCCGGTTCGGCTTTTTCATGTATGCCCGCATCCTGTTTTCCCTGGGCACCACCATGTATGCCGCCAACCAAATCTGCATGCAGTTTCTGAATATCACCTTTACATTCGGCGACGGCCTGGGCGTCGCCGCCACTTCCCTGGTGGGCCAGAATTTAGGCCGGAAGCGGCCCGATCTTTCCATGCTATACGGCAAAATCAGCCAGCGGTTCGCGGTCATGATTTCCCTGGTACTGGGCGTATTGATCGTTGTTTTCCGTTATCAAATCGTAAGCCTGTTTATTGGAGAAAACACCCTGAACGCTGATCAGGTGATTTCTTACGCCGCCCAAACCATGCTGGTGCTGGCGGCCATTCAGCCCTTCCAAACCAGCAGCGTGGTGCTGTCCGGGTCCCTTCGCGGAGCGGGCGACAATTTGTATGTGGCGCTGGTGGCCACGGTGTGCGTGTCCGTCGTTCGCCCCATCATGGCGGCACTGGCGGTCTACGTGCTGCATTTGGAGCTGATGGGCACCTGGATATTCGGCCTTTCCGAAATCGCGCTGCGCTTCGCATTCTTCTATCCCCGCTTTGCCAGCGGAAAATGGAAGGATAAAAAGGTGTAATTTGGGGGAGGTAGGAATAAGATTGATACTGCCGTCAGCTCAGAATATATCCACGTCTCCCGAACGGTGATCGAAACAACCTTAATATCCAACCCCTCATCCCCATTCCCGGCTAAGGAGAGAAATGCGATGCGGCTTTCAAATCTCGCAGACCGCTTGGTTCATGGCGCTGTTATAAAAGAAAATGAATTGCTTCTGCCTGCTTCCGGCGGCGGTATCGCCCTGCCGGAAATCAAGGGAGAGGGACCCCGCTGGCTGAATCTGGTCATGACCGTGCTGGCGGATCATGCCCAGGCTTTTGAACTTCGGGTATACGGCGGAGGAGAAGCGCCGCGGGTGATCATCCGTTTTGGGCTGATGCCCCATTTCCGCGCGGCGGTGGCGCTGGACCTAAATTGGCTGGATGGTCACATTTTGTTTCCTGGCCACAGAGTGGGCACCCAAAAGGTGGTCTGCCACGGGTCGCGCATCGACAGAAATGAAATCTCCCGGGCGGAGCTGGTAAGCATGCCCGGCGCGAAGGAAGTTCGGGTAAAAATAGAAAACCTCGCATTGGAAAACGAGCCCTGCCCGGCGGAAGCGCCCTGCGATGGGAAGCTGATCGACGCTTTCGGGCAGTATATCCCCAAGGATTGGCCCGGCAAGGTGAAAAATGAGGAAGAAATGGTTTCCCTGCTGCGGAAAGAAGCGAGCGAGGCATCCGCTTATCCTTTCCCCCATTGGACAGAATGGGGCGGGGATGGAACCAGAAAGCTGAAGGAAGGCACCGGTTTTTTCAGCAAAATCAAACGGGATGGGCGCTGGTATCTGACCGATCCTTCCGGCTGCGCGTTTTTCAGCATGGGGCCGGACTGCGTGGTAGCCCGGTGCGATGCCCGGATCGACGGGTTGGAAGAAATGCTGACCGATTTGCCGCCCAGGGAAGGCATGCCCGGAAATATCCTGTATGGACCCATGCGGGCCAACTGGGGCGAGGTGGAGCGACCCGGCGGTACGCTGTTTTCTTACGAACGCTGGAATCTATATCGGGCTTTCGGGGAAAGCTGGGAGGAAGCCTGGCAAAGCATGATCGTGGGCCAGCTCAAGCGCATGGGCATGAACAGCCTGGGCAATTGGAGCGACAGCCGGCTGTTCGGCCGGATGCCTTATGTGACCAGTCTGCCGGAATTTCCCGCTACTGCTCATTGCATTTTCCGGGATTTCCCGGATGTGTTGTCCCCCGAATACACGCAGAACGCGGAAAAATGCGCCCAGGCGCTGAAGGAAAGAAAGAATGATCCCTGGATGATCGAGTATTTCCTGCGCAACGAACCCGCCTGGGCCTTTGTGGATGATTTGATCATTGCCGACGAAGTGCTGCGGGACCCCGCTCCCACCGCCTGCAAAGCGGGATTGATCGCCTTTATCCAAGAAAAATACACGGAAATAGACGCGCTGAATCAAGCCTGGCACGTACATTTTGAAAGTTTCGGGGACTTGGAGAATCCCATAGAGAAGGCATCCTCCCTGTCCGATCAGGCCAAGCATGATCTGCGGGCATTTTCCGCCGTACTGACAGAAAAATACATGCGCATTCCCGCCGAGGCCTGCCGGAAGATCGACCCGAACCATATGATCTTGGGCATGCGCTGGGCTTGGATCTCCGATCCCCTGCTGGTAACGGGCTGGGATTGCTTTGACGTATTCTCCATCAACTGCTATGCCGTGGACCCCACCCCCGCCCTGGACCGGGTTCGGGATTTGGGCGTGGACCTGCCCGTCATGATCGGTGAATTCCATTTTGGCGCTTTGGATGGCGGATTGCCCGCCACGGGTCTGGAAGCGGTGCTGACCCAGAAAGAGCGGGCAAAGGCCTACCGGTACTACTGCGAACGGGCAGCAGCCCATCCCAACGGGGTCGGGTGCCACTGGTTCCAGTGCTACGATCAGTTCGCCCTGGGCCGGTTCGACGGTGAAAACTATAATATCGGCCTGTTCGATATCACCCTCCGGCCCTATGCCGAAATGGCAAAAGCGGTGCGGGATACCGCGGAAAGAGCATACGCGGTGCACGCTGGGGAAAAAGTTCCCTTCTCGCAAAAGCCCGTCAGTTTGCCCATGATCGCCTATTGACCGCATGTAGTTATTTCTTGAAACCCATTCCTATTTGATGCGGAATCCATCAAAAAACTGCTGTCACAATGCTCATTGTTTCATAAAAGCCTGCCCTGAAGCTTGACAAACTTGTCGGCTTTTCAGGGCGTTTTTTTATTTTGCGTCAATTGTTTTTCCCCCTGTACAAGGCAGTTATTTTCCTGTGCATATCGCACCAATAGTTTTCAATCATAAAGTCACATTGTAAAAAATATACAAATTGATGGCAAAAAATTAGCCAAATAATAAAAATATATCTTGCGTATATCGCAAGGAGTATGCTATAATAAATTTGCTTTGAAAAAGGCTGTTTTTCGATGATTGCGAAAAACGAGGCAAAAGGAAATAGGACCGAAATCGTGTTTTCCGGATATGGAAAAAGCGGCTTTTGTTTTATTGCTTTTTGTCAAATCCTCTCCAGGCTTGAAAGGAAGTGGCCAGATTGCAAAAGAACGCATTAGCCCCGGAAAGAACACTGAAAAAGCAGTCGGTATGGCGCATGCTGAACCAGAATAAAATTCTGATTCTCATGTGCGTGCCGGCCATTGTGTTTTTCTTCATATTCTCCTATCTTCCCATGCCGGGCGCATACATCGCCTTCACCAATTTCCAGTATAACAAAGGAATCTTCGGCAGTCCGTTCGTTGGGCTGAAGAACTTCCAATTCCTGTTTATCTCCGGCCAATTGGGCTTGCTGCTAAAAAACACCGTGCTTTACAACATTGCTTTCATCGTTCTGGGCAATGTGGTACAATTGGCCTTCGCAATCCTGCTGAATGAAGTGGCCAATAAAGCCTACAAAAAAACGGCTCAGTCCATCATGTTCCTGCCCTACTTCATTTCGGACGTGCTGGTGTCCCTGCTGGTATACAATCTGCTCAACTATGATTACGGCTTCATTTCGCATTTGGTGCGGTCCCTGGGCGGCGATATGCCCAAGGTGTATCAAAACGCCAACGCATGGCCTTTCATTATCGTGCTGGTGAACCTGTGGAAATCTACCGGCTATGGCACGGTGGTTTATTTCGCGGCAATCACCGGCATGGATTCTTCCATGATGGAAGCCGCTCAAATCGACGGCGCCAACGCCTGGCAGCGGATTCGCTACATCACGCTGCCCACCTTGAAGCCCACCGTCATCATCCTGTTCCTGTTTGCCATCGGCGGCATTCTCAAAGGAAACTTTGGTCTGTTCTATAACCTGGTAGGCAACAATTCCATGCTGTTCAAAACCACGGACATCATTGAAACCTACGTCTACCGCTCCATGATGAACAGCTTCAATTTCTCCCAGTCCAGCGCCGTGGGTCTGTTCCAGAGCGTGGTCGGCTTCTTCATCGTGCTGGGGGCCAACGCGTTCGTGAAACATCTGGACCCGGATTACGCGCTGTTCTGATGCGGAAAGGAAGTGTGAATGATGAGCAATGCTGCTGATAAAAAAATGATGCACACAACGAAGATCAAGAAGGATTCTTCCCAGATCATCATCAATCTGATTACGTATATTCTGGTGACCGTGTTCTGCATCCTGTGCATCATGCCGTTCTGGATGATCATTGCATCCTCCTTTTCAACCGAGGAAGCGATTCGCCGCTCCGGTTTTACCATGTGGCCCACAGATTATTCCACGTACTCCTAGGAGCTTTTGTTCCGCTCTCCCGATCAGATGATTGGCGCGTATGTAGTTACCATC
>JAUNMW010000275.1 GCA_030537395.1 Clostridia bacterium | reverse complement strand
CGTCCCCACCGCCGTGCCCAGCACGGATATCATTCCGGGGCAGACCCTGGGCCGCGTGACTGCCGACAACGTGTTTTTCCGGAAATCCACCAGCACCAGCGGTGATTCCTGGGCCCGACTGCCCGCGGGATGGCTCATGGAGGTGCTGGGCGTATCCACGGTTGGGAAAATCACCTGGTACAAGGTAAAGGGCAGCATCCCCAGCAATCCATCCCGCACCTATACGGGCTTCATCCACGGCGATTTCTTTTCCCTGATTTCTGATACCGTTACCGCGGCCCCCACCGTGGTGCCCGTCATGAGCTACGGCCTGGTGACTTTGAGCGGCATTGATCTGCGCCAGACCCCTGGCGGCACGGCGGTGACGGTGCTGATGGCGAACACGGTGGTGAACGTTTTGAGCATTCCCGCCGGAAACACCGCCAACGATTGGTACTTTGTGGAGCTGAACGGCGCCATCGGCTATTTGCCCGCAACGGCGCTGCGGATGCTGACCACGGCGGAGCTGAGCACCACCACGGCGCCTACGGCAGCCCCCTCCACGGTTACTATCGGCTATGTGAAGCTGGTGAAGGATAAAGTCAACATCCGCAAAACCCCTGCCGGCACTGTGCTGACCCCCACCGAGAATTCCAAGCTGCCCGCGGGCACCCTGCTGGCCTACACCGAGGGCCCCGTGGCCGGCGGCGGCTACAATTGGGTGCTGATCACCTTCAACGGGATCACCGGTTATGTGCGGGACGATTGCTTCGCCTACTGCGATGAAAGCGGCAATCCCATCATCGTGCCCACGGCCGGCCCTGTGGTTCCCACGGCGGCTCCCTATGTGCCCGGCGCGGCCACGCCCGATCCCACCGATTCGCCCAGCATGAATCAGGGCTATATCAAGCTTACCCGCGGCGCGGTGAACCTGCGCGAAAGCATCTGGGGCAAGGCTCTGGGCCAGCTGGACCGGGGCACCATTCTGCCTTACTTCAATATCGTCAAGAACGCCAATAACGCCAGCGAAATCTGGTACGAGGTATATTCCAGCAAGCTGGGCTCCTTCGGCTTCATCCTGGGCACCATGGCGGAGCTGAGCGATGAAAAGGGCACCCCCGTTACCCCGGGTGTGCTGCCCACCGCTTCCCCCGCCACCATCGTGGGCTATGTGGCCACCAGCGCTTCTTCCGTGTGGCTGCGGGTCACCCCCAGCGCCACGGCAGACACTGCCGGCCAGGTCAAGAACAAGCATACCGTGCTGCCCATGATCGGGCCCGCCGTGATCACCGATTACACCTGGTATCCGGTGCAAACCGCTCAGGGCGTCCGGGCTTACCTGCGGGGCGATTACGTGTTTGAAATGGCCGATTGGCAGGTGGAGCTGTACAATAAAACCGGCTCCGTCGCCACTCCCACCCCCGGCCCCGCCACCCCGCGGCCCGGCAACAGCGAATACCTGCAGGTGGTGGGCGGCAAGCTTTGGATCCGCGAGACCCCCAGCCGCCAGGCCAACACCGTCGGGCAGCTGCCTGACGCCGCCATCGTGCACTTTACCGCTAAGCGGGATGCGTCCAATGTGACTTGGTATCAGGTCAGCTACAACGGCCGCACCGGCTGGGTCATGGGCACCTATGTGCGGGTGCTCACCAACGCGGAATATGATGCCATCAAGGGCACCGCCACCCCCGTTCCCAGCGCCACGCCTCAGGCTGTGGTGGATCCCAGCCAGTTCAGCGATGTGGCCGTCACCACCGCCGAACGGGTGCGCATCCGCGCCACCGGCTCCATGAGCGGCAAGGAACTGACCATGGTTTACACCGCCGGCTCCACCATGACCTATCTGGGCAAGTACACCGCGCCCACCCAGGCCAATCCCTATTATTGGTACAATGTGAAATATCAGGGCGTTACCGGTTGGATTTGCGGCAATTTCGCCCGGGTGCTCACAAAAGCTGAAAAGGAAGCCCAGCAGGGCGGAACCACGCCGCAGGAGGCCACCTACCGCACGCTGAGCAAGAATTCTTCCGGCGAGGATGTGACCCGGCTGCAGCAGAAGCTGGTGGAACTGGGCTTCCTCACCGCCGACCAGGTGAGCGGCGTTTACCTGACCAGCACTGAAAACGCGGTGATCGCTTTCCAGCGGGCCCGGGGCCTGACCGCGGACGGCATTGCCGGCAGCAAGACCCAGCACGCGCTGTTCGGCACCGTGGAACCGGGCACCAATCACAATACGGACGGCAGCTCCGTCACCGTCACCCTGTATCCTGTTGAAAAGATCGACTGGTATACCGGCGGCATCCAGAGCATTTGGAGCGTGGGCACGGTGGCCGTCATCACCGACGTATACACCGGCATTTCCTTCCGGGCCCAGCGGCTCTACGGCGATAACCACGCCGATTGCGAGCCCCAGACCACGGCCGACACCGCCGCCATCTGCCGCATCTTCGGCGTCTCCAATCCCCAGGAAATCTCCGACCGGGAGCAGGAACTGCAGTCCTGGCGCCGCCGTCCCCTGTGGGTCACCATTGGCGGCCGCACCTTTGCCGCTTCCATGTACGGCATCCCGCATAACTTCAGCGGCGACCGCATTCCGGATAACGGCTACAATGGCCAGTTCTGCGTGCACTTCACCAATTCCAAGAAGCACACCAATCCGGAAGTGGACAACGACGCGGCGTATAATGGCTACTTCGGCGCGCCCAGCGCAATCCAGTACGCTTACACCCATTCCATCAGCGGGACGAAGTAATTCGGTCTGAAAGAGCGTACAGAGTACAGAGTTCAGAGTACAGTTTATCATGATCGCAATGGAACCGCTTTCATTGTTCAGGCAAAAGAATCTGTACTCTGCACTCTGTACTCTGTTCACTCCTTGAAGCCTGTTCTTGTAAAGCGAAAGTGAAAACGTGAATCTATGAAATATGATGTAATCGTCATTGGCGGAGGCGCGGCGGGATTGACCGCCGCGCTTTCCGCATCCGGGCAGGGGGCCCGGGTGCTGGTGCTGGAGGGCGCTAATCGGGTGGGCAGGAAAATCCTAGCCTCCGGCAACGGACGCTGCAATCTGGCCAACATGGGCCCCAGGCGCTACCCCGGCGGCGGGGATTTCGCCCAAGCCGTATTCAAAAAATGTTCAGTCCGTCAGGTGCTGGATTTCTTTCATGGTTTGGGCCTTGTGACCGTGGAGGAGGATGAAGGCCGGGTATACCCCGGCTGCGGCCAGGCTGCCGCCGTGCTGGAAGTGCTGCGCGGGGAAATGGATCGGCGGGGTATTGAGGTGATCTGCGAAAATCCTGTGCAGCGCATCCAGATCGTTCCATGGGGTCTGCGGGTGCAGGCAAAGCAGGGAGCTTACGACGCTCCCGCCGTGATTGCCGCCTGCGGCGGCATGGCGGGGGGGAAGCTGGGCCATGACGGCGGCGCGTATCGGCTGCTCACCGATTTGGGCCATACCCTGATCCCGCCCAAGCCTTCGCTGTGCCCGTTGGTTGCTGAGAAAAGCGCGGTCAAGGGCTTGTCCGGCCTGCGGCTGCCCGCGATTCTGACCCTGTGCCGGAAGCGGGACGGATTGAGGGGTCGGACCCCCGATCAGCCCCTCTGCCCGCCGCAGCAGGGGGAAGCGCTGTTCACCGATTACGGCGTTAGCGGCGTATGCGCCATGGAGCTGGCCCGAGCCGCCGAGGAAGCGCATGAAAAAAACGGCGCCTGGCCCGTGCTGTACATCGATTTTTCGCCCATGCTGGGCCTGTGCCCCCGGCGGTACGGCGAATTGGACCCCGGCGCAGAGGATCCCCTTCGGCATTTGCCCGCCGTGCAGGCATTTTTGCGGCAGCGGGCGCATAAGCTTCCTTCGGACGCGCTTTTGCAGGGCATGGTTCCCCGCCTGCTGGCGGAACGGCTGAAAGGCCGCTCGTTGTCTGAATTGGCGTGGGACCTGGCCGCGTTCCCCGTACCGCTCGCCGGCGTGCGGGGCATGGAATACGCCCAGGTGACTGCCGGGGGCATCCATTGCGCCGAGTTTGATCCCCAAACCCTTCATTCCCTTCTGACGCCCGGCCTGTACGCCGCCGGGGAACTGCTGAATGTGGACGGGGCCTGCGGCGGCTTTAATCTGCAATTCGCCTTCGCTTCCGGCATCCTGGCCGGAAAAGCAGCAGCAGTAAAAGCTTAATGCGCCCTTTAAATTACTTAGTTAGTCCCGACTAAGGAGTACGCTGGGGGCTACGC
>JAUNMW010000274.1 GCA_030537395.1 Clostridia bacterium | reverse complement strand
CGGATGCAAAGCATCCGGCTTGGCGGCTTTCAGCCGCCGTGCCCGAAAGCGACAGGAGTGTACGTTCGTTTGGTTTCAATCTCTTGCAAGCAACAGTGGGAACAACGCTTTCTCGTCCTACCAAGCATCATCCGCGATTGCGGGTCCAGGGACGAACCGCCGATTCCTGCCAGTGGCAGAAATCGAATCGGCGGTGAGATCAAGCGAAACGAGCAATCTCCCCTGTGGGGAGTTGCGACGATTGAGCTTGCGGATACTCACCGCCCTGGTCGGGGTTTGGGGCGGATAGCCCCAACGTAACCCCTTAGTTGGCACTAACTCAGTAATTTAAAGGGCGCTTTAAAACAATGGAATCATAAAAAAGCCATGTCGAACCCGCAGAACCTTTGTCGTTTCCAGGTTCGTCGATCATATTTTCATTTCATCCGCATATACTGATAAAGCGCTTGTCCCAATGAATTTCGGCTTCTAATTCCCGCCGCAGCCGCATATCCTTTGGCAGGAAGGGAGGCGGAAGCCATGATCAAAAGGGTGGAGCGCACCCGGGAGATACAAAAGGCGAAAGAGAAAAAACGGCGTCATGCCTGGGCCCTGGGAGCGGCCATGCTGCTGTGTCTGGTCAGCGCGGTCTATGTATCTGACGCGGACACGGCGGAAGTGGTGGCCCGGAAAAGGGAACTGCCCGTATACGCCGTGGACCGCAGCGACAGCAAAATCGCCATCAGCTTTGACGCGGCCTGGGGCGGGGATAAAACAGAAAAAATTTTGGATATCCTGGATGAATTTGGAGTCAAAACCACGTTCTTTATAGTAGATATCTGGACGGAGCGCTTTCCCGAGCTGGTCAAGGAAATTGCCGCCCGGGGCCATGATATCGGCAATCATTCCGCCACACATCCCAAAATGAGCACGCTGAGCCGCGAAAAAATCCTTCAGGAGCTGAACGTCATGGCGGATCACGCGGAAAAGATTTGCGGCGTTCGGCCAACGCTCTTCCGTCCCCCGTACGGGGATTACAATAACGACGTGGTGCTCACCGCCCGCCAGGCGGGCTATGAAGTGGTCCAATGGAGCGTGGATTCTCTGGACTGGAAAAACAAGGGGGTCCAGCCGCTGATCGACCGGGCCACCAGGAACGTGAAAAGCGGCGATATTATCCTGTTTCACAACGATTCCAAATATATCCTGGATGCGCTGCCCACCATTCTCAAAAGCTATCGGGAGCAGGGCTTCACCGTGGTGCCCGTTTCTCAAATCCTGCTGCCCGGGGAAACCACCATTGACGCGCAGGGCATACAGCATCCCGCGCCCGCAACAATACCGGAGGTGTAAAACATGGATACGGAAAACAATCAGCTGACGCTTTGCGGCGTGATCGAAAGCGCGCCTGTGCTGGATCATGAGGTATTCGGCGAGCATTTTTACCGCCTGGA
Organism: Clostridia bacterium; assembly: GCA_030537395.1. Lineage (GTDB taxonomy): Bacteria > Bacillota > Clostridia > Christensenellales > Aristaeellaceae > RUG563. Next base: position 2,816 of record JAUNMW010000274.1, on the reverse strand, counting down.
TCTGAAGGTGCCCCGGCTGTCCGGGGCCCAGGACCTGCTGCCGGTCACGGTGAGCGAACGGCTCATGAACAGCCAGGTGGCCCCCGGCGTGCGCATCGCCGTTCAGGGGCAGCTGCGCTCCTACAACAAAGTGCTGGGCGGAAGCGGCAGGCTGCTGCTCACCGCCTTCGCCCAGCGGCTGCTTCCGCCGGATGACGACGAGAACCCCAATACCATCCATTTGGTGGGGGCCATCTGCAAGCCGCCCGCTTTCCGCACCACGCCCTTCGGCCGGGAAATTGCCGATTTGATGCTGGCTGTGAACCGGGCCTTCGGCAAAAGCGACTATATCCCCTGCATTGCCTGGGGCCGTACCGCCAGATACGCTTCCAATCTCAGCGTAGGCGAAAAACTGGAGGTGCAGGGCCGCTTCCAAAGCCGGGAGTATCAAAAGCAAATGCCCGACGGCACCGTGATGAACCGCATGGCCTACGAAGTTTCCATCAGCCGCCTTTCCTGCATCCGCGATCTGCCCCTGGCCCCCGCGCCAGTGGAACGGGAAAGCGCTTTGCAGTAAAAATCTATACAAAACGGGGAATACCGCTCTTTGCATAACAAAGAACAGCATTCCCCGTTTCAATATGATTTTGTGTCTGATCCACCATTAACTGATTGAGCGCTTAAAGGAACGAAGGAGAGAACAGAGTACAGCGTGCAGCGTGCAGATTTATATCGTCTGGACAATGAGTTGCGTTCCTCTCTGATCACTAAATAATCTGTACTCTCTTACAGACTTAAAGCGCTCTTTACATGCGCGTCCATCCAAGCGTCATTTCTGCAGCAGCCATTTAAACCCGCCGCCTGGCACGGTGACCGCGTTGGCGGAGCCAAACTCGCCGGACAGCATATCCACATACATGGTGGGATCATTCAGCCAGGCGGTTTGATCGTCATCGGAAAAATTGAATAGCGCCAGCAGCTTTTCTCCCCGCACGGAGCGGCCGATGCACAGGATATGGTTGCTGCCCGCGTTCATCATCCGGATCTCCGCGCCGTCGTCAAACACGGGGTTATCCCGCCGCAGGGTTTCCAGGGCCTTGATACCGCTGAACACCCGGCCCGGCACGGTGGTTTTCCTTTTGCGCTGGGCCGCCCGCTTCCAGTCCAGATCGCCCCGGTGCAGGCACCGCGCATCTTCCCTTTTTTCAGGATCATCCCGATAAGCATGATCGTTCATCTGCGCGATTTCATCCCCGCCGCAAAGCACCGGCAATCCATTCAGGGTGAAAATCAGGGCATGCAGCATCAAATGCTTCCGGATCGCCTGATTCAAAGCTTCCGAATCGTCCTTTTCTTCGGCGGCCTCCAGGCCGCACAGCGAAGCGGCGGTACCGCACAGGCAGCCATTTTCATTGTCCGTTTCTCCCCGGGCGGTGCTTCCCAGCCACTTTCCGGTGAAGTAATCGTTCAAATATTTTTTATGAGCCGCTTCCTGCTGTCCCAACTGCGCCAGATACCCAAAATCCAGGTTCCAATCGATCCCGTCCCGGCAGCGCAGAGAATGCAGGAAGCTGTGATCCCGGGGCAGGGCCAGGGTTTGCTCCAGCTGATAATGCAGCAGCCGCACATCATGGGTGGCCATCGTGTTCCAAAGAGCGCTCATGGCGCGTCCATTGTACAGCATATGGCATTCGGGTTTTTCCATCGTGCCGAAATAGGCTGCCGCGTCCCGGGGGTCCATCTCCGTATCCCCCAGCAGCACGGCGCCGGGGCAAACGATATCGCACGCCATGCGCAGCATCCGCACGATCGCGTGCGTCTGCCGCAGATTCCGGCAATTGGTGCCCAGCGCCTTCCACAGGAAAGGCGCCGCCTCCAGCCGGATCATATCCGCCCCCTGATTGAAAAGGAACAGCAGATTTTCCGCCATCTCATTGAACACGGCATAGTGGGCGTAGTTCAAATCCCACTGATCCGGATAGAAGGTGGTCATCACCGCTTTTTGCGCTTCCTCGCACCAGGAAAAATTCCCCGGCGCGGCAACGGGAAGCTCCTGCGGCATGGTTTGCTCATAGGCGTTGGGAAGATCCCAGGTATCGTAAAGGAAATACCGGTTCTGGTATTCCCTCTCCCCCGCTTTGGCCCGCCGGGCCCATTCATGCGAGTCCCCGGTATGGTTCAGCACGAAATCCAGCCCCACCAGAATGCTCCGTTCATGGCATTTGGCCGCCAATACCGCCAGATCGTTCATCGTGCCCAGCTCGGGCTGCACCCTGCGGAAATCGCTGACGCCGTACACCCCGCGCTCCTCTTTTCCCGCCAGCAGCCGTGCGAAATGCAGATAATTCACTCCGCATTCGGCGATGTAATCCAGCTTTTTCTGCACGCCCTTCAGCGTGCCCGCAAAAGCCTTCACATCCAGCTGCATGCCCGTCAGGTCCCGTTTTTTGTACCAGTTAGGGGCCTTTTCCCGGGTCCGGTCCAGTTCCTTCAGAGCTTCCGGCCTTTCCTCCCAAACCCTGTACAGCATGGACGCGAACGTGTCCCAGCCGCACAGGTTATGATGGTACAATTCATAATAAAGCGCTTTCAGTTCATCCGCGCGGCGGCGGAAGCGGCTGGCAAATTCCAGTTTCCATCCGGCGTCGTTCATAAGCGAATCCCTCCTGCATGCTTTTGTATTTCTATTCAATTATAGCATTGGCGCAAAAGAAAAGCAACGCTCTCTTTCGAGGGCATTCGGATAAAATGGTTTTGACAGAGAATTGGGAGTTGTAAAAGATTAAGATGCGTGCTCTAAAGAGTGAAACAAGACAAAAAAGAGGATACGCCGGGGT
>JAUNMW010000273.1 GCA_030537395.1 Clostridia bacterium | reverse complement strand
ACCGAATGACTATATTATCACAACTCTTAACTCTCAACAATTAACTATATTAACCAAATCCCAGTTTCCCTGCATGGAATATCACGCTTCCGCGCGTCAGTCTCCCCGCAGGGTGCTTTGCAGATAGCCTGCCAGGATCGGCACGATGCGGGTATTCTTTCCGCCCTTCATCACCACCACGTCCGCCTCGTGGATATAGTTGCGGATGTAGCGGTCATACATGGGCTTCACGGTGGACAGGTACTGCTCGGCAATGTTGTCGATCTGTCGGCCCCGGTCCTTGATATCGCGGCGGATGCGGCGCAGGAGGCAGATATCCGGCTCCACGTTCACATACAGCTTCAGGAACATTTTATCCAGCAGCCGGGGATCATAAAAGCTGTGGATGCCCTCCACGATCAGCACCGTGGCGGGATATACCAGTTCGTTGGTGTCGCAGCGGCGATGCTGGGAAAAATCATAAGCCTTGCGAACGATGGGCTTCCCCTCCAGCAGAGTGCAAACATCCTGATACAGCAAATCATGATCAAAAATACCGGGCTCATCGTAATTCAGATGCGTTCTTTCCTCGAACGACAGATCCGGATGATCGAAATAATAAGCGTCCTGATTGATCACCACGCTGTCCACGCCCATATCCCGCACCAATTCATCCGCCAAGGTGGTTTTGCCCGAGCCGCTGGCGCCGCAGATTCCAATAAACAGCATTGTTTCGTCTCCCTTCGGCCATTTGCTCCAAGATACCGCAAAATTTGCAGGGCGTCAAGCCCCGTTTTGCGCCTGTATCTTCGCGCCGTTTTTGCTCATCTGCAAATTGACCTTCTTAAAACAGACAGGAGATCATTTCAAGCTTGTGCGCTTCGTAACGGCAATGATCGCGGCGCGCGGCGCTCAACTATATAAACTTCCTGCCTATTCAGCAAACCCGTTTTCTTGATTTCCTTTATTTCCCAGCGTATTCTTTCGTCTTTCAGGGCATCCTGTCTGTGAGGCGGGGAGCGCATCGCATCGGCCCGGTATATACCGGCCCAAATCCGGGCGCTTCTGAAAGCCTTGGGAGGGGGCATCGAACGCGGTGCGCTCTCCCCTTTTTTAACAAAAACTCGCCATTAAAGCCTTCGACCATTCTGTTCTGCTCCTGTTTTTTCCTTTGACTTTTCCTTGGGGAAATTGTATAATTTTTCAGGAAACATATCAATTTGATGCAAGGAGAATAAGCGATGAACAAGCTGAAGATTTTCGCCTTTGCGGCGCTGCTTCTATGCCTGACTCTTTCCGCGGCCGCGGCGGAGGGAACCCCCGAATCCTATCTGGGCAATCCCCTGCCCGATTTCACCGTGACCACCATCGCCGGCGACACCTTTACCTTGTCCGAAGCGCTGAAAACCAAAAAGGCGGTGCTGGTGAACCTGTGGGCCACCTGGTGCCCGCCCTGCGAAATGGAATTTCCCTTCATGGAGGAAGCGTACGAGCAGTACAGGGATCAGGTGGAAATCATCGCGCTGTCGGTAGAAACCGCCGATACTCAGGAAAAGCTGGCCCGGTACGCCGAAGCCCATGGCATGACCTTCCCTGTGGCCAGCGACTCGAAGGTCGGCCTGGGCAGGATTTTTGCCAAATCCGGCATTCCCACCACCCTGCTGGTGGATCGGTTCGGAAATGTTACGCTCATCGAGGTGGGGGCCCAGCCTTCGGTCAGCTTCTTTTCCAATGCCTTTGATATTCTGCTCAGCGACGATTACACCGAAACCCGGCTCCTGGACAGCAAAGAATTGGAAGGCGGCCCCATCTGGGCCATCTACTTCTACGATCAAAACGACGAGCCGGTGTCGGGCTGCATCATCAATTTCTGCACGGATACCACCTGCGTTCCCGCGGTATCCAACAAAAGCGGCCTGGCCGTATTCCAGGGCCCCGCTTACGAATACCATGTCCAGGTGATCAAGGTGCCCGAAGGATATGAATTCGATACCAGCCTGGAATTCACCCTGCCCCAGGAGGGCGGCGCCTTTATGATCACCGTGCCCAAGCAATGATCCGTTTTGAGCAAGCGGCTCTTTGAGCCGCCGTTCTTTCTTTCGGAGGACCCATGAAAAGAGAAAAACTTCTTTCCGTCGCTGTGGGTGTGCTGACGGCGCTGGTATGCGCGGCGCTGTGCGCATGCGTGCTGACGCTGTATGCTTCCGGTCTGCAAAACCGCGCGGAAACCGGCTCGGCCTTCGCGCCCATTTTCACCAGGGAAGCGGTGGCACGGCAATTGCTGTGGGTGTGCCCGGCACTGGCTCTGTGGCTGATCGCGGTGATCATAGCCGGGGCATATAATGAAAAGCAAGGCAAAAAACGACCCGCCCCGGGCCGGATCCCCATCCAATGGCTGCCCATGCAGCCGATCCGGGAAGCCTCGAAAACCGCCGTGCTGCGGGGCGCACTGTACGCCGCCGCGGTTCTTTTCATCGTGCTGGGGGTGCTCAACGGCGGCCTTCATGACGTGCTGGTAAAAGCCATCAATATTTGTACGGAGTGTATCGGCCTTGGCTAACATCAAAGCTTGGTGGCAGGCCCGCCGCCCCACCACCCGCCGCCTGGTGCAATTGTACGCGGCGCTGCTGCAAAACGCCCATTTGCGGGGATTTACGGAAGGAAAAATCTATACGGGACCCACGAAGGCCGTGTGCGTGCCTGGGCTGAACTGCTATTCCTGCCCCGGCGCGGTGGGCGCCTGCCCGCTTGGCGCGCTGCAAAATGCCATCGCCGCCTCCGCCAACCGGCCCGCCTTTTATGTGGTGGGACTGCTGCTGCTCTTTGGGCTCACCCTGGGCAGGGTCGTCTGCGGCTGGCTTTGTCCCGTGGGGCTGATCCAGGAGCTTTTGCATAAAGTGCCCACTCCCAAAATCAAAAAAAGCCGGTTCACCCGGGCCCTGTCCTGGCTGAAGTATGTCATTTTGGCCGTATTCGTTATCATTATTCCCTTTTATTACAGCCTGCAAAAGCTGCCCCTGCCGGCCTTCTGCAAGTACATTTGCCCCGCCGGCACCCTGGAGGGGGCCGTGGGCCTGCTTGCCCATCCGGTCAATACCGATAAATTCAGCATGCTGGGTTCCCTCTTTACCCAAAAATTCCTGATTCTCACCATCACGCTGACCGCCTGCGCGTTCATTTACCGGGCCTTCTGCCGCTTCCTCTGCCCCCTGGGAGCCATATATGGCTTGTTTGCCCGCATTGCGCTGCTGGGGGTGCGGGTGGAAGAAAGTCGATGCAGCGGCTGCGGCACCTGCCTGCGGGCATGCCCTATGGACGTGCGCCGGGTGGGCGATCATGAGTGCATCCATTGCGGCCTTTGCATGAACGCCTGCCCCGAAAAAGCCATCCGTATCAAGGCGGGCAAAATCGTGCTGAAGGGGCCGGAGCTTCCCGCTGTCAGGAGGGACGCGCCATGACCAAGAAAAAAAGCGCGCTCGTTTGGAGCGCCGCGCTGTTGGTGCTCATCAGCGCGCTGGTGTTTTATAATCTTCCCGCGGCCCCGTCTCCCGCCGGAGCGGATTCGGCCAAAGTCCTGGATTCATCTTCCCAATTCTCCAGCGACGCGCCTCTGGGCCATCAGCCCGGCGAGCAGTTGGCGGACTTTAGCATGATCCAAACCAATGGGCAGACATTTACCCTGAGCCAATATCGGGGCAAGGTGGTGGTTCTGAATCTATGGGCCACCTGGTGCACACCCTGCGTAAAGGAACTGCCCCACTTTGACCGCCTCCAGCAGGCCTATCCGGATGAAGTGAAGGTGCTGGCCATTCATTCCGATCTGGTTACCGACGATCCCCTGGCTTATCTAAAGGACTTTGATTATCATATCGCCTTTGCCGTGGATGAAAACAGCCAAATCATTTCTTCCCTGGGCGGCTCCACCATGCTGCCCCAAACTCTGGTGCTCAGCCCCCGGGGGGAAGTCACCTATAACCGGGTGGGTTCCGTTTCCTACGAAGCCCTGGAAGAATTGGTTCACGCCGCACAAACACAGGAATAGCACTGTTCGCGTTTTATAGTCTTAACAGTATTGTTCTCAAGGACAAAATACAAGCTAAAGCCCAGCAAGGGGAACGTTGAGGCCTGCGCGGCCTCAAACTCTGCGCCAGGGCGGTGACCGCCCTGGACCCACTCCTCGCGAAGATAGTTGGTAGGTATAGCCCAAGAAGTTCCGCGTGCTGCGCTGGGGATGAAATATAGCAAGCTTTCGGGCACAATGAAAATAGAGAAAATCAGGCCAG
>JAUNMW010000272.1 GCA_030537395.1 Clostridia bacterium | reverse complement strand
GGCGGCTGAAAGCCGCCAAGCCGGATGCTTTGCATCCGGTGAAAATAGGCGAAATTGGGCTGGGGAAAAGCCGCCTTAACGAACGCTGCATCATTCCAAGCAGCCATTGGCTGCCTGGAATCAATCAAGTTGTTACAGGCGGCCTTTCCCCAGCCCAATTTTGCCTATTTTCATTGTGCCCGAAAGCTTGCTATATTCCGTCCCCAGCGCATCACGCGGAAGCGGCTGGTTTTTATCTACCGTGCAGTTTCGCGAAATGCTTCTTTGTTACTTTCTTCTCAGAAGAAAGTAAACGTCCCCCTTTTCCGCCAAATCCCAATTTGCATGAAGCAATCTGCTTCGATTCATAAAGCAGCGCAAAAGAAAGGGCGGTCCGAAGACCGCCCAATGATTTTAGGTTTTTTGCTTGTTTGCTTGAAGGATTACAGGCCCAGGGTCTGGATCTTTTCGTTGATCAGGCTCAGGTAATCTTCCACGCCCAGAGCGTTGAAGCCATTCACATATTCATCCCAATCGGCGTCGATATCCTTCTTGCCGGTGATGAAGTTGGAGGCCCATTCACCCAGGTAGGTGTCAAAATCGGTGGTCATGGCAGAAACGTCGCTGGCCACTTCGGAATCGAAGATGAAGGGAGCCCACACGGTGCCGCCTTCCTGCTTGTCGGGAGTGTAGTTGATCAGGCCCGCAGCAGATTCAAGAGATACCGGCCAGGTTTCGCCGCCCTTGAACAGTTCGTTGGTGGCGCAGGAGGGGTTGGCGCCGCCGGCCCAGGTGCACCAGGCAGACTGCACAGCTTCAAAGTTGCGGCCTTCGGGGTCGTTGAGGATCATATCGGTCAGGGCGTAGGTATCGGTGGCAGCGTCATAGGTGTAGGTCACGTTTTCTTCGCCCATGAAGTAGGCCACGATGCCCTGCAGGGAGTAGAAGTAGTCAGCCCACTTGGCCATGATTTCGCGGTATTCTTCGGGGCACTTGTAGGTGATGCAGAAGTTGGAGCCGGTGGAGGCGGGCATGGAGAACGCGTTCCAGGCCTTTTCGCCGTTGAAGCCTTCCAGGGGTTCGGTCATGGGCACGGTCAGAGCTTCATACTTGGAGCCGGAAACGGGGCTGTTATTTACGAAGATGTAGGTCAGGGCCTTGCCGCTCTGGCACTTTTCAATTTCGCCGGCGAAGTCAGAAGTGTTCTTGGCGAAGGTGTCGGGGTCGATCAGGCCTTCCTGGAACAGCTGAGCATAGTAGCGGAGCAGTTCTTTGTAGCCATCGGCGGTGTGCCAGAAACGGGCGGTGCCGTCCGCGTTCTGGTCAGCCCAGTAGTTGGAGGAGCCGCGGTTCATCACGCCGAAGGAACCGGTGAGGATGTATTCCAGTTCTTCCCATTCAGACATGGTCAGGGGCAGGGTCACGGTGGAGGGATCCTGGTCATAGTCCCAATCCTTGATCTTGGTCAGGTAGTCATGGAATTCCTGCAGGGTGGCAGGGGGATTTTCAAGGCCGGCATAGTCCAGCACTTCGCGGTTGAAGAAGAAGCGGTCGCCCATACGGATGGCATAACCGGTCAGGATGTAGGGGCAGCCATAGATGTTGCCGTCCGCCTGGGTGACGGCGTTGCGGGCGGTGGGATACGCATCCAGCCAGTAGTTGAAGTTGGGCATGATGTCCTTATACTGGCTCAGGTCCACCAGGATGCCTTCGCCGCCGTACTGGGAAGCCTGAGTGGAGCTGACGTTCATTTTGAACAGGATGTCAGGCATGGTGTCCGGCGAGCCAAACAGCAGGTTCAGCTTGGTGGCGCGGTCAGACTGGGGAACGGGGATGAAATCGATATGCACGTTGGTCAGTTCTTCCAGCTGCTGCCAGAACCAAACGGTGGACCAGTCGGCGGGCATAACGTCGGTGTACATGTGCATGGCGGTCACGGTGATCTTTTCATCCGTGAGCGGGAACTGGGACATATCCAGTTCGGGGCCTTCCGCGGCAAAAGCCGGGATGCAAGTCATCAGCATCACGAATGCCAACAACAGCGCAACGAGAGTCTTTTTCATGGGGTTACCTCCTTCTTATTTTAAGCCCTTGCCGGGCTTAGATACTGTTTGACATGACAGCATAAGTCACTCTTGGAGAGCACAGACCAACTTATCCCTTCACCGACCCGATCATGACGCCCTTGACAAAGTAGCGCTGAATGAAGGGATAAACCACCAGCATGGGAATGGAGGCGAGCACGCAGATGGCGTACTTGATGGTTTCGGCGCGCATGGCGCGGCGGGCCATATCGGAGGAGTCGCCGCCGTCCACGGCGGACAGATCGGCGTTGACCAGGATCTGGCGCAGGAACAGCTGCAGGGGCCACTTGTTTTTATCGTTCAGATAAATCAAGGCGGTAAAGTAGCTGTTCCAGATGCCCACGCCGTAATACAGGCCGATGACGCAGATGACGGGAATCGAAAGTGGCAGGATGATGGAAATCAGCGTGCGCAGCGGCGAGCATCCGTCTATCTCCGCGGCCTCCTGCAGTTCAAAAGGAATGGAGGACATGAAGAACGTTCGCATGATGATCATATTATATGTGCTCACGCCGCCCACCATGATCACGGCCCACCAGCTGTTGCCCAGGCCCAGGGTTTTGGTCACCAGCAGGTAAGTGGGGATCAGGCCGCCGCTGAAGAACATGGGGATGGTGCAGTACATCATGATACCGTTGCGCCCCCACAGATCGCGGCGGGACAGGGGATAAGCACACAAAATGGTCAAAAACAGATAGACCGCCGTGCCGATGATCAGCAGCAGGAAGGAATTTTTGTAGCCCAGCATCAAATCGCCGTTTTTAAAGCACTCCCCGTAGTTCTCCAGCGTCACGTCAGTGGGCAGGAAAATGACCCTGCCGCCAATAACGGCTTTAGCGTCGGAGAAGGAGGCGATGACAACGAAATACAGCGGATAGAGGATCGTCAGCGTGAGCAGCCCCAGAAGAATGACCACAACCGTTTCAAAAATGATGTCGCTCTTGGACTGCCGGGAATGGCGCCTGCGCTTGGCCATATCTTTTGCTTCAACAGACATGCGCTTCTCCTCCTTTCTTACCACAGCTGCACATCGCTGACCCGCCGCGCAATGGCGTTCACCAGCACCAGCATGGCGCAGTTGACAACGGAATTGAACAGGCCGATGGCGGTGGAAAGCTCAAATTGGTTGGAGGACAGCAGGGAGATGCGGTACACATAGGTGGAAATAACGTCGGACACGGCCATGTTCAGGTTGTTCTGCATCAGATACACCTTTTCAAAGCCGACGGACAGGATATAGCCGGAATTCAGGATCAGCATGATCACCACCGTGGGCATGATGCAGGGAAGGTTGATGTACCACATGCACTGGTAGCGGTTGGCGCCGTCGATGTAAGCGCTTTCATGCAATTGGGGGTCCACCCCGGCCAGGGCGGCGATATAGATGATGGAATCCCAGCCCATATTCTGCCAGATGCCGGAACCTACATACAGCGGCCGGAACAGCGATGGCTCCTGCATCCAGTTATTCGCCGTTCCGCCCAAGGCTTCGATGAACTTGTTCACGATGCCATAGTAGCGGTTGGTAAAGCAGGTGAGCATGCCCACCAGCACCACGGTTGACAAAAAGTGGGGGATGTAGGTAACGTTCTGGACGAACTTTTGGTAACCCTTGCTGCGCACTTCATTGAGTAAAAGCGCCAGCAGGATGGGCAGGGGGAAACCCAGCAGCAGGGAAGAAAAGCTGAGGATGAAGGTGTTGCCGATGGTTCTGGAAAAATACGGGGATTGATAGTATTTCTGGAACCATTTGAACCAGGGATTGGCCCAGGGGCTGCCATATATGCCCTTCAGCGACATGTACTTCTTGAAACCCAGGATCACGCCGGGCATGGGCATATAGCAGAAGATGAAATACCAGGCCAGCGGCAGGATCAGCATCACGTAAAACTGCCAATTTTTGTTGATGCGCCGCTGTCGGATCCAATGCATGAAGCCTTTCTTCCTATGCTTGGAGGCAATCATGGTATGATCGCTCATGTCTTTATCATCCTCCATATTTCCGTGCCGTCACGCTGGCGTTGCCTCGAAACTGCCGCGCCGCGGAGCCTTAGATTCAAAAGCAGATGACAAGCCTCGTCTGCTTTGCCGGGGAATTTTCTCTGGGGACGTTCATCTTTTCATTAAATTATATACCAGCATGTGATAAATGTCAACTTATACTATTACCCAATTAGAAGTGGACACAAGATAAAGAATGTGATATAATAT
>JAUNMW010000271.1:1247-4284 GCA_030537395.1 Clostridia bacterium | reverse complement strand
AGACAGCTTTTACTTGATCGCCCAGCGCACCGGCGTGCAGCTGCGGGATCTGCTGGAGGCCAACCCGGATATTCCGCCGGCCCGCCTGACGGTGGGCGACGTGCTGTGCATCCCCTACTGCCGCACCGCCGACACGCCCGCAGAGGAAAAGCCCAACACTGGGGAAAGCTGTCCCATTGACGGAAATCCCGGCAGCGATCACAGCAATACCGGCAATACAGACGGCGGCAATGACACCAATGGCGATACAAACGAAAACACCGGCTTCGTATGCCCCGCCAACCGCCGGGCGGTGATCCAGGACGGGCAAACGGCCAGCGACCTGCAATTGCGCTACAACCTGAGCTATCACACCCTGAAAGCCGCCAACACCGATAAAAACATCGAAGCCCTCGCCGGTGGCGACATCGTGTGCATCCCGGATGACAACATCGCCTGCCCTTTGCCCGCCAGCGTGGTGCTGGGCGACAACGACACCCTGGAATCCATCGCCGTGCAGTACAATGTGCCCATTGCGGCCCTGCTGCGGGTGAACCCCTGCCTGGCCCCGGAGGATTTCACCGCCGGCGTCACCGTCCGCCTGCCCGACTAATAGACGGAAACCGCTCTTTGATTGATCATCAAGGAGCGGTTTCCGTTTTCATTTCACGCATGAAGAATCCTTCGTCAATTCCCCACCGTGTCCTCCTCTGGCCAGGGGTAATGCAGCTCCTCCAACTCCAGCCATTCGGCCTGGGCGTTGGTCAGCGCCGTGAGCTTTTGGGTCACTTCCTCTATATCCTTTACCCGCACAAGCAGCGTGGCCTCCACGGACGCGCCAAAGGAGGTATCCTCGATCATCACCGGAAGGCTTTTCAGGGCGTAATTCACCTTATCCCACAAGGGATAAGCCACGTCCAGCAGCAGCTTTTGGGAAAGCTGCATTTTCACCACCTGGGCCGCGTTCAGGGCGATCACGCAGCCATGGGAATAGGCTCGCACCAGGCCCCCGGCCCCCAGCAGCACCCCGCCGAAATAGCGGGTGACTACCACGCAGCAGTTCACCACGCCCCGGGCCTTGATGACCTCCATCATGGGCAGTCCCGCCGTACCCCCGGGCTCCCCATCATCGGAATAACGCATGATGCCCGCGTTTTCCCCGATCACGTAGGCATAGCAATTGTGGGTGGCGTCCTTGTGCTTTTCCCGGATGGACTTCAAAAAGGCCAGCGCTTCCTCCTCCGTCTGGCAGGGGGACGCATAGCCGATGAAGCGGCTTCTGTTGACAATAAATTCGTCCTGTGCGGATTGCTTTAAAGTTTTATAGTCGCCCGGCATTACTCATTTTTAGCAGGGGAAACCACTCTTTGGAGGCCAAAGAGCGGTTTCCCCCGCACCCCTTTCCGAGAAAACCATATCGGATGGTATCCTTGACCTTACATTATGATATTATGTAACTGTTCAGTCGCCACCAAGGAGGAAAGAACATTTTCAGTCTATAAAAGAGTTCAGAGTACAGATGATATAGTGGCTACACAGAAGCGCAGTCTCCATCGTACAGACCAAATAAATCTGAACTCTGCGCCCTGTACTCTGTTCTTCCCTTCGTTGCTTAAAGTGTTCTTCAACTGCTCAGGACTGAACAGATACTAAAAATAAAAAAGTGGTTTTCGGGAAAGGGGTCTGGGGGAAACCCGCTTTTGGCACAAAAGCAGGTTTCCCCCAGAAAAATATATTTATTTACTTCAGCACCACGCGGCAGTAGTTTTTCTTGCCCTTGCGAAGCAGGATGCCATCGGTGGGGATCATGTCGGCGGTGATGACCATATCCACGTCGGTCACCTTGCTGTCGTTGAGGGAAACGGCGTTCTGCTGCACCTGCTTGCGGGCGTCGCCCTTGCTGGTGCACAATCCGCACAGGTTCAGCAGGGTGGTCAGGCGGTTATCCTCCGCCATCTGGGCCTGGGTCCATTCAAAGGTGGGCACATCCGCCGCCGCACCGCCGCCGAACAGGGCCGCAGCGGCCAACTGGGCCTTCTGGGCTTCCTCTTCGCCGTGTACCAGCTTGGTGCATTCAAAGGCCAATACTTTCTTGGCTTCGTTGATGGCGCTGCCCTCCAGGGCGGACAGGCGCTTCACCTCGTCCATGGGCAGGAAGGTAAGCAGGCTTAAGCACTTTTCCACATCGGAATCGTCCACGTTCCGCCAGTACTGGTAGAAATCGTAGGGCGTGCACAGGTTAGCGTCCAGCCACAGGGCGCCTTTTTCCGTTTTGCCCATCTTCTTGCCCTCATGGTTCATGAGCAGCTTGAAGGTGCAGGCGAAGGCGGCTTCGTGTTCCTTGCGGCGAATCAGGTCGGCCCCGGCCAGCATGTTGCTCCACTGGTCGTCGCCGCCCATCTGCAGCCGGCAGCCGTAATTCTTAAACAGCTGCAGGAAATCGTAGCTTTGCATGAGCATGTAGTTGAATTCCAGGAAGGTGAGGCCCCGCTCCAAACGCTGCTTGTAGCATTCGGCGGTGAGCATGCGGTTCACGGAGAACATGGCCCCCACGTCCCGCAGGAAATCCATGTAGCCCAGGGTGCGCAGCCAATCGGCGTTATTGACGATGTGAGCCTTGCCCTCGCCGAATTCGATGAACCGCTCCATCTGCTTTTTGATGCAGGACACGTTGTAGTCGATGGTTTCCACGGTCATCATTTTGCGCATGTCGGTTTTGCCGGAGGGATCGCCGATCATGGCCGTTCCGCCGCCCACCAGCGCGATTGGGACGTGGCCCGCCCGCTGCATATGGGCCATGGCGATGATGGGGATGAAGTGGCCGAAATGCAGGGAGGTGGCGGTGGGGTCAAAGCCCACGTAGAAGGTGGTGGGTTCCTTTTCCAATTGCTTGTATAATTCATCCTCGAAGGTGATCTGGGCCAGGAATCCGCGCTCCCGCAGGGTATCAAGAACGTTTTGCATTTGTTTTATCCTCCTTATTATTCGCGGGGGGGGGGGGGGGGGGGTGGGTGTCGGCTGATATGTGGGAGACCACCCACCACCAAACAACAAAAAA
>JAUNMW010000271.1:0-1237 GCA_030537395.1 Clostridia bacterium | reverse complement strand
TCCCCCGCACCCCCTTCCAAGAAAGCCGAATTTGGAAAGGAAGTTGATCTTCCCATTCTTTTATCATTGCTCCAAAGAATAAAGCGGTTAAAGATTTGATGTGAACACCTCATTCAGCATCCCCATGCCCTTCTGAATCTGCTCGATGGTGGACATAGAGAAGTTGAGCCGGAAGGTGTTTTCGTGGCCGCCGTTGGCATAGAAGTGGGTGCCGGGCACATAAGCCACGCCCTGATCCACGCACTTCATGAGCAGATCCAGGGCGTTCATGCCCTCGTTCAATTCCGCGAAGATGAACAAGCCGCCCTTGGGCCGGGTATATCGGGCCACTCCCCCGCATTTTGCGAGCAGGCCCAGCATGGTGTTCATTTGCTCGGCGTAACTCTTGCAGATGCGTTCCACATGGGGCATGAGAAGGCCCCTGCGCAGGTACGCATCCACAATGGCCTGGTTCAGGTTGGCGGTATGCACGTCGCTGCTTTGCTTGCCGATCACGCACTTGCGCAGCAACGCCGCGTTCGCCGCCAGGAAGCCCACCCGCAATCCGGGAGAAATCACCTTGGAAAAGCTGCCCATGAAGGCCACCCAGCCTTCCGTATCGAAAGACTTGATGGAGGGAAGCTGCTCCCCGGCGTAGCGCAGATCCCGGTAGGGGTCGTCCTCCGCCACCACCACGCCGTACTGGGATGCCAGTTCGGCGATCTTTTTGCGGCGCTCCAGGCTGAGCGTGCGGCCCGTGGGATTCTGGAAGGTGGGGATAATGTAGAGCATTTTGGGATGTTCCTTTTTGAACGCCTCCTCCAGCTCGTCCACCTTGATGCCGTCCTCGTCGCTGTCTACGGGTACCAGTTCCGCCTGGTACAGCCGGATGGCCTGCATGTTGCCCAGGAAGGTGGGATTCTCCACCACCACTTTGTCGCCCGGATCGATCAGGGCTTTGCAAAGCAAATCCATGGCCTGGGTGGACCCGGTGACGGGAAGGATTTCATCCGCCTTGCATTCAAAGGAAAACCGATCCTTCAAATACGGCGCCAGACTTTCCCGCAGCGGCGCGTAGCCCTCCGTGGCTCCGTATTGCAGCAGAATCTTTCCCTTATCCAGCAGTAGCTCCTTCGCCAATTCCGCACACTGCGCATCCGGCAAAGCATTCACGGAAGGATTGCCTCCCGCGAAGGAAATCATGCCCGGTACGGCCAGCAGCTTGAAAATTTCCCGGATGGCACTGCCCGAAATGCCG
>JAUNMW010000270.1 GCA_030537395.1 Clostridia bacterium | reverse complement strand
AGTTGAGATTTATATAGTCGCATTTTGTTTCTCAATGCTAAGCTATCGAAAACATGTATCAACAATATATATCCCAACTCTCCGCTCCTAACTCTCCACTCTTTATTCAAACGCAAAGCGTTCTTTTATCCATACCGGCTGAAAAAATATGAAATGATAAAATAAACGAAAAATTGAAAGGAGATCATTATTACATGGTTGACATTGAAAAAGCCTATCAGCGTTGGTTAAAGGAAGCGGATGCTTCCCTGCAGGAAGAATTGAAGGCCATGAACGGGGATCAGAAGGAGGACGCGTTCTATCGCGATCTGGCCTTCGGCACCGGCGGACTGCGGGGCGTGATCGGCGCGGGCACCAACCGCATGAACGTGCACACCGTGGCGAAGGCCAGCCAGGGCCTTTCCGACTATGTGGTAAAGCATTTCCCAGCGGATAAGCGCCGCATTGCGGTCAGCTATGATTCCCGCATCCTGAGTGACGAGTTTGCCAAAGTGGCCTCCGGCGTGTTCGCGGCCAACGGCATTCAGGCCTTCGTGTATCCTCAATTGATGCCCACCCCCTGCCTGTCCTACGCGGTGCGGGCGCTGAACTGCGCGGCGGGCATCATGGTGACCGCCAGCCACAACCCCGCCAAGTACAACGGCTATAAGGTGTACGGCGCGGACGGCTGCCAGATCACCACGGAAGCGGCGGAGGAAATCCTGGGCGAAATTGAAAAACTGGATATTTTTGCCGATCCCCGGCGCATGGATTTTGAAACGGGATTGGAAAGCGGCGTGATTTCCTGGATTCCCGATCAGGTGTACACTGATTTTGTGGCGGAAGTGAAAAAGCAGACCCTGCTGGGCCATGAAACGGTGGACAAGAACGTGGCCATTGTGTACTCCCCCCTGAACGGGACGGGGCTGAAACCCGTGCTTCGCACCCTGCGGGAAAGCGGCTTCACCAACGTGACCGTGGTAAAGGAGCAGGAGAACCCGGACGGCCATTTCCCCACCTGCCCCTATCCCAACCCCGAAATCCGGGAAGCCATGCAGCTGGGCCTGGAATACGCTGCCAAGCTGAACGCCGATCTGCTCATGGCCACCGACCCGGACTGCGACCGCTGCGGCATCGCCGTGCGGGATGAAAACGGCGAATATCAGCTGCTCACCGGCAATGAAACCGGCATGCTGCTGCTGGACTACGTGTGCAGCCGCCGTCTGGCCTTGGGCTGCATGCCCGAAAAGCCCGTGATGGTGAAAACCATCGTGACCACCGATATGGCGGAGCGCATCGCCGCCCATTACGGGGTAGAGACCCGCAACGTGCTCACCGGCTTTAAGTTCATCGGCGAAACCATCGGACGGCTGGAGGCCGAGGGGCATCCCGAACGCTATATCTTTGGTTTTGAGGAAAGCTACGGCTACCTGTCCGGCACCTATGTGCGGGATAAGGACGCGGTAAACGCTTCCTTCCTGATCTGCGAAATGTTTGCATGGTACAAGCAGCAGGGCAAGAGCCTGCTTGAGAAGCTGAACGAACTGTACGCGGAATACGGCTACTGCCTGAATACCCTGCACAGCTATGAATTCGAGGGCGCGGCGGGCTTTGACAAGATGCAAAAGATCATGCAGTCCTTCCGGGGCGATTTGAAGGAGATCGGCGGCCGGAAAATCGAAAAGCTGCTGGATTACGCTCCCGGCTTGGACGGGCTGCCCAAATCCGACGTGCTGAAATTCCTGCTGTCCGGCGGGGCCTCCGCGGTGGTGCGGCCCTCCGGCACGGAGCCCAAGCTGAAAATCTACATTTCCGTTTCCGCGCCGGACAAGGCCGCGGCCGCGGAGGAGGAAAAGAAGCTGACGGCGGATCTGGCCCGCTTCATGGCATGAGCGCTTGCAAAGGAAGGGGTAACAACATGAGGAAAGGCATTGGCATATTCATGGCTTTTTGTATTCTGCTTTCGCTGTTTTCCTGGACAGCCCTGGCGGAGAGCACCGTTACGATTCCGGAGATGACCATTGTGCAGAAGGAAGTGCCGGATAACGAAGCGATGGAATTTCTGAAAAACCTGGGCGTGGGCTGGAACCTGGGCAATACCTTTGACGCCATCAAGCAGGGCTGGAACAAAAACGCCGATGAAATGACGCTGGAAACGGTTTGGTGCGGCGTGGCAACCAGCGAAAAAATGTTTGACGCGCTGAAGGAAGCGGGCTTTACCGCCGTTCGCATTCCCGTATCGTGGCACGATCATGTATCCGGCCCGGATCATGAAATCAGCGAGCGGTGGATGAGCCGGGTGCAGGAAGTGGTGGACTGGGCCATGGAACGGGGCTTCTATGTGATCCTGAACACACACCACGACGAGGACCAGTTTGAGCCCTCCGCCAAACATTTTGAGGAATCCGCCCATTACATCGAATGTGTGTGGCGGCAGATTGGGGAGCGTTTCATGGATTACGATGAACACCTGATCCTGGAATCCATGAACGAGCCGAGGCTGATGAACAGCAATTATGAATGGTGGTTTGACGCCAACGCCCCCGAATGCCAGGACGCTGCGGACTGCCTGAACAAGCTGAACCAGCTGTTTGTGGACACGGTGCGCGCCACCGGCGGCACCAACGCCAGCCGGTATCTGATGGTGCCCGGCTACGACGCGTCGCCTGAAAACGCCGTAAGGGACAGCTTCATCCTGCCCGCGGACACGGCGGACAACAAGATCATCGTATCCGTTCATGCCTATACGCCCTACGCCTTCGCCCTGCAGATGCCCGGCACCAGCGAATTCGGCGCCCAGAACCAGAAAATGGACATTGTAAACTTCATGAACAGTCTGTACAATAAGTACATTGCGAACGGCATTCCTGTGGTGATCGGGGAGTTCGGGGCCATGGAGAAAAACGGCAATCGGCAGGCTCGGCTGGATTGGACTGCTTATTATGTGAATATGGCCAGCGCCCGGAATCTGCCCGTGCTTTGGTGGGACAACAACGCCTTCTCCGGCAACGGCGAGCTGTTCGGGCTGCTGAACCGGAAGGACTGCTCCTTCCCCTTCCCGGAACTGGCGGAAGTGATCGTTCGTTACGGCGGATACAACAAGCTGCCCGCAGCCAATTAAACGCAATCTATCAAGAAAACTTTGAAAGGATGGATGCCCCATGACCAAATACAAAATGATCGCCCCGGCCCTGCCCAACGTTCCCTGGCAGGAAAAGCCCGAAGGACACATCAATTCCCCCCTGTGGCGCTATACGGAAAACCCCATCATCGGCCGGAACCCTCTGCCCGGCGTGGCCCGCATTTTCAATTCCGCCGTGATGCCCTACGGGGACCGCTTTGTGGGCGTGTTCCGGGGCGAGCAGACCAACGGCGTGCCCTATATTTACCTGGGCTGGAGCAAGGATGCCATTCATTGGGAATTTGAGCCCAACAAGATTCCCTTTGTGGACGAGAAGGGCGAATCCTTCATGCCCATCTACGCCTATGATCCGCGCTTGGTGAAGGTGGAAGATACCTATTATATCATCTGGTGCCAGGATTTCTATGGCGCGGCCATCGGCGTGGCCAAAACCCAGGATTTCAAGCATTTCGTGCGCATTGAAAATCCCTTCCTGCCCTTCAACCGCAACGCGGTGCTGTTCCCCCGGAAGATCAACGGCAATTTCGTGATGATGTCCCGGCCCTCCGACAGCGGCCATACCCCCTTTGGGGATATTTTCATCAGCGAAAGCCCGGATATGCTGTACTGGGGCAAGCACCGGCACGTGATGAGCCGAGGCAACAACTGGTGGGAGGGCCTGAAAATCGGCGGCGGCGCGGCCCCCATTGAAACCAGCGAAGGATGGCTGCTGTTCTATCACGGCGTCACCAACACCTGCAACGGCTATGTGTACTCCATCGGCGGGGCCATCCTGGATATCGACGAGCCCTCCCGGGTGCTGTACCGGTGCCAGAATTATCTGCTCACCCCCGAAGAATGGTTTGAGGAACGGGGCTTTGTGCCCAATGTGACCTTCCCCTGCGCCACCCTGCACGATCCCGAATCCGGCAAAATCGCCGTGTACTACGGCGCGGCGGACAGCTATGTGGGCCTGGCCTTCGGCCATGTGGACGAAATCATCGACTACATCAAGGACAACAGCAAAACCACGAACGACGATACCGAAATCGGACGGAGATAATTCCCTTTCGCTCCATCCTGTGCCGACCCTGCAAGCAATGCGGGGCCGGCTTCTCTTTTTGTATTATTTTTTTAAGATGCGTGATGCAAATAGGAAAATAAGATACCATCTACATTCCAGCAGAGG
>JAUNMW010000269.1 GCA_030537395.1 Clostridia bacterium | reverse complement strand
ACCCCGGCGTAACCCCTTAGTTGATACTAACTACGTAACTTAAAGGGCTCTTTAACTGCATATGGATGATAAGCGGCGCAATCTGCATTGTCGATATGCAGATTGCGCCATTGATTTATCGGTTTTCCTGTGTTATGCTTGGAGTATCTGAAAATGTTGGGAGCTGACGGCATGATAGAAACTGAAAGGCTTTTACTGCGGGAATACACCATGGACGATTTTGCCGCGCTGCACGAAATCATATCCGATCCAGAAACGATGAAGCATTACCCCCAGCCTTACAATGAAAACGGGACCCGGCGCTGGCTTACCTGGAGCCTGGACAACTATGCCAAATACGGTTTTGGCCTGTGGGCCGCCGTACGGAAGGATACCGGCGAATTCATCGGCGACTGCGGCCTCACCCTACAGAATATCGACGGGGAAACGCTGCCGGAAATCGGCTACCATATTCACAAAAAATATTGGCGGCAGGGCTTTGCCAAGGAAGCCGCCGGGGCCGTGCGGGATTGGGCGTTCCAAAATACGGCTTATGATACGCTGTACTCTTACATGAACCGCACCAACATTGCCTCCTATTCCACCGCCCGCTCCATCGGCATGCACCGGGTGAAGGAATTTACCGATCCCAAGGGTATCGCCCACTATGCTTATGCCATTTCGCGGGAAGAATGGCGGCAATTGAAAGCTGAAACAAAATAGCATGATAGAGCCCTTTAAGTCACTACGTTTTAGATGACAGAGATCAGCGTACAGATTATTTTGCAAATACAAGGGATATAGCCAATGGAACGGCGATTCAAGCTGTACGCTGTTTTCTTCCTCGTTCCTTAAAGCGCTCAATAAATCTTGCACCGAATCATTGAATGGATAAAAAGGAGCTGAACAGGATGGAGCAGAGTTATCGGATCGAGCATGATTCCATGGGCGAGGTAAAGGTACCTGCGGATAAATACTGGGGGGCCCAGACCCAGCGCAGCCATGAAAACTTTCCCATTGGGGTGGGCATTGAAACCATGCCCTGGGAGATCATTCATGCCTTTGGCATTTTGAAAAAAGCGGCGGCCCGGGCCAATTTTGCCCTGAAGCCGGAAAAGATGACAGAAGAAAAGCTGGCGGTCATTTCTCATGCGGCGGACGAAGTGATTTCCGGCAAACTGGCGGAGCACTTTCCCCTGGTGGTATGGCAGACGGGCAGCGGTACCCAGAGCAACATGAACGCCAATGAAGTGATTGCCAACCGGGCCAACGAAATCGCCGGGAAAAAGCTATGCCATCCCAATGACGACGTGAATATGAGCCAGTCCAGCAACGACACCTTCCCCACCGCCCTGCATATTTCCGCGGTACTGTCCCTTACGGATCAGCTGATCCCAGCCGTTCGGGGCCTGATCGATACTTTTGTCACCCTGGAAAGCGAAACCGGGGACGCGGTAAAAAGCGGCCGCACCCATTTGCAGGACGCGGTGCCCATTTCTTTCGCCCAGGAAGTGAGCGGCTGGCGGTCCTCCCTGGAGCGGGATATTGAAATGCTTGAATTGTCCTTAAAGCCCTTGTATGGCCTGGCGCTGGGCGGCACGGCGGTGGGCACCGGGCTGAACGCGCCCAAAGGCTTCGCCGAACGGGCGGCGCAGGAAATTGCCCTGCTCACCGGCAAGCCTTTTATCACGGAGCCCAACAAGTTCCACGCCCTCACCTCCAAGGATGAATTGGTGTTCGCTCACGGCGCGGTGAAGGCCTTGGCCTGCGATATGCTGAAAATTGCCAACGATGTGCGCTGGCTGGCCTCCGGGCCCCGGTGCGGCCTGGGCGAAATCCACATCCCGGAAAACGAGCCCGGCAGCTCCATCATGCCCGGCAAGGTGAATCCCACCCAATGCGAACAGGCCGCCATGGTGGCCGTGCAGGTGATGGGCAACGACGCCGCCATCGGCTTTGCCGCTTCCCAGGGCAATTTTGAATTGAACGTATTCATGCCCGTGATTGCTTATAATTTCCTGCAGTCCGTCCGGCTGCTGGCAGAATCCATCCAATCCTTCCGTCAGAACTGCGCCGCCGGCATCACCGTGAACCGGGAAAAAATGAAGGAAAACCTGCATCGTTCCCTTATGCTGGTCACGGCGCTGAACCCCCATATTGGCTACGAAAACGCCGCCAAAACCGCGAAACTGGCCTTCAAAGAAAACATTTCCCTCAAGGAAGCCTGCGTGTCCCTGGGCTTTTTGACCCCGGAAAAATTCGATCAGGTGTTCCATCCGGAAGAAATGATTTGATGGCGGATTGCGCGTTAAAGAGCGCTTTAAGCGACGAAAGAGAGAACAGAGTACAGAGCGCAGAGTACAGATTGAATAGTCGGAACAATCGCATCGCTTCTTTTTCACTATATAATCTGTACTCTGTGCTCTGTTATCCGTACTCTTGAACGAAGGGATTAAAGAGCTCTGTTATGCTTCTCGGCTGATCTGCTGCACGGCCATCAAAAACGCGTCTATTTCCTTTTCGGTGTTGAAGGGGCCCAGGCTGGCCCGCACGGCGCCGGAAGTGCCCAGCCAGGCATGAATGGATGGCGCGCAGTGCAGCCCAGCCCGAACGGCGATTTTCTGCTTGTTCAGCGCATCTGCCGCCTGGCCGCTGTCCATGCCGCGAATATTGAAGCTCACCACGCCCACATGCTTTACCGGATCCGGCCCGTCGTACAGCACGACGCCGGATATATTTTTAAGCCCGTTCCGCATTCGGGTGCGCAGGACCTGTTCATATTCCGCTATGGCCACCCGATGGCGCAGCACAAATTTGATTCCCTGAGCCAATCCCGCGATGCCGGGCAGATTGGCCGTGCCGCTTTCCAGGCGGTCCGGCAGCATATCCGGCTGCCGCAGGCTTTCGGAAGCGGAGCCGGTGCCCCCTTCCCGCAGGGGCCGGGGCAGCATGCCGTCCCCCAGGCACAGCAAGCCAGTGCCCATGGGGCCCAGCAGCCCCTTGTGGCCCGGCATGGCGATCATATCCGCGTGAATGGAAGCAATGTCCTCCGTGCCCGCTGTCTGGGCGGCGTCCAGCAGCAGGGGCACTCCCTGCTCATGGCAGGCCCCGGCAATTTCCCGGGCAGGCTGAATCATGCCCGTCACATTGCTGGCATGGCACAGCACGAAAAGCGCCGTTCGGGGCGTGATGGCGGCGCGAACGGCTTCCGGGCTCAGCAGGCCGTTTTTCTCCGGTGGCAGCATGCGAAGGGTGATTTTTCCCGCGTCGTGATAGCCCATCAAGGGCCGCAGCACGGCGTTATGCTCCGCGTGGGATACCAGTACTTCATCCCCGGCATGCAGGGTGCCCCGGATGGCCATGTTCAGGGCGTCCGTGCAGTTCAGGCAGAAAATCACCCGCTCCGGCGCTGATATGCCCGCATACTGCGCCGCCAGTTCCCGGCACCGCTCCAAAATGCGCCCGCCCGCCAGCGAGCCCGTATGGCCCGCCCGGCCCGGATTGCCCCCGATTTTTTCCATGACGCCGCATACCGCACGCGTCACTTCCGGCGGCTTGGGATAACTGGTGGCCGCGTTGTCCAGATAAATCATGCCCTTCCCCCTTCCGCCGCACGGCGGCAAGCTGCTTCTCATAGAATATATGAGGAAGGGGGGAAAACCATGACCCAACAGGAAACTTTCGGCATTGCCGCATTCCGCTCCCGCCAGCAGGTGATGCGCTTTGACAGCGCGCTGAAGCGGGCGGGCATTCCATCCGATATTATTTCCACGCCCCGGGAGGTGTCCCTGGGCTGCGGTCTGTCCGTTCAATTCGCGCTTCGGGACGCTCATGCCGTTATGGACGTTTACCGCCGGTCCCGCCCCGGCAACCTGATCGGCTTTTATCAGGTCACCCGTGAATACGGCTCCCGGCCCCAGGTGATCCCGCTGCGGGAATAAAACCGCAAATCAAAAAGCTCGGCAATCAAAACACTTCCTTTGACTGCCGGGCTTTCTTCAATTGCAGTATTGATTTAAAGAGCCCTTTAAGTTACGCAGTTAGTTTCAGCTAAGGGGTTACGCCGGGGCGTAATGTTTATTGCGCACCACACGTTCTGTTCACGCGCCGGGAGCCAGCGGAATGCTGGCCCGGCGCGATTTCGTTGCTTTCAAGGTTTCTCCGTTCTCGCTGCCAACCTTGCCGATAAAGCGGTAGTAGATGTCGATCCGCATCACGGTTTCGCCGTCAATGATTTCCTTCTCATGCACGACCACTTTCTCATACTATTACCCAATTAGAAGTGGACACAAGATAAAGAATGTGATATAATAT
>JAUNMW010000268.1 GCA_030537395.1 Clostridia bacterium | reverse complement strand
CGTAGCCCCCAGCGTACCCCTTAGTCGGGACTAACTGCGTAACTTAAAGGGCTCATAAAGTGAGCGGCTGAACAATTACATGATGCGGCACACGGATTCAGCTTTCTTTCAGCCCATCCAGCGTAAGCACCTCGAAGCCCTCCGTCTTGCCCTTCAGGCGGATGGCGCCGCCCAGGGAAGTAACGGCGGCCCGGTCCCCCAGGGCGTCCGCCACGGCGCGGCTGATGTACACTGTGCTGCCGGGGGCGTTGGATTCCAATCGGGCGGCGGTGTTGACGGTGTCGCCGATGGCGGTGTAATCCATGCGGCGCTCGGAGCCCATATTGCCCACAACGGCAGGGCCGAAATGAACGCCCACGCCCACCCGCAGTTCTTCGCCGATTTCATTTTTCAGCTTGGCGGAAAGCGCTTCTGATCCCCGCACGATGTCCAGGGCGGTTTTGGCGGCGGCGTAAACGGGGTCCCCCATGGGAAGGGGCGCGCCCCAGAATGCCATGGTGGCGTCGCCCACGAATTTATCCAGGGTCCCTCCGCTTTTCTCCACGCAGGCGCTGGTCATGGCCAGGTACTGGTTCAAAATGAACACCACCTTTTCCGGGTCCAGCCGCTCGGACATGGTGGTAAAGCCCCGGATATCCACAAACAGCACCGCGATTTCCTTCAGGCTGCCCCCCCAGCTTCAAGCCGTCGGTGCCCTCCTTCAAAATTTCCTGCACGATTTCGGGGGCTACATAGCGCTCAAAGGTGCGGGTGACGCGCTGGCGCTCCAGGGCGGCCAGCGCATAATGCCGCCCCACGGCCAGTATCAGCAGGGCCAGCACCGCGGCGGAAAGCCATACGGCGTGGGTCACATAGCCCAGGGCATACAGGCCCAGAGCGGTCAGGGGCCCCGCCAGGATCAGCGCGGCGGCGGCCCAAACGGCTTTTTTCAGCTTGATGGACAAAAACAGCAGGGCCGCTCCAAAGGACAATGCAAAGAGAGCGGTCAGCTGGGGCCAGTCCGGCGCTTCCCGCTTGAAGTTTTCTTCCAGCAGGCTTTGGATCACGTTGGCATGAATCTCCACGCCGTACATCTGCTCCGAACGGCTGATGGGGGTAAAATAAGCGTCCTGCAGCGCGGCGGCGTAGGGGCCGATCAGCACGATTTTGCCCGCATACGCGCCGGGGTCCATCCGTCCGGCGATCAGATCGGCCAGGGAATAGCCGTCGGAGTAGCTGCCGGGCTTGCCGGTGAAGGGTATGAAAAAGTGCCCCCGCTTGTCTGTGGGCGGTTGGGAAAGACCGCGGCCCTGCCCCGAAAGGTACAGCCGGGCCGTTTCATAGGCCATTGAATAGACCCGCTCCGCCTGCCCGCCCATCCATTCCCCGGGCACGTCCACATACAGGATGCTGTGGCGCAGGATGCCGTCGGTGTCGTACATGGCGTTGATGTGGCCCTGAGCGGTCACGCTTTCCAGGGAGGCATAAGGCGCGTCGTAGCGCAGCACGGCGTAGGAATCCACGTTTAATCCGCCCTGAGCCGCGGCCTGATAGGCCGTGCCGAACTCCGCCATGGCGGCGGTAACAACGTTCGGCAATTGTGCTGCCGCCCGGGCCAGGCGCGCGTCCGCCTCCGGATCGGTTTTCCCGGCGTACAGGGTATCGATGGCCACCACGGCGGGCATTTGGGCGGGGTCGGCGGCAAGCTGCTCCAGCGCGGAGGCCATCACCGCCCGGCTCCAGGTATGATAGGGCCCCAGCTCGGCCAGGGCCTTTTCGTCGATGCCGATGAGGATGATGTCCGGCGACGTGACGCCGGGCTGCTGAAACAGCCGGTCCTGGGCCCACTTATCCACGCGGCGCAGTACGCCCGCGCCGATGATCAGGGTGACCGCCAGCGCGGCGGCCAGGGCGATCAGCAGGTTCTGCCGGGTCTTTTTCATGAGGCGGTCATCCTTTCATCGGTTGGATCGGCGGTGAAACAGTTTCGTGAGGGATCAGTATGGCGTATCGCTTACCTCTCCGCATACGGTGCAGGTGTAAGTTGTTACAATATAAGGACTTGTGTTCGCGACCCAGCTGTGGCCGGTGGCGGGAATGGTTTCCCCGCTCGATACAAGCGTTCCGCAGGCAAGGCATTGCGTTTCCCCGGCATAACCATCCATGGTGCATGTAGGCGCCACACCGCTGCCTGTGTAAAGGGATTCATGATTGCTTGGATCAATGGCTAAACTAAACCCGGAATTCAGATAGGTATCGCAGCCTGCGCAGTAAACGTCGCCCGAATAGCCCAGAGAAACACAGGTGGGTGCCTGGTATCCTGATGTGTAGATTCCGCCGGTATGGTTGGAGGGATCCTTGGGGGTTTCGCTTCCGGCGCTCAGTACCGCGCCGCAGCTCATGCATACGGTATCGCCTGAATAGCCGGTCTCGGTGCAGGTGGCGGGTTTTTCATTCTGTGTGACGGTACCGCCCGCATGGTTGGAGGGATCTTTCGGCGTGGCAGAGCCGGAGGACAGCACCGCGCCGCAGCCTAGGCACACGGTGTCGCCGGAGTAGCCGGCTTCGGCGCAGGTGGCGGCTTTTTCGTTCTGCAGGGCGGTTCCTCCCGCATGATTGCTTGGGTTCTTGGGGGTAGAGGAGCCGGAGGACAGCACCGCGCCGCAGCCATTGCACACGGTATCACCCGAATAACCGGTCTCGGCGCAGGTGGCGGTTCTGGTATTTTGCGTGGTGGTGCCGCCCACATGGTTGGAGAAATTCTTGGGAGTAGCCGACCCGTTTCGTAAAACCGCGCCGCAGCCATTGCACACGGTATCGCCGGAGTAGCCGGTTTCGGCGCAGGTGGCAGTTCTGGTATTTTGTATGGATGTGCCGCCCACATGGTTGGAAGGATTCTTGGGGGTGGCGGACCCATTGCGTAAAACCGCGCCGCAGCCTTTGCAAATGGTATCGCCAGTAAAGCCCTGGTCGGCGCATGTGGCATTTCGAGGATTCCGAAGCTCCTTTCCGCCGGTATGATTGGCGGAGTTTTTGGGCAGTTCTGCGCCTGCTTGCACCACCTTGCCGCAGCTTACGCACACAGCGTCGCCGGAGTACCCCGGTTCAGCGCAGGTGGCTTCCGCTGTGTTGATCCATTCTGTTCCGCCCGTGTGATGATTGGGGTCCAGGGGAAGGGTTTCGGTTTTTCTTTCCCCGCAGATTTCGCAGGTCTTCACCTGAAAGCCCCCCGCCGTGCAGGTGGCGGGAGCGATTTCCACGCCCGCGCCCCATTGATGCACACATTCGGTGACTGTCAGGGTGCCCAATTCCTCGGAAATGGCATAGTTTTCGGGCTTGGCGGCGCCCCATTGGATGGTATAGGTGTTGGGAGAGGACCCCACCTCCGTTTGGCTGCCGGTGGCCGTGACGTCAATGCCCTCCTGATGATGGATGCCGATGTATTCAGCTTCCTCCAGGCGGAGGGGAACGCCGCTGTAATCGGTCACCGCGGAATCGATCATGATTTTTACGTTGGCGCAGTTTTCGATCAGATGATCCTCATCTGCGGCGGCGCTGTCGGGCAGGGCGCGGATGCGCGCTTCAAGAGCGGCCAGGTCCCACCCGGCTTCTTCGCAGGCCCGGGCAAGCAGCGCTTCATCCGAAGACAGCAGGCGCAGCAGCGCTTCGGGAAGCTGATCCGCTGGGATGGGTTCCACGGTGAACAGGATGGTCAGGGCGGGGCCGTCGCTCAGGAATACCCTGAGCTTCTGACCCGCGGAAACCTGGGCAAAGGCCGTTTCTCCGGTGAGCGGGTTGCAGCCGAACACCTGAACGGTGCCGGTCAGGCCATACAGGCATCCGCTGCCCGCCTCGTCCGCCGCGGCAAAGGCCAGATTGGGCTGCTCCGTGCCCGTATTCTGGCTGATCAGGCCGGTCACGAAGGCATCGCTGTTGGTAAGCGGCGTGCCGTTGAAGGGTTTTTCGGCGCTGCCGGTGATGATCGTAATGGGAGCGGGATTGACGGTGAGCCGCCCATCCACGGTTTGGATATGGAGGAAGTGATTTGTCACATCCTCGCCGTACGCATTGCGGATCATATAGCGCGCAACACGGTTCGGGCTGGTTCCGGCATCGGTCTGGGTCCCCTCCGCCAAGGCTTCTGCTGTGAACGCTTCCGGGAGCCCCTCAATCAGCACGGGGGTCTGACGCTCCAGGGGAGTGCCGTCATACAGCTTGCTGGCGCTTTGCGCAATGAACCGAATCGGTTCTTCCGCCGTCCAGCTTCCTTCCGCAGCATACGGCCGCAGCGTCGGTTCGGGCGTGGGGGTAGGCGTCGGTGTCGGCGTCGCGGTAGGTGTTGCCGTGGGTGTAGCTGTAGGTGT
>JAUNMW010000267.1 GCA_030537395.1 Clostridia bacterium | reverse complement strand
AGTACGGGCTGGATCAGCCGTTCTTTACCCAGTACTGGTATTGGATGAGCGGCAATCTGCTGCACGGCGATTTCGGCTATTCCTTCTCCTGGTCCATGCCGGTAACGAAGGTGATCGACGCCTACATCGGCCCCACCATGGCCCTGTCGCTGGTGACGATGCTGTTTACCTATCTGGTGGCCATCCCCATCGGCATTTACAGCGCCGTGCACCAGTATTCCGCCGGGGACTATATTTTCACCAGCATCGGCTTTTTCGGAAAAGCCATGCCCAATTTCCTGACGGCCATCCTGTTCATGTTCATTTCCTTCCGCCTGTTCGGCGATACCATGCTGGGCCTCTATTCCCCCGGCATGCAAAACGCGCCCTGGTCCTGGGAAAAGGCGCTGGACCTGGCCAAGCACTGCGTGATCCCCATTATCGTGATCGGCATGGGCAACACCTGCGGCCTCATGCGCACCATGCGCAGCCAGATGCTGGATGAGCTGAGCAAAAGCTATGTGATGACCGGCAAGGCCAAGGGCATGAAGGCCAAGGCCATCCGGTACAAGTACTGCGTGCGCGCCGCCGTGAACCCCATCGTGTCCTCTATCGGCTGGTCCCTGGTGGGCATCTTCACCGGCTCCACCATCACCGCCATCGTGCTGAATCTTCCCTCCATGGGCCGCGTGATGTACGACGCCCTGATCAACCAGGATATGTACCTGGCCGGGAGCTGGCTGTTCATCATGGCCATCGTCACGGTGATCGGCACGTTCATTTCCGATTTGCTTTTGGCCTGGCTGGATCCCCGGGCGCGCAAGGAATACCTGATGGGGTGAGCAAAATGAAAAAAGAAAAGCAAAGACCGCAAGAGGTCAAGGACGATAAATATTATTACGCCTCCCAATGGCGATTGATGGGCCGGAAATTCCGCCGCCATAAGCTGGGCATGGCCAGCTCGGTGGTGCTGATCATTTTCTACCTGACGGCCATTTTCGGCAATTTCGTGGCTCCCCAGGGCACCGAGCAGTACGACGGCAAGTTCAAAAACTGCCCGCCCACCGCCGTGCACTGGTTCCATGAGGGCAAGCTGATGGGCCCCTTCGTGTACGGCCTCACCCGCACCCGCGACATGGAAACGCTCATGTACGTGTTTGAGGAAAACCGGGATGAGATTTATCCCATCCAGTTTTTCACCCAGGGCGCCAAGGGCGGGGAATACAAATGGTTCGGCCTGTTCGACAGCAATCTGCACCTGTTTGAAGCCGCCAAAGGGGGCCATGTGTTCCTCTTCGGCACGGACAGCATGGGCCGCGACTTGTTTTCCCGCGTTATATTGGGCTCCCAGATTTCCCTGTTCATTCCCGTGGTGGGCATGCTGCTGACGCTGATTTTGGGCCTGCTCATGGGGTCCCTGGCCGGATACTTCGGGGGCTGGATCGATATGGTGATCCAGCGCGTGATCGAGGTGGTGCGCTCCTTCCCCCAGGTGCCGCTGTGGATGGCGCTGTCCGCCGCCATTCCCACCACCATGAAGCCCGCCCAGGTGTTCATGCTCATGACGCTCATCCTGTCCCTGATTTCCTGGCCCGATCTGGCCCGAGTGGTGCGCAGCAAGTTCATTTCCGTAAAAAAGGAAGATTACATCATGGCCGCCCGCATTTCCGGCGCGCCGGCCAGCAAGATCATCACCCGCCACATGATCCCCAGCTTCATGAGCTACATCATCGTGAACATGACCCAGGCCGTGCCCGGTCTGATCATCGGCGAAACCACGCTCAGCTTCCTGGGTCTGGGCCTGCGCTCCCCCGCCACCAGCTGGGGCGTGCTTTTGCAGGAAACCAACAAGCTGGAAACCATCATGTTCTATGGCTGGAAGCTGCTGCCCATGATCTTCGTGTTCCTGTCCGTGCTGGCGTTTAATTTCATGGGCGACGGATTGCGCGACGCCGCCGATCCGTACAAGTAAGGGAGGCACGAGCATATGAAAAAGAAAAACATTCTGCCGCCTTCTTTTGAGCCCATCGCGGAGGAAAACATCCTGGAGGTGCGGAACCTGAAGGTGGATATCGCCGTGGACGATTATGTGTTAAACGCCGTCCGGGGCGTGAATTTCACCATGAAAAAGGGCGAAATTTTAGGCCTGGTGGGCGAATCCGGCTGCGGAAAGAGCGTGACCAGCAAGGAGATCCAGGGCATCAATCCGGATAACTGCGCCTCCTCCGGCGAAGTGCTGTTCCGCACGAAAGACGGGAAGGTGCTGAATCTGCTCACCCTGGAAAAAGACGGAGAAACCTACCGGGCCATCCGCGGCGCGGAAATCGCCATGATCTTTCAGGAGCCTATGACGGCCTTTTCCCCGCTGTATACCATCGGCAACCAGCTGGCGGAAATTATCCTGATCCACGAGCCCAAAACCACCAGGCAGCAAGCCCGGGCCCGGGTGCTGGAAATGCTGAAAAAGGTGGGCATTGCCAATCCGGAAAAACGCATCGATCAGTATCCCCACGAATTTTCCGGCGGCATGCTTCAGCGGGCTCTGATCGCCATGATGCTGAGCCTGAACCCCACCCTGCTCATCGCCGACGAGCCCACCACCGCCCTGGACGTGACCATTCAGGCGCAGATTCTGGAGCTGATGCTGAACCTGCAAAGGGAATTTGGCATGTCCATTCTGTTCATCACCCACGATTTGGGCGTGGTGGCCAATATCTGCGACCATGTGGCCGTCATGTACCTGGGCGAAATCGTGGAATACGGCACCACCCAGCAGATTTTCCACAACCCGCAGCACCCTTACACCAAAGGCCTGCTCAATTCCCTGCCCAAAATGGAGCAGAGCCGGGCGGAAAAGCTGTATGTGATCGACGGCGTGGTGCCCCTGCCCGTGGATATGAAGCCCTGCTGCGGCTTCCATGAACGCTGCGGGGAGTGTATGAAGGGAACCTGCGATCAGCAGTACATCGATTGGGTCACGGTGGAAAAGGGTCATACCGTCCGCTGCCTGAAGGCAAAGGGGTGCTGATATGGAAAACGAAAAGATTTTGCTGGAAATCAAAAATCTGACCAAAACCTATGAATCGGGCGATACCAAGGTAAAAGCCCTGGCGGACGTGACCCTGACCGTATATGAAGGGGAAACCGTTGGCATCGTAGGCGAATCCGGCTGCGGAAAAACCACCCTGGGCCGCTGCGTGGTGCGCGGCATCGACGCCACCTCCGGCCAGGTGCTCTTTCACACCCGGGAGGATGGCGTGATCGACTTCCTGAAAGCCACCGGGGCTCAGATGAAGAAAAACCGCCGGGATATTCAAATGATTTTCCAGGACCCCTACGCCTCCCTGGACCCCCGGATGACGGTGTTCGATATCATCAGCGAGCCGCTGCGCTACAATACCCGCATGAGCAAAAAGGAAATCGAGCAGGCGGTGGATAAGATCGCTGAACAGGTGGGCCTGAATCGGGCTTTCCTGCGCCGCTATCCCCACGCCTTTTCCGGCGGCCAGCGCCAGCGCATCGGCATCGCCCGATCCCTGATCCTGCAGCCCAAGCTGATCGTGTGCGACGAGGCCGTGTCCGCTCTGGACGTATCCATCCAGGCCCAGATCATCAACCTCCTGGAGGATTTGCAGAAGGAATACCATCTGACCTATCTGTTCATCAGCCATGCCCTCTCCGTGGTGCGCCACATTTCCGACCGGGTGATGGTGATGTACCTGGGCCGCATGGTGGAAATGGCAAAAACGGAGGATTTGTTCTCCGATCCCCGGCACCCCTACACCCAGGCCCTGCTTTCCGCCGTGCCCCAGCCGGACCCGGACCGGAAAATCCAGCGTATCGTATTGGAGGGCGAAGTGCCCAACCCCGCCGCGCCGCCCTCGGGCTGCCATTTCCATCCCCGCTGCCCTTACAAAACGGAAAAGTGCGAAAAGGAATACCCGCCGCTCATCGAGCAGGGTGACCGCTGCGTCGCCTGCTGGCGCTGCGCGGAGGACAAATAAAACAGCTTCTTTGCTTTTGAAATTTAAAATCTTAACAGGAATGATGTGAAGGGTAAAAAACAAAGGGACGTTGGGGGCTACGCGCCCCCAAACCTGCGCCAGGGGACTTCGCCCCCTGGACCCAGATAGCCGAAGTTAGTTGAGAGAATAAAAGCTGCAAGTTCCGGCTGTTACGCTGGGGTTACGGAAAGTTTGAGGGCTTCTGGCCCAAGGAAATGCGAGAGAAAAGCGGGAAAATGAGAGCCCAAGAAGACTTGCTTTCTCGCCCGAACTTGCTGGATGGGCTTTCATTTTCCCGCTTTTCTCTCGCATTTCCCCGGATGCTTTGCATCCGGTTTGGCGGCTGAAAGCCGCCGGGCCAGAAGCACAACGGCGTCAAGCTTGGCTTCCT
>JAUNMW010000028.1 GCA_030537395.1 Clostridia bacterium | reverse complement strand
CCTATTTTCATTGTGCCCGAAAGCTTGCTATATTCCGTTCCCAGCGTAGCACGCGAAGCTTCTTGGGCTATTCCCACCATGTATCTTCGCGAGGAGTGGGTCCAGGGACGAACCGCCGATGACCGCCTGTGGCGGAAATTTCATCGGCGGTGAGATCAGCCGAAACAAGCAATCTCCCCTGTGGGGAGTTGCGCCGATTGAGGCTGCGGACAACAGGCCCTGGCGCAGGTCTGGGGGCGCGCAGCCCCCAGCGTACCCCTTAGTCGGGACTAACTGAGTAATTTAAAGGGCTCTTTAAAAGCATTGAAAGAGGTTCCTATGAAAACACTGCTTCGCCGGGCGCTGATCGGCGTGTTCTGGATCGGGGTTTGGTGGCTCATCGCGGTAGCGGTGGGCCTTCCCAAGCTGCTTCCGGGGCCGGGGGAGACGGCGCGGGCGCTCCTTCGGCTGGCCCGGACAGCGGCATTCTGGCGCAGCGTGGGGCTGACGCTGCTGCGGGTGGCGCTGGGTTATATCCTGGCGGTACTGGCGGGCACGGTGCTGGCGGCGGGCTGCTGGCGGATGAAGGGGCTGGATATGCTTTTATCGCCGCTGCGCACGGTGATCAAGGCCACGCCGGTATCCTCCTTTATTCTGCTGGTGTGGCTGTGGCTGCAAAGAAGCCGGGTGCCGGTGTTCATTTCGTTTTTGATGGTGCTGCCCATTATCTGGACGGCCACCCAGGAAGCGCTGAACGCTGTGGATGGAAATCTCAAGGAAATGGCAAATATGTATCGGTTCAGCCCGTGGAAAAAGCTGCGGTATGTATACGCGCCGTCGGTGAAGCCCGCGTTTATGGCGGCCTGCATGACGGGCCTGGGGTTTGCCTGGAAAAGCGGCATCGCGGCGGAAGTGATCGCCCTGACGCCTGATTCGGTGGGCAAGCATTTGAGCGACGCGAAAAACTATCTGGAATACCCCGATCTGTTCGCCTGGACGGTGACGGTGATCCTTTTGTCCATGGCGCTGGAAGCGGGGCTGAAAGCCCTGGCCCGGAAACGGCGGGAGGGAAAAGCATGATCAAATTAAAGCATGTTTCCGCCGGGTACCCGGGAAAAGAAGTGCTGCATCGGTTAAATCTTACTTTGCCCGAAAAGGGCGCGGCAGCCATCATGGCCCCCTCGGGGTATGGGAAAACCACGCTTTTGCGGGTGCTGGCGGGGTTGCTTCAGCCCTCGGCGGGGGAAATCACCGGGCTTCAGGGGAAAAAGGTTTCCTTCCTGTTTCAGGAAGACCGGCTGCTGCCCTGGCTGACGGCGGAAAAAAACGTGGAAATTGTTTCGGATGCGGAAACGGCCCGGCACTGGCTGCGGGAAATGGAAATAGAAGAAATCCATCAATATCCCCAGGCCATGAGCGGCGGCATGCAGCGGCGGGTGGCCCTGGCCCGGGCCATGGCGTTCGGCGGGGACGTGCTGCTGCTGGACGAGCCCTTCAAGGGGCTGGACGAAGCGCTGCGGGAAAGAATTGCCTCGCGCATCCGGGATGTATTCCCGCTGACGGTGCTCTCGGTGCACGATGCGGAGGAAGCGTCCCTGATGGGCGCGCAGATTTGGCGGTTGGATGAAATGGGAGGCGAAAAGGAATGAACAAGGTAGCTTGGATTGGCACGGGCGTCATGGGCGGCCCCATGGCCTGCCATGTGAAAAAAGCGGGATATGAAGTGTACGCTTACAACCGGAGCCCTGAAAAGGCGCAGGCGCTGAAGGATCAGGGGATCATTCCTTGCGGCAGCATCGGGGAAGCCGTGGGGGACGCGGATTTCATTTTCACCATCGTGGGCTATCCCAAGGATGTGGAAGAAGTTTATTTGGGAGCGAACGGCATTTTCGCCCACGCGAAGAAAAGCGCTGTGGCGGTGGATATGACCACTTCTTCTCCCTCTTTGGCGGAAAAGCTGTATGCGATCGGCCAGGAAAAAGGCATCGCCGTGCTGGACGCGCCTGTGTCCGGCGGGGACGCGGGCGCAAAAAACGCCGCCCTGACCATCATGGTGGGCGGCGATAAAGAGGCTTATGATAAAGCGCTGCCCCTGTTTCAGTGCATGGGCAAGGCGGTCACCCTGATGGGCGGCCCCGGCATGGGCCAGCACACCAAGGCCTGCAACCAAATTTGCGTGGCAGGGGCTACAGCGGCGTATACGGAAGCTCTGGCCTATGCGAAAAAAGCGGGCCTGGACCCCGTGAAAATGCTTTCCGCCATTTCCGGCGGCGCGGCGGGCAGCTGGCAGATCGATCATATGGCCCCCCGAGCGCTGGCAGGCGACCATGACCCCGGCTTTTTCATCAAGCACTTTATCAAGGATATGCGCATCATTGAGGACGTGGCCCGGGAAAAGGGGCTGGAGCTGCCCATGCTGCATACCGTGCTTTCCGAATATGAGGATATGGCGGAAAAGGGCCTGGAAAATCTGGGTACCCAATCGCTGATTCGGCGATACCTGGAGGAGTAAATGGAGTTGAGAGTTGAGAGTTAAGAGTTGAGATGATATAGCTTTGCAGAAGATTCTTCCGCACTTCGGCAACTCTTGTTTCAAGCATTATAAATCTTAACTCTCAACTCTTAACTCTTAACATTCACTCAGCTTTTTTGATGTCCACAAACCTTGGCGTTTTCCCCACGGCCGGCAGATACACGTTCAAAAAATCCTGCATGCGCATGCGGATGGAGGCGGTGTTCACACAGGGGTGACAGCCTAAGTATTCGCCCTGCAATAAATCGCTGTCCAGCACCAAATGCACGTCCCTGGCGCTGTCAAACAGCAGGCCCATGGGGCTCACCGCGCCGGGAGAAATGTGCAGAAGCCTTTCCATATCCTCCGGGGTGCCAAAGGACAGGCGGCTGACGCCCAGCTGCTTGGAAACGTCCTTGGTTTTGAAGCTTTTATCCTCCCGGATCATCAAAAGATAAAACACGGTTTTCTGCTGATTGCACAGGAACAGGTTTTTGCAGATCACG
Organism: Clostridia bacterium; assembly: GCA_030537395.1. Lineage (GTDB taxonomy): Bacteria > Bacillota > Clostridia > Christensenellales > Aristaeellaceae > RUG563. Next base: position 23,090 of record JAUNMW010000028.1, on the reverse strand, counting down.
CCGCCCAGCTGCGCGTCGATTTTCTGGCAGTCCTCCATAGTGCGCACCGGGCCGTGATCGATGCGGATGAAGGGGATCCCAAGCTGATCCAGGAAACGGTACACGGCGGCTTCGTTTTCGGGACGCCCGTCTGTGGGCGAGCCTTGAAAGATTTCATACATGGCGGAATTTCCTTTCCCGAGAGCCTGCTTCAAGCGGGCTTTTTCTTATGCAGATGGTAGCACAAACCCCTTTGCCCGTCAACCTGCAAAAATCGCTTTACCAATCAGGCTTATTTGCGTTATAATGAAAACCGAGAAAGAGAGAAACGGCGAACACGGAAAAAATACAAACACAATTGGAGGAACTATGCTGCGGATTTTGTTTGTGGACGATCAGCGCGTGGAACTGGACGGGATGAGCCAACTGCTGGATTGGAGCGAAATGGGCCTGGAATGGGCGGGCGGCGTGACGGACGCGGAAACTGCGCTTGAGATTGTAAAAAAAGAACAAATCGATATCGTGGTCACGGACGTGATCATGCAGCATATGGATGGATTGACCTTGGTGCGGCTGCTGAAGCAGAACCATCCCAAGGTGCGTTCCATCTGCATCAGCGGTTTTGATGATTTCAAATTTGTTGGAACCGCCATCAATAACGGGGCGTCCGGCTATGTGCTCAAGCCCATCCTGGTAAACGAACTCAAATCCGTGCTGGAGCGGGTGGCGGGCGAGATCCGGCAGGAGCGCGCCCTGGAGGGTCTGACCTCCGGGAAAATGGCCATGCTGCTGTTGGGCGCGAAAACAGAAGGGATCGATGAAACGCTGCTGAATCAACCGGTCAAGCTGATTCAATCCAGCGGCATCAGGCCTGAAAACGCTTTGGCAGGCCTGATCCTGGAGGACGGAAATTCCCTTTGGGTTCTTCCGGCAGAATCGAGCGTACCGGATGACGGCTGGGTTTCTGATCCGATTCCGCTCAAGCAGATTCATACAGCGTATTTTGCTTTACTGGAAGCCGACGCGGCGGAGGATAGCACGCCCGCTTCCCGGGACGACGCGGTGATGCGCATTCGGGAAAACATTGAAAAGCATTTATCAGAGGATGTAGACACCCGAGTGCTGATGGAGGGCGTATATTTGAGCGCCAGCCATGCCAGCGCCTTGTTCAAGAGCGCTACCGGTATGAGCATTCACCGCTATGTGGTGGACAGACGGCTCACCGAAGCGGCCCGCATCCTGCTGGAGGATCCGGAGACCCGGGTAAAGGACATCGCCTGGCGCTGCGGCTTTACCGACGCTTCCCACCTGATCAACAGTTTTCAGAAGAAATACGGCATGACTCCGGAAAAATACAGGAGGAGGCACGCGTTCCATGAAGTGGATCGATAACCTGACCACCCGGCTGCTCCTGGTTACAATGCCGGTGATTTTGGGCGTGCTGGTGCTTTTTTCCATTCGGTGCGGAGATTTGTACCGCAGCTTGATTAATGATGAAATCTCCAAACAGCTGCAATTGCAGGTGGATAACGCCGCTCAGCAAATTACCGGCACGCTCAGCGAGGTAAACCGCCTTGGGGCTTACCTGCATTCCAATCAAAAAATGAACAACGGCTTATTCAAGGCGCATCTTCGCCCGGATCAGTTCAGCACGGCGGATCGTATATCCCTTTACAAGGATGTGATCAATCCCATGCTGGAATTGACCAACAATTCCAACCACTATTACTATACGCTGTTTCCATTCAGCGAAAATGTGTTCTGCGATTACATTACGGTATTTCCCATGAAGGAATTCCCGCCCGAGGTGCCCCTTGCCGATATTCAGAGCGACAGCTACGGCCGGGTGTTTTATCATATGATCAGCGGCAAGCCCAAGGAAGGAAACGGGGAAAAAGCGCGCTTGCTGTGTATCACCCGGGTGATTGCCAGCGGAAATGGAAAACCTCTTGGGGTGCTGAACGCCAATGTGTACGCTCAGCTTTTGGAAAGCCCAGTGAAAGCGTTGCTTTCCGGGGAGGGAGAGTACTGGTACCGCTGTGAATTGAGCGACGGACAGATCATTTTTGAGAGCGGGGAACAAAATGGTGGCATGGTGTTTTTGTCCAGCTCCATTTCGGGCGGCAGGGCGACGCTGCATTACGGCGTGCATGCCAGCGTGATCGACCGTCAGACGGTACGGCAGAACCAAACGCTGGCGCAGTTTTCCGTGATCCTGATCCTCAGCGCGGCGCTTTTGATCGCGCTGCTGTCCAGCCTGGTGATGCATCGCACCAGACGGGTGATCCGAAAATTCAGCGAATTGCAGCCCGGCGCGGCCCTGAGCGCGGAACCGCTTTCCGGCCGGGATGAGGCGGCCCAGCTGGATCAGACGTTTACCTGCCTGTACCGGGCGTATTATGAAAGTGTGAACGCGCAGCAAAAAATGGTGGAAAACCAGCGTCTGCTGGAAACCAATCTGCTGCTTTCCCGCATGAATCCCCATTTTCTGTATAACACCCTGTCCGCCCTGCGCTGGAAAATGCCCAAGGAACAATGGGAAACCGTGGATCAGATGGTGGCGTTTTACCGGGGCATGCTGGCAAAGGGCCGCCAAATCGGCCTGCTCAGCAGCGAAGCGGATTTGATGCGTGAATATATCGCCCTGCAGCGCTTCACTTATTCCCGCAGCATCGATTATCAGGAGCATTTGGAGCCGGATACGCTGAACCTGCTGATTCCCAAATTTCTTTTGCAGCCCGTACTGGAAAACGCCATTCAGCACAGCGCGGGGGAAAGCACGCTGCATTTGAGCCTGGCCGCCCGCAGGGAAGGGGAAAAGCTGCTTTTGACGGTCACCAACGATGGGGTCCCCATTGATGATCAGGTGATGCGCCGTTTGAACGCACTGAACGAATCCTCCGCGGACGATCCCCTGCTGCAGGCGGATTTCAAAGGAAACGATTCCGGGGGCTACGGCATTTTTAATATCATCGTCCGGCTGCAAATCCTGTTTGGCCCCGGATTTGGCTTATGGCATGAGCAAATCAAGGAGGGCGGCACCCGCGCCCGATATATTCTGCCGGTTTGCTCCAATATCGAGGAAATGGAACACTGGAAGGAATATCATAAATTGGAAAAAAGAATGGAATAATTGTAAAAAATCATGATTCTTATGCGCCTGTATCTGAATTGCAGGCGCTCTTTTTATAATTCATTCAACAAATTCGGAAAAAAATACAACATTTTTTACATCCTTCATGATATAATATAACACAACAAGGGATATGTATAGCAACGGACGATTTGAATGAAAAATAGAGCAGAAAGGTGGGTGGCGGCATATGCCCGGTACGGCGGTGAGAGGCGGCCTGACGCCGCAGGAAGCGAAAAGGATCGCAAAAATCACCCAGAAAAGAACGGCTAAAAGCCGTCTGCGCCGAAGTATCCCGTTGATCGCGCTGCTGATTCCCGGTATTGTGTTCGTGCTCATTTTTCATTATCTGCCTATGTTCGGTCTGGTGATTGGCTTCAAAAAATATGATATTTTCGCGGGGGCCAATCCCATAGACGCGGTTTTCAAAAGCCCGTGGGTAGGCATGAAAAACTGGGACGCGCTTTGGGTGAAAAGCAAATTCCGTCAGGCTGTGGTGAACACCTTCATCATCAGCGCCCTGAAGGTGGGCATCTGCTTCCCGCTTGGCATTATCCTGGCGCTGATGATCAACGAAGTGCGCAGCAATATCGCCAAGAAAACGCTGCAAACGGTCATGTATTTGCCCCATTTCATCAGCTGGGTGGTGGTGGGCGCGCTGTTCATGAACATCATGGGCACCACGGGCATCGTCAATCAGGTGATCATGTCCCTGGGGGGCGAGCCGCAGAAGTTTTTTATGGATAACCGATGGTTCCGGTTCCTGCTGGTCATCACCAGCGCATGGAAAGAAACGGGCTGGAACACCATCGTGTATCTGGCGGCCATCGCGGGGATTGATCCCGAACTGTACGAGGCCGCGAAAATAGACCGGGCCAACCGCTTCCAGCAGATCCTGCATGTGACGCTGCCCGGCATTGCCAGCACGGTGATCATGATGCTGATCCTGCGCCTGGGCGGTATCATGGACGCGGGCTTCAGCCAGATCCTGGTGATGTACAATTCCACCGTGTACAAGTCCGGCGATATCATCGGCACCTATATTTACCGCGAGGGCATCGGCAAGCTGAACTGGAGCCAGGGCACCATCGTGGGCATGTTCAATTCGGTCATCAATATGATCCTGCTTCTTGGCGGAAACTGGCTCAGCCGCAGGCTGACGGAACGCAGCATCTGGTAAGGAGGGAAAGGCGATGGCAAAGCAGAAAAAAACGTCCATTACATACGGCCTTTCCGCTGGGGAAAAGGCGTTTGGTCTGGTCAATTTCGTCATTCTCGCTGTCCTGGGCCTGCTGATGCTGTTCCCCTTTGTGAACCTGATTGCCAAATCCTTTTCCAGCAACACAGCCATCAATACCGGCCAGGTCACCTTCTGGCCAGTGGAATTCCAGACGGGCACCTACCGCTATGTTCTCAGGCAGAGCCAGTTCTGGTCCTCGTTCCAGGTGTCCCTGATCGTTACGATTTCCGGCACCCTGGGGGCTCTGGTGCTCAGCTGCATCACGGCTTACCCCCTGTCCAAGCGCTGGCTGTACGGCAGAAAGTTCTTCGTGCTCATTTTCGTGTTCACCATGCTGTTTTCCGGCGGCATGGTGCCCACCTACATCCTGATGCGGGCGCTGAACATTGTAAACACCATTTGGGTGCTGATCGTTCCTGCCCTTTTGGGCGTTTACAATATGATCCTGCTGAAAAACTTCTTTGAGGAGATCCCCGAAGCGGTGGAGGAATCCGCCCAGCTGGACGGGGCGGGCAGCATCCGCACCCTGTTTTCCATCGTGCTGCCCATGTCCCTGCCCGCCCTGGCGACTATCGGCTTGTTCTATGCCGTGGGATTCTGGGACAATTACATGACGGGCCTGCTGTATATCACCACCCCGTCCCTGCGTCCGCTGCAAACCTATCTGTATCAATTGGTAACGGAAGCCACCAACATTTCGGCGGAGACCATGACGGCGGAGGATATGGAAATCGCTTCCCTGAATACGGAAGCCATCCGCGCCGCCACCATCATGCTGGCCTGCGTGCCCATTATGTGCGTGTACCCGTTCCTGCAAAAATACTTTGTCAAAGGCATGCGCGTTGGCTCTGTGAAGGGCTGACGGCTCAAAACCTGAATTTTATTGAAGCTTGCTTGGCTTCAATAAAAAATATAAAGGAGGGACAAAAAATGTCCAAACGTTTGCTTTCTCTGGCACTGGCGCTGATCATGGCGCTTTCCATGGCCCTGGTGAGCGCGCACGCGGAAGAAGATCGTGTGATCACCATTCTTCTTGGCGCTCAGGCTGTTGACCTGAACGAGAACATCGTAGCAGGATGGCTGGAAGAAAAGACCGGCTTCAAGGTGCACTATGAATACTACGCCAACAACGAAGCTCTGGCCCTGGCTGTGGCAAACGGCACGGACGCCGACCTGGTGTTCATGAACGCCGCCATGTATCAGACCCTGCAGCCCCGCGGCGCCGCCAAGGACATCAGCAAGTTCCTGGCCGATTTCCCGCAGATCACCGAAAAGATCCACGCCAACGGCTGGAAATATGTAACGGATGAAAACGGCGCGGTTTGGGGCATCCCCAGCGTTGACGACGCCGTGTATACCGGCGGCACCGTGTACCGCACCGATATCTTTGAGGAATATGGCTTCCAGGAGCCCAATACCGTGGAAGAATTCTATCAGCTGCTCAAGGATATCAAGGAAAAGACCGGCCTGATCCCCCTTACCGGCCTGGATGCCGTGCAGCCCGTGATCGCCTCCGGTTTCGGCATTTCCTACAACCTGGTGCTGGACAAGGAAACCGATTCCATCAAGTCCTATCTGCGCAACCCCGGCATGAAGGAATATCTGGCTTTTATGCACAAGCTGTATGAAGAAGGCCTGATCGACCCCGATTGGCCCGTGAACAAGCAGGACACCGTGAACCAGAAGATTTCCTCCAACCAGGCCGTGATGACCATGGGTTATCACTGGAGCACCCTGAACTGGGTGAACGCCCTGGTGGAAACCGGCTTTGAAAAGGCTTACTTCAAGACCATCATTCCGCTGCGCGACAGCGAAGGTAACCGTCATACCACCGTGTCCAACTCCGTTTCCAACGTGTACATCGTGCCCGCCACCGCCAAGGATGAAGACGTGCCCTATGTGCTGAGCATGGTCGCCTCCCGTCTGGACGACGATACCTACTGGATGTTCAACGATGGTATCGAAGGCACCCACTACACCAAGAATGAAGAAGGCATCCCCGAACCCATCATGCCCATCTTCGGTGAAGACCTGATGTACGGCGATAAGTTCCAAATCGGCCGCAACCAGTTCGTGCATCCCTTCTCCTGGATGGCCCGCGTGCATAAGACCCAGGTACAGTATGATACCTTCTTTGATGCCAACAGCAAGGCCGCTAAGGACGGCTTCGAGGGCAGCGTGCTGGCTTTCGCTTCCTTCCCCGCTTATTCCGAATACAACGCGGCGCTGAACACCCTGTGCAACGACTACTTCATGACCATCATTGCCGGCACCGAAACGCTGGAGGACAGCTGGGATGATTTCGTGGCTGAGTGGGAAACCAGCGGCGGCCTGGAGCTGGAAGAACAGGCGACCGAATGGTACCACAACAATCCCGATCTGGTGGCCGCCGGCCAGTCCAGCTATTCTCCCTATGCTTCCGTATTCGGCTATGAAATCAAGTAATTGATTTTTCCGACGCTTTGGGGCCATTCCGAGGAATGGCCCCTCTCTATGTATCGCAAAAGAAAAGGGATGCGCTGAAAGCTGCGTGTTTGCGGCGTTTCCCTTCTTATGATCAAGCACGCGCGGCGGGGGCTTGATTCAACGATATATCATCTCCAAAAACCATACGGCGGTAATTCTTTACACGGCCTGGGAAAGGAACGAGATATGGCAGAATTGACTTATGAGCGCAAGCTTCATGTGCGCTATGACGTGGATGTGTTTGTGGTCGGCGGAGGTCCTGCGGGGTGCGCGGCGGCCATCGCGGCGGCGCGGCAGGGAGCAAAAGTGTTCCTGGCGGAGCGGGAAGGCTGTCTGGGGGGCTTGGGTACCGCGGGTATGGTGCCCGCCTACATGACCTACGGCGACGGGGAGCATATCCTGTCCGCCGGTATTGGCCAAGAGATCCGGGAGCGGATGTGGAAAATCGGCCAGTACGAGGAAAACGGCATCGCGGGCACTACGGGCATCCGGGTGGAAGCGCTCAAGCGGACCTACGATGAAATGCTTTCCGAAGCGGGCGCGGAATTTATGCTGGACACCCAGATGACCGACGTAGTGCTGGACGGAGAGAAAATTGATTACTGCGTCATGAGCGCAAAAAGCGGTATGTACGCGGTAAAGGCCAAAATCTACATCGACTGCACCGGCGATGGCGATCTGTGCGCCTGGGCCGGGGTTCCCTTCCAGAAAGGCGATGAAAATGGCCAGACCATGCCCGCTACCCTGTGCTCCCTGTGGAGCGGCATTGATTTTGACAAGCGCACCATCCGGGACGACAGCCGGGTGCAGGAAGCCTACGACGACGGCGTGTTTTCCAAGCTGGATCTGCATCTGTCCGGGTTCTGGCAGGTGGCGCGGCACGTGGGCGGCGGCAACATCGGGCATGTGTGGGGCGTGGACGGCACGGACGAGCGCACCCTGACCCCCGCTTTGGTGGAAGGCCGGAAAATGTTTGACGAGTACCAGACCTACTACCGCAAATATATTCCCGGCTTTGAAAACGTGGAAATGGTATCCACCGCCAACATGATGGGCATCCGGGAATCCCGCCGCATTCAGGGCGAATACACCCTGAATCTGGAGGATTTCAAGGCTCGGGCCAGTTTTCCGGATGAAATTGGCCGCTATTGCTACCCGGTGGACATTCATCCCAGCGACAATTCCCCGGAGGCCATGGCCGTGTTCCGGAAATTCTTTGAGGGCCTGCGCTACAAGAAGGGCGAAAGCTATGGCGTGCCTTACCGCATGATCGTGCCGGTGGGAGTGGACAATCTGCTGATGGCGGGACGCTGCGTCAGCACGGACCGGTACTTGCAGGCCTCCATGCGCGTGATGCCCGGCTGCTATATCACCGGCCAGGCGGCGGGCGTGGCCGCCGCCCAGTGCGCGAAAACGGGCAAGGCCCCCCGGGAAGCGGACGTGCATGAAATTCAGCGGGTATTGAAGGAAATGGGGCAGTACCTGCCGAATTACAAAGAATAAATCAGGCGTAATGATTCATAAACGAAGGAGGATGATTTGCGATGGACAAGGTAAGAATCGGTATTATCGGCTGCGGCGGCATTGCCAATAATAAGCATATGCCCTCCCTGGCCAAGCTGCCCCACGTGGAAATGGTGGCCTTCTGCGACATTATTGAGGAGCGGGCCCAAAAGGCAGCCAAGGATTTCGGCACGCCCGACGCCAAGGTGTACGTGGACTACAAGGACCTGCTGGCGCGGAAGGATATCGACGTGGTGCACGTGCTGACCCCCAACAAGCAGCATTCCTTCATCACCGTGGACGCCCTGGAATCCGGTAAGCACGTGATGTGTGAAAAGCCCATGGCCATCAATTCCGCGGAAGCGAAAAAAATGCTGGATGCCGCCAAGCGCACCGGCAAAAAGCTGACCATCGGCTATCAAAACCGTTACCGCCCCGATATCCAGTATTTGAAGAAGTGCATCGAAAACGGCGATTTGGGCGAGATTTATTATGCGCAGGCCCTGGCTGTGCGACGCCGCGGCGTGCCCACCTGGGGCGTGTTCCTGGATGCGGAAAATCAGGGCGGCGGCCCCCTCATCGATATCGGCACTCACGCCCTGGATATGACGCTGTATGAAATGAATAACTACGAACCCCAGATGGTGGTAGGAAGCACTTTCCGCAAGCTGGCAGACACCGAAAACGCCGCCAACCCCTGGGGCTCCTGGGATCCCAAGAAATTCACGGTGGAGGACGCTTCCTTCGGCTTTATCAAGATGAAGAACGGCGCCACCATCAGCCTGAACGCCACCTGGGCCCTGAATACCCTGCGGGCGGATGATGGCAAAATCATGCTGTGCGGCACCAAGGCCGGCGCCGATACCCTGGGCGAGGGAAAGAATACCCTGCGCATCAACGGTGAAAAGTTTTCCAAGCTCTATACCACCGTGCCGGATCTGAGCGCCGGCGGCGTGGACTTCTACGAGGGCAGCGGCGGCGGAAGGCCTGAGGAAATTGAGGCCCGCATGTGGATCGACCATGTGATGGACGATTCCAAGCCTCTGGTGGTGAAACCTGAACAAGCTTATGTGGTCACACAGATTCTGGAGGCCATTTATGAATCCGCCAGAACCGGCAAACCTGTGTACTTTGATTGATCATCCTGCCCAATAAGCGTTCCCCCGGTTCCTTTTGGAGCCGGGGGATTTTTGGAGTCGGCCATGGCCTTTTTTACGAATTGAAAAGCATTATTAGCGTATAGAATGCAGATCGTGTTGAAATGAATGCGGCGTGTTTTAACTATTCAATCTGAATTCTGTACGCTGTTCTCTCCATAGAGCGTATTTTTAGTTTACGATTGAGCAGCACGAACATTCAAAGGGAAGCTTTGACAAACACAGTCGTCAATGCTATAATATTTTTGTGGAAATAACATGCAAATAACACCGGAAGAAGGTGCTGTCATGATTCGTGTGGAAATTTTAGAGCAGAATCGGTCTGCGCTGCGGCCTTTCGTAAAGCTGCCTTTTCAGCTGTATAAGGACGATCCCAACTGGGTGGCTCCGTTGATCGGAGAGCAGCTGTGCGTTTTGAGCCAGCCCCAGGAAGGGGGCCCCTGCCGCTTCTTTTTGGTTTATGACGGCAATCAGCCTGTGGCCCGGGTGATGGCGGGCATTGATGAAAGGCTGAATGAACGCCTGAACCGGAAATGCGGCTATTTCAGCTTGTTTGAATCCGTGCAGCGGCCGGATTATGCCCGCACCGCCCTGGACGCGGCCTGCGCCTATCTGCGGGAGGAAGGCATGGATACGGTGATCGGGCCCGTGGCCCTGGGCGTGGACGATTTCGGCAAGGGCCTGCTGGTGCAGGGCTTCGATGGGCCTCCGGTGCTGTTCAATCCTTATAATCCTTCCTATTACGCCGATTATCTGGAAAAATGCGGGTTTTCCAAACACCGGGATCACTTGGCTTACTTTATGCGCATGGATGAGTTCGATCAGCACGCCATGGAGGAAATTGTGCCCCGGGCCAAAAAGCGCTTTGGGTTCCGGGTGGAACGGGTGATTTGGAGCAAGGAAAACGAAGAAAAAATTCTGCAGAATATCGGCCGGGTTATCCGGGAGGCCTTCCCGCCTGAATGGGAATGGAATGTGCCCACTTACGGCGATCTGCGGCGCGAGGTAAAGCACCTGAGGGAGTATTACAGCCCGGAAATGACGGTGATGGCCTTTGCGGAAAACCGGCCCATCGGCTTCGTGCTTGCCTTCCCGGATTATAACCAGGTGCTGAAAAAAATGAAGGGCCATGTGTTCCCTGTCGGCTGGCTGAAATATATGTTCGGCAAGCGGAAAATTCACGGGGCCCGGTGCAGCATGCAGATCGTGGTGCCGGAGTACCAGCATAAGGGCGTGAACACCGCCATGTTCTATGAAGCGTTCCTGGGCGCGAAAAATCTGGGCATCCAGTGGGTGGAGGGCTCCACCGTGGATGAAACCAGCATCACTTCAATTGCCAATACGGAAAAAATGGCCTCCCACCTGTACCGGGTTTATCGGCAATATGAAAAGAAGCTTACGGAAGCATAAGGCATTGGTCTGCTTGGAAAATTGAAATTGGCTAAGTTATAATAGAGAACAGAGTTCAGAGTGCAGAGTACAGATTATTTAGTCTTTGCTTTATCGGCCTTGGGGCTTGATTATTGAGGACTATATAAATCTGAACTCTGTACTCTATTAGAAGATTTCAGTTTGGCGCACAGAATCGCTTCCGGCTTCATAGGATGCTGAAAAAGCGGAAGCGAGGTGGGAAAGGATGTCTGTGTGGAAGGAAGCGAGAAATCCGGCGCTGAAAAAAGAAGAGGCGGCGATGCTGCCCGCGATGGCGCGGCCCATGGCGGGGGAGGCGGCGCTGAAAGCTGTGATGAATGGAACGGAGAAAATGATCGGCAAGCAATTGGGCACGATAAAAAACACATGGAATGAAGAAGTAACCGAAACAGTCAAAAAGAACAGTGGCCGCGGTTTCGGAAGCAGGGCGGCGCTGCGTCAGGTGTGGAACCGCCCATAAGATAACGGGAGAAGGCGAAAAAGCCTTCTCCCGTATGTATGTGCGGATCGGCAGGAATTCAGCGGACGAAAAGCTGGGTCACATATACAAATCCGTTTTGATCCATGCACACCCCGACGCCCACCTTGGTCCATTGGCTGCCTAGAATGTTGCCCCGGTGGCCGGAGGAGCTCAGGAAGGCGGCCTCCGCTTTTTCCACGGTGGCATGATGGGCAATATTTTCGCCCACACCGTTATAAGGATAGCCGAAGGCCTTCAGCATGGCGGCGGCATTGCCGTATGTGGGGGACTCGTGCGCGAAGTAGCCGTTCTCCTTCATATCGCAGGATTTGGTCCTTGCAATGCGGGAAAGCTCGGGGTCCAGGGTCAGGGCGGGCAGGCCGTTTTGGGCACGATCCTGATTGAGCAAATTCCATAGAATTTGCTCTTGCGCTGTAACGGATATTGTAGTATAATCACCCGTGCTTACAGGGGGCTTCGCTGTGGGTTCGGCGGTGGGCCGGGGCGTGACGGGGCTTTGAGGCTTTTGAGCAGGCTCAGGGGTCACTTCATGAACTGGCCTGGCGGTGCAGTACACGGCCTGACAGGACGCGCAGGATGCGCAGTCCCAGTTGCTTAAGCATTGAGCGCATCCCAGATCACAGGAAGCGGACGCGCAGTCCGTGTCCTGACGGTAAGGCCAGCCCTGCAAACCGAATTGGGAGGCGGGAGCCCTGGATTCGGCAAAAGCGGAATATAAAGCGAGCATCATCATGAATACAAGCGCGATGCAAAGTACACGTTTCATGTGTGGTCCTCCTTTGTTGATAGCGTATTACGATCCGCAGTAAAATCGTAGTATAAAAAGCCAGGAATTACAATCAATTTGCCAGTGCGCTGCCATGGGAATGCATGGCAGGAATGAATGGAGGAAATTTTCATGCGGCTGATCAAATGCCCCCGGTGCGAACTGAATTACATCACGCCCGAGGAAGGATACTGCAAAATCTGCAAGCGGGAAATGAAGGGCGAAAGCCAGCGGGATGAAATTGAGCTGTGCACCGTGTGCAACGAAGCCCCCGCCCTGCCCGGCAAGGACGTATGCCTGTTCTGCCTGAAGGAAATGAACGCCAATAACGAGCGGGAGGATGAGGAAAACGAAGTGCGGGTGGACGAGGCCAGCCTGACCATCGATCCTGTGAGCGCCATGGATGAAATCATTCCCGAAATCGACGAAGACATTCCGCCCCGGGAATATGATGAAATTGAGAATGATCTGTCCTTGGAGGAAATGGAAGAGGAAGAAGCCGAGGACGAAGACGAGGAAGACGAAGAATAAGTGGTTATCTACGCGATTGGCGATCTGCATCTTCCCGGGGGCGACGATAAGCCCATGAACGTGTTCGGCCCCCACTGGGAAGGCCACTTTGAGCGCATCAGCCAGGATTGGAAAAGCAAGGTGCGGGATGAGGACGTGGTGCTGATCCCGGGGGATATCAGTTGGGCCATGCAGGCGCAGGAAGCCGTGCAGGATCTGGAGGCCATCGGAGCGCTGCCGGGAAGAAAAATCCTGCTGCGCGGCAATCATGATTATTGGTGGTGCGGCATTTCCCGGCTGCGGGATATGCTGCCCAAGGGCATGTACGCCGTGCAGAACGACGCGATGCTGCTGGAGAATACGGCTTTCTGCGGCACTCGGGGCTGGACCTTGCCGGGAAACGGAACCACACCGGAGGACGAAAAAATTTACCGCCGGGAATTGCTGCGCATGGAAATGTCGCTGGAGCGGGCTGTGAAGCTCGGAGCCGAACGGCTGGTGGTGCTGTGCCATTATCCGCCGCTGGGGGAAAACGGGGCGGAAACGCCGCTTTCTTCCCTGCTGGAACGATATCCGGTGGATGATGTGGTGTACGGCCATCTGCACGGCGCGTCGCTGCGGGGGGCCTCCACCGGCCTGTATCGGGGGATCCGGTATCACTGCGTGTCCTGCGACGGGCTGAATTTTCAGCTATACCATCTGCCGGATGCCAGGGTGGGGCTGGAGCCCACTGAGGGGAGAGAGAATCCATAAAATTTCCACATCAGCGGCTGATTCAGCCGCTATTTTGTTGCCTCGGTGGCAATCAGGCCCAGCATGTGGTGCAGAAGCGTCATTTTTGACATTCTGTTTTCAAAAATGAAATTTTTGTTACGAATCCCCAAAGACTGTGAAATAAAAAACTCGTAAAAGTTTATAAGAAATATATAAAATACAGAGAATAAAATAGGCAATATACATATATTTTTAGGGAACACGAAAACGTGTTCCCTATTTTTATGCAAAAAAATGCGAAGCATTTTCGCAAATATAACAGAATAAATACAAAAATATGACGAAACTGTTTCCCAAAGACGCGGAGCGATTTTGAAAGTATGCTTGACAAAGAGCCAAAAAGTGCCTTAAAATGGTGAAGCAGTCACAAAAGTGGAGAATAAGTGGCGGATTAGGGGTGAATGACATGGCCGATGAAAAAAACGAGCGGAAAAACGATGCGCCGGAACGCGCGCCGTCCTCGGAATCTGCCATGCTTTCCCCGGAAAAAACGGATGCTCCCGACAGGAAGCTTCCATTTTTGGGCTTTGTAGGAAGCTATCCCCACAGCATTGACGCCAAAGGCCGCATGATCATCCCGGCTGCCTTCCGGGATGCCCTGGGGGATCATTTCGCGGTGGCCCCATCCCCGGACTTCCAGGCGGTGGCGCTGTATCCCATTCAGGATTGGATCGCCCGGCGGGACGAGCTGGCCACGCTGATTAGGCGCAAGCCGGTGGCGCAGCCGCTGCTGGATCAATTCACGAAATACAGTTATACAGACTGTGAAGCGGATGCCCAGGGCCGTTTGCTGCTGCCGCAGCGCATACGCTCCTGGCGGCTGGGCGATGCCCGGGATGTAGAGGTAAACGGCGCGTTTACCCATATCCGCATCATTCCCGCCGCGGTGGGCAAGGATCAGGATCGCGCCTTTGATGAAAAGTATCCCGATCCGCTGGCATTCCTGACAGCCCTGCAGGATACGGAAGAAACATAATCCCGCTGGCCGGAATCCTCTCCGGCCGGCATAAACACCGGGAAGGAGGAATATATTCATGCAAAAGAGCAGAAACGTGCAGTATGTGGCTGCCGGTGTACAGACCATGCCGGGGATCACAATGAATGTGCGCAGCAATGTGCGTCTGCCTGATTCGGAGGCGGGACGGTCCTGGGCCCAGGAACGTCAGCCTTATTACGCCGCGCAGATCCGGCCCGCGGAAAAGAGAAGCATGACTGTGCCGATGAATGCCGCGCTGATTTTTTTAACATTGCTGTTTCTGCTGTTTGGCTTTCTGGTGATCGGCAAAGCCTGCCGGCGGTCGGATATTTCCAAGAATATCAGCGCCATGGAAAGCAGCATTGCCCAAACGGAGCGGGATAACGAAAACCTGAAAATCGAGATCGATCAGGCGCGGGATTCCGCCCGCATCAGCTATGCCGCGTCCCAGAATCTGGGCATGATCGCAGCCACCGGTGTGGAAGCGGTGCGCATCGTGGCGCCGGAAACCCGGCCTTTTGAAAAGCAAACGGCCGCCCAAACGGTATCCTCCCCCAATGCCGTGCCGGGCGCATATATTTCCGGCAGCCGATAATCCGCTTCGCCTGCCGATGGGGGAGGAAACCATGCGCGCAGGCCTATTGATCAAAAAAAGACTGCTGATGACGCTGGCGATGCTTACGCTGATTTTTTGCTTGATCGGCGTTCGCATCGGCAGCTTAACCCTGTTTCAGGGGGAATCGCTGACGGCCCGGGGCGTTCGCCAATGGACGCGGGAGGGCGTGGTGACGGCCCCCCGGGGCAGCATTCAGGATGCCAAGGGGAATCTTCTGGCCGTGTCCTCCACGGCCTATATCGTAACGGCCAATCCGCAGCTGGTAACGGATGAACGCGCCTTTTCCCAGGTGATGGGCAATCTGCTGGGGGCCGATGCGGAAAGCATGGAAAAGCGGTTGCAGAATAAAAGGCTGGCTTCCGTGATCTTAAAGCGTCAGGTGTCCCGGGAAACGGTGGATGAGATCCGGGCCCTGCGCGCGGAAAGCCAGGAAATGCGCGCGCTTTTGAAGGGGATTTCTTTTGATGAGGATACCCGGAGGGTGTATCCCAAGGGAGCTTTCCTGACCCAGGTGCTGGGCCTGACCAACGTGGATTCTGTGGGCCAAAGCGGGCTGGAAAGCTGGTATGAAACGCTGCTGCGGGGCAAAGAGGGGTCGCTTCGCACGGAGGTGGACGCCCGATCCCGGCTGCTGCCGGACGGGAAAACCGCCTACATACCGCCCCAGCCGGGGTTCACCCTGCGCCTGACGGTGGACAGCACCATTCAGGGCGTGGTGGAAAAGGCCATGCGGGAATGCCTGGCGGTGAATAACGCCAAATCCGTGCAGTGCATCGTGATGGATGTGAACACGGGGGCTATTCTGGCCATCTGTATGAAGCCGGATTACGATCCCAACGACCCGCCCCGGGATGACGTGGCGCTGCTGGCGGACCTGATGCGCATCACCGCGATTTCCGATGTGTATGAGCCGGGGTCCACCTTTAAAATGCTTACCTGCTCCGCCGCGCTGGATTGCGGCGCGGCATCCGTGAACGATCATTTTACCTGCACCGGTTCCGTCACGGTGGATGGGGACCGCATTCGCTGCTGGAAAAACAGCCATGGCAATCAGGACCTGAAAACGGCCCTGGCCAACAGCTGCAACCCGGCGTTTGTGGCCTTGGCCCTGCGCATGGGTACGGATACCCTGTATAAATATCTGCGGGCTTTTGGCCTGGGGGTAAAAACGGGGGTAGAACTGCCCGGGGAAAGCAGCGGTATCCTGATCAACAGCCGGTATGTAAAAAATGTGGACCTGGCCCGCATTGGCTTTGGGCAGAGCGTGGCGGTAACGCCGCTGCAGATGATCACCGCGGCCTGCGCCGTAGTGAACGGCGGGCGGCTCATGAAGCCCTACATCATCCAGGAAGTGCTGGACGAAAACGGATACGTGACGGACAGGACGGCCCCGACGGTGGTATCCAACCCCATCAAGAGCGAAACCAGCGCTCTCATGCGGGAACTGCTGGAAAACGTGGTGGAAAACGGCGGCGGAAAAAACGCCGCGGTGCAGGGCTTCCGCATCGGAGGCAAAACAGGCACGGCCCAGGTGTACAAGGATGGACGGGTGGTATCCAACGTGCACATCGGCTCCTTTATCGGCTTTGCGCCCATCGATGAACCCCGCTTCGCCGTGCTGGTAACGGTGAACGAAGCCCAGGTACCGGTGGATTACGGCAGCACCACGGCAGCCCCTTTCGCCGGACAAATCATGGAAGAAATCCTGAATTATCTGGGCGTTCCCAAGGCCCGGCCGGGGGAAACGCCATCGCCTCAGGTGACGGTGCCGGACGTGGTGGGTATGACGCTCGGAGATGCGAAAAAAGAGCTTGCCAATTTGCTTTTGCTTTCCGAAACGGACGGCATCAGCCAAACCGTATCGGCCCAGGCCCCGGCAGCGGGCGCAAAAATGTACGCCGGGGGAAAAGTGATGCTGTTCACCTATGAAAAAGAACCGCTGCAGACCGTGGATTTGGTGACGGTACCCGATGTGAAGGGGCTTTCCATGGTGGAAGCGGCGCGGCAGCTTCGGGCCCGTGGCTTTGATATGGAAATTGCGGGCAGCGGCCTGGCGGTGCGCCAGGAGCCGGGGGCCGGCAGCTATGCCGCCCAGGGAAGCGTTGTAAAGGTCACCTTTGAATTACCGCTGTGAAGGAACGGAGTGAAGAAAATGCTGTTATCAGTACTGGCCCAGGCGCTGGGCGATGAATTGCTGGAGATCCGGGGCGACTGTGAAATCGCCGCCATGAGCATGGATAACCGGAAATTCAAAAATCTGGATCGCGGTTTGTTCTTCTGCGTTCCCGGGGCCCGGTTCGACGGCCATAATTTTGCCGCCCAGGCGGTGGAAAACGGCGCGGCGGCCCTGGTGGTGACCCACTTCCTGGATTTGCCTGTGCCCCAAGTGAAGGTCAGGAACGTGCGGGCGGCCATGTCCCTGATGGCAGCGGAATTTTTCGGCCATCCAGAACGGGAAATGAAGCTGCTGGGCGTCACCGGCACCAAGGGGAAAACCACCACCAGCTATCTGGTGAAGGCTATTTTGGAGGAAGCGGGCTACAAGGTGGGCCTCATCGGCACCACCGGCAACATGATCGGCCAGGAATATATCAAAAGCGAATTCACCACTCCCGAACCCATTGATTTTTTCACCACCCTGCGGCATATGCGGGATGAGGGCGTGAACGCGGTCAGCATGGAGGTTTCCGCCCATGCCATTGAAATGGGGCGCCTGGCAGGGGTGCATTTTGAGGCCGGCTGCTATACCAACCTGTCCCAGGATCATCTGGACCTGTTCGGCACCATGGATAAATACTTTGAATGCAAAAAGTCCTTCTTCCGTCCGGAATGGATTTCCAACGCCGCCATCAACGTGGACGACGATACCAGCAAGAATATCCTGAAAGACATCACCGTGCCGCACAGCACCTTCGGCATCTGCAACAACGCGGATATTTTCGCCCGGGATATTGAAATTACCGAAAACGGCGTCAGCTTTATCATGAAGCTGTTTGACGTGAACGAGATCCCCGTAAAGCTGCAACTAACGGGCATGTTCAACGTGTACAACGCTCTGGCCGCCGCGGCCATGGGGTTGATTATGGGCATCGCGCCGGAAACCATCACGGCAGCGCTGGCAAAGGTGAAATCCGTACCGGGCCGGGCGGAAGTGCTGGACACCCATACGCCTTATAAGGTGATCCTGGACTATTCCCACTCCCCGGACGCCCTGGAAAACATTTTAACCACTGTGCGGCAGTTTGCCCGCGGGCGGGTGATTTCCCTGTTCGGCTGCGGGGGAGACCGGGACCATTTGAAGCGCCCCATCATGGGCGAAATTTCCGGGCGTCTGGCGGATTTCTCCATCCTGACCAGTGACAATCCCCGCACGGAGAACCCCATGGACATTCTGGCCTCCATCGAGGAGGGCATCAAGCCCACCGGCGGCAAGTATGTGGTGATCGAAAACCGGCGGGAGGCCATCAAATACGCCCTGCAAATGGGCCGGGACGGGGATATTATCGTGTTGGCCGGCAAGGGCCATGAAACCTATCAGGAGATCATGGGGGTGAAGCGCCCCTTTGATGAAAAGGTGGTCGTGGCGGAGCTGCTGGAGGAAATCGGGGATTGATTTTCTGGGGGAAACCGCTCTTTGGATGCCAAAGAGCGGTTTCCCCCAGCCCCCCTTCCGAGAAAGCAGAATAGGAAACACATATTTAGAATAACAAACGGATATGAAGGAGAAAACAGGTTATGTTTCTGTACTGCGCGATTGCGGCGGTGATGGCGTTGGCCATTGTGCTGCTGGTGATGCCCAAATTCCTGCCGTATCTGAAGAAGCTGAAGTTCGGCCAGACCATTTACGATCTGGGGCCCAAGGCCCATCTGGCCAAGCAGGGCACCCCCAACATGGGCGGCATCGTGACGGCGCTGGCGACGGTGGTTTCCACCGTGGTGATCACCGTGATCGTGGGCATCAAGCGGGGCTGGGGCTTTGGCCTCCAAAACGCCCTGTGGCCGCTGCTGTTTATCACGGTGGGCTGCATGGCGCTGTTCGGCTTCCCCGATGATTACATCAAGGATGTGAAAAAGGATCACGAAGGCTTAAAACCCAAACAAAAGCTGATTGGGCAAATGATCGTGGGCCTGATCTTTTCCGCGTTTTGCTATTGGCGGCTGGGCGGCGACGTGATCATTCCTCTTACGGACAAGACCTGGGATTTGGGCATTTTCTATATTCCCATCATGACGGTGCTGGTGATGTTCATTACCAACAGCGCGAATTTGCAGGACGGGGTGGATGGCATCCTGTCTTCCGTCACCATCATTGGCATGGCTGCGTTTGGGATCATTGCTGTTTTTGTGGATGTGAGCCTGAAAATGGCCGGGGACACTGGAAAAACGCTGGTGGAAACTGTGTTTCCTGCTTTGACCAATCGGGACGCCTGGTTTGTGCCCATCGCCATCCTGTGCTTCGCCCTGGCGGGGGCCTCCATCGGCTTCCTGCGCTACAACCGCCATCCCGCCAAAATCTTCATGGGGGACACCGGCAGCATGTTCATCGGCGGGGCTATGGTGGGTGTGACGATGCTGATGAAGTGCCAGTTTTTGCTGATCCCCATCAGCTTTACCTGCATCATGAGCAGCGTATCCGTGATGATGCAGACCACGTATTTTAAATATACCAAGAAAAAGTACGGCCAGGGGAAACGCATTTTCAAAATGTCCCCCCTGCATCATCATTTTGAAATGTGCGGCATGAAGGAAAACCAGATCGTGCTTATGTACGCGGCGGTAACGCTGGTGCTGTGCGTGATCGCCATCGTGTCCATGAACGCGTATTATTGAGGAATAATATATCAGTTCAGTCAATCAGGGTTTTCAGAACACTTTAAGCAACGAAGGAGAGAACAGAGTACAGAGTGCAGAGTACAGATTTATATAGTCTGGACAATGAATCACGATCCGTTGAGATCACTATATCATCTGAACTCTGTACTCTCTTGCAGCCGTAAAGCGTTCTTGAAGTATGCGACTGAACGGTTACCATCTGCCGCTTTATTGAGGGGAGTTGAAAGGCCATGCAAAATAAACTGTATTACGGAACGACGAAGCGCCGCCACTACGCGGCGGAGCGGGGGGAGAACCTCTGGGCAGGAAAAAAGGTGCTCATCGTGGGCATGGCCCGCAGCGGCATCGCCGCGGCGCAGCTTCTGTGCCGGGAAGGGGCCCAGGTTGCCGTCAACGATATGAAACCCCGGGAAGCCTTCGGGGATAAGCTGGACGCGCTGAACGATTTGCCTGTGGAATTCCGCCTGGGCGAGGACGGCATCGACGCCTTGAACGGCCGGGATATTTTAGTCATCAGCCCCGGGGTGCCTATCGACGCGCCCATCGTGAGGGCGGCCAGGGAAAAGGGCATCCCCGTCACCGGCGAAATGGAAATGGCATCCACGCTGCTTCGCGGCACCCTGGTGGCCGTTACCGGCACCAACGGAAAAACCACCACCGTGTCTCTGCTGGGCGCGATTTTTGAAGCGGCGGGCAAGGTGGCTCACGTATGCGGAAACATCGGGTATCCCGTATCCGCCGCGGCCATGGAAAGCAAATATGATCATGTGGTGGTGGCGGAAGTATCCAGCTTTCAGCTGGAAACCACCGAAACCTTCCATCCCCTGTCCGCCGCCGTGCTGAACGTGACGGAGGATCATTTGAACCGCCACGGTACCATGGAAGTGTATACCGGCCTGAAACGCCATATTTTCGATGCGCAGGACGAAAACGATTTTGCCGTGCTGAATTATGAGGACGAGCTGTGCCGGAAAATGGCGGAAGGATTGAAAAGCAAGGTGCTGTATTTCTCCCGCCTCCATGAAGTGGATCAGGGCGCGTTCGTGCGGGATGGGAAAATCATCGTCCGCATCGGCTCGGATGAAAAGATCGTGTGCGACGCGGAGGAGCTGCGCATCCCCGGTCCCCACAACCTGGAAAACGCCCTGGCCGCCGCGGCCATCGCTTTCTCCCGGGGCGTACCCGCGCCGGTGATCCGTCAGGCCCTGCGCACCTTCCCCGGGGTGGAGCACCGCATTGAATTTACCCGGGAGCTGGACGGCGTTCGCTACATCAACGACAGCAAGGGCACCAACGTGGATTCCACCATCAAAGCGGTGCAAAGCATGAAGGCCCCCACCGTCCTCATTTTGGGCGGCTATGACAAGCATGTGTCCTTTGACGCGCTGGCGGAGGAAATTGTGAAAACTCCGCTGATCGAAAACTGCGTGCTCATCGGCGTTACCGCTCCTCAAATCGAAGCGGCGCTGCAAAAAGCGGGCTATACCGCCATTCATCATGCAGGCAGCATGCAGGAGGCCATTGAAAAGTGCCGCGCTCTTTCCCGCCCTGGCGGCAACGTGCTGTTGTCCCCCGCCTGCGCCTCCTTTGATATGTTCGAGGATTATGAGCAGCGGGGCCGGGTCTTCAAGGAAATCGTAAATAAGCTTCAATAAAGCCTTTTTCGGCGAATGAACGCCTGGGAAAGGAGAGCCCTGATTATTCCCTGTTCTACCTTGGAAAATGCTCCGTTGGAAACATGCGGAGAGCTGAGCGATCGGCTTTTCGGATGGGATAGCATGCATCGAAGGAAACAAATGCTGGGCTCTCTTTTCCCAGGCGTTCAGTTTTCCATCACAGCAAAGGATAAAAAGCGGAGGCGCATTTTCGGATGCGCCTTTCTGCTTTTCGGCACGCAAGCGAAAGATTTTTGCAATGGAAAGGCGGAAATGCTATGCTTGCGATCTCAGGCCGCCGCCGGCAAAAGCCGGTGGACAAAACGCTGCTCACCATCATGCTCATGCTGATGATGCTGGGGCTGGTTACCCTGTTCAGCGCCACCTACTATAAAGCCCAGGACGCCGGGGACCCGCTGTCCGAAGTGAAAAAGCAATTGTTCGGCGCGGCGGTGGGGGCGGCAGCCATGACGGCGACGGCGCATATTCCTTATACTTTCTGGGGCCAAAGAAAGGTGGTCATGGCCGGGGTCGGGCTCAGCTTCCTGCTGCTTTTGCTGGTGGTGATCCCTGGGATCGGCACATCCATCAATGGCTCCCGGCGCTGGATCACAATGGGTCCCCTTTCTTTTCAGCCGGGAGAATTTGCCAAATACAGCGCGGTGCTGTTCATGGCCATGACGCTGAATGTGCGGGGCAAAAAAATCCTGAAGCTGTGGACGGGCATCCTGCCGGTGCTGATCGTACCGGGAATCATGTTTTTGCTGATCCTGGAGCAGCCCAATCTGTCCACCGCGGGCACCATTATTATCGTCAGCGTGCTGATGGTGATGCTGGCCGGGGCCAAATGGCGGCATATGGCGCTGCTGGGAGCCGGGGGTCTGACGGTGGGAGCCTATTATGCCTGGAGCGCGGAATACCGGCGGGAAAGGCTTTTATCCTTTATGGATCCCTTTGCCAAGATGAGTGACGAGGGCTATCAGTTGTCTCAATCCCTGATTGCCTTCGGTTCCGGCGGATTGTTTGGCATGGGTCTGGGTCAGGGCAGACAGAAGTATGCTTATCTGCCCTATCCGGAAAGCGATTTCATTTTCGCCATCGTGGGGGAGGATTTCGGGCTGGCTGGATGCTTGGCGGTGATTCTGCTGTTCGTCGCTTTTCTGGCGGCGGGCATGCGCATCGCCCTGCACTGTGAGGATCGGTTCGGCTGCCTGCTGGCGGCGGGGATCATCTGCATGATTTCCGTGCAGGCCTTCATCAATATGGGCGTGGTGGTGGGAGTGCTGCCCACCACCGGGCTTCCCCTTCCTTTTTTCAGCGCCGGGGGCACGTCCCTGTCCATCACCATGGCGGCGGTGGGGATCGTGCTGAATATCAGCAGGAGCGGAACAAATAATCTTGCGTAGCAAGGGCGGAAGGGCAGGGTTTGGAGTTGAGAGTTAAGAGTTGAGAGTTGAGATTTTATTGAGAGTACAGATGGAATGGAGAATAGAGAGCTTTGGGTTGAGAGTTAAGATTTATCTGGAATTGGCACTATTTCCATTGTCAGTGCAAGCCTTGGCTCGTATAA
>JAUNMW010000027.1 GCA_030537395.1 Clostridia bacterium | reverse complement strand
TCAGTACCCTGGTGGGGTGTGGGGCAAAGCCCCACCGTATCTTTTTTATCTTGCTCCACCCTTTAGATTACTCATCTTATGAAGAGTATAAAATAAACGAAGCAGGGGCCGCGCACGCCTCAACGTTCTCCCTACTGCTGAATCTTAACTTGTTTTTTACCCTTTAGAACTTAATTGTTAGGAGAATGCCCATGCAAATTGAAGTGCTGCTGCGCATTGCCGGGGTGGGGCTGCTGGTGACGGTGATCTGCCAGGTGCTCACCCGGGCGGGGCGGGAGGAAATTGCCACCCTGGCGGCGGTGGCGGGCATGATGCTGGTGCTGCTGATGGTAGTAAGCCTGGCGGGAGAGCTGCTCACCCAGGTGCGGGAAGTGTTCTTTCTGCCATGAACGAAGCCCTTCGCGTCGCGGGCTTTTCCGCCGCGGCGGCCATGCTGTGCTTCACCCTGCGCGCCGCAAACCGCCAGGCGGGGGCCGCCGCGGCCATGGCGGCGGGGCTGATGCTGTTTTTTGCGGCTGTTTCCCAATTATCCATGGTGACGGAAACCATGCAAAGCCTGTCCCGCCAGGCGGGGGTGGGAGACGAAACGATGAGGCTGCTGCTCAAGCTGATCGCCATGGCCTACATCACCGAATTTTCAGCCCAGGCCTGCCGGGACGCGGGCGAGGAGGGCTTGGCTTCCAAAGCCTCGCTGTGCGGAAAAATGCTTTTGATGGCGCAAACTTTGCCCCTGATTTCCGAAATCAGCCGGCTGACCCTGGCTCTTGCCCCATGAAACGGCTGATGATTCTGGCATCGGTGCTGCTGTGGCTGCTGATGCCCCATGCCTATTCCGAAAGCCTGGAGGATACGCTGCGCCAAACCTTGAAGGGGCTCCCCCTGCAGGAATGGCAAAACGCTTATGACGAAGCGTTTCCCCAGGGGGAAGATTTTCAAAGCCTGATCCTGCGCCTGGCCCGGGGCGAAACAGCGGTGAGCGGAGAAGAATTGCTGCGTTCCCTGGCCGCCCGGTTTTTAAGCGCCCTCACCGGCAGCCTGTGGCGCATGGCGCGGCTGTTGCCGCCCGCCGTTTTCTGCGGCCTGCTGCATCGACTAAAAGCCTCCTTTGCCAAAGCTTCCGTAGCGGAAGCGCTGAGCGGGGCATGCTTTCTGCTGCTGGCCGGCTGCATGGCCCAGGACCTGGGGCAGCATATGGTGCTGTCTCAAAACGCGGTCACCCGCATGGCCGATTTGATGCAGACCCTGTTTCCCTTATTATTGACGCTGCTGGCCGCGGTGGGCGGCACGGCAGGCGCGGCGTTTTTCCAGCCCGCCGTTGTAGCCGCCGGGGGCACCATGACGGCGTTGGTGCGTTCTGTTACGCTGCCGCTGGCGCTAAGCACGGGAGTGACCACCATTCTGTGCCATTTATCGCCCCGGGTGCGGCTGGGAAGGCTTTCCTCCTTGCTGAAAACGGCCGCGGTGTGGACCTTGGGCGTCAGCTTCACCGTGTTCATTTCCGTGACCACCCTGCAATCCCTGGGCGCGGCGGCGGCGGATGGGGTCTCCATCCGCACGGCCAAATACGCGGTGGATCATTTCGTACCGGTGGTGGGCGGCATGTTTGCCGATACCATGGACACGCTGGTGGGGGCCTCGCTGCTGATCAAAAACGCGCTGGGACTGACGGGGCTTTTGATCCTGCTGGTCACGGCTTCTCTGCCCATGGTGCAGACCCTGGCCGCCGCAGCGGTGTACCGGGCCTGCGCCGCGCTGCTGGAGCCCCTGTCCGATTCCCGGGCCAGCGGGTGCATGCAGGCCTTCTCCGATGTACTGATGCTTTTGTTTGTGATCCAATTGTCTGTGGGGGCCATGTTTCTGCTTTTGACGGCCCAAATGCTGGCGGTGGGAAATTTGACGGTGATGCTGAGATGAACGGTTATTTACGGCAAATGATCGGTTTATCGCTGCTGGGTATGCTGCTGGATATGATCCTGCCCGACGGGGAAGGCGGAAAATACGCGGAGCTGGTGCTCGAACTGTCCCTGATGCTGTGCATGCTGCGGGGATTGAACACGCTTCTGGGTTTTCTGAAAGGGGCGGCATGAAAAATTGGCTGGATAAACTGAAGCAAATAAAAGGCGGATTATGGATCGCGCTGCTGGCCGCCTGCGCGGCGGCGCTTTTGCTGTTTCCCGGAATGGACAGGCCCGCCTCCGCCGCCATGACGGAGGAGGAGCAGCGCGTCAGCGCCACCCTATCCCGCATCGCGGGGGCAGGGGAGGTGCGGGTGTCCATTTATTACGCCCAGGAGGCTTCGGCTTTTGGTTCCTCCGCAAAAACCCCCGTGGGGGCGGTAATCGTGGCCCGGGGGGCGGGGGATATTGCGGTACGGCTGAACTTGATCCGCGCCGCCGAAACCCTGCTGGGGCTCAGCGCCCGGGAGGTAGACGTATTTCAGATGGAGGACGCGCCGTGAAGGACCGGATTTTGAATGCACTCATGCTGCTGGCAGTGGCCGCCGCCCTGA
This sequence comes from Clostridia bacterium, assembly GCA_030537395.1. Lineage (GTDB taxonomy): Bacteria > Bacillota > Clostridia > Christensenellales > Aristaeellaceae > RUG563. The sequence goes on along the minus strand of JAUNMW010000027.1, from coordinate 23,783 downwards.
TCCTTTCCCTGGTTCGGGGCGCACCGCCCGAAACGGACGCCGGACTTCCGCTGCCCGTGGCCGCCGTGCCCACGCCCGCCCCCACCGCCGCGCCGCATCCGGCGGACGCGTACCGGGCGGAACGGGCAGAAACAAGAGCAAAAGAAGAAGCGCTGCTGCTTGCCCTGATCAGCAGCCCCCAAACCGCGCCGGAGACCCGGACCCTGGCGGAAGCGGCGATCCTGGACATGACAAAAAACGATGAAATCGAATTGGCTGTGGAAGCAGCCCTGGCCGCCGAAGGGTTTGATAAAGGCCTGTGCGTGGCCCGGGAAGGGGAGGTGACTGTGTTTTTCCCCGGGGAAATCACGGAACGGGAAGCCGCCTTCATTTTGGATATTGCGTGCAGCGCGTCCGGGCTGGACGCGCAAAATATCCGGCTCACAGGCTTTTCATTTGCCCCTGAATATGATATACTACCCTAAACTGTTTTTAACGCAGTTTGTTCGCGATGAACGCTTTCAATCAGAGGAAAAGTTGGGAAAAGGTAGGAGTTAAGAGTTAAGAGTTGAGAGTTGAGATATTTTTTTGTTCATACATGCTATTTATGAGATTTATAGGGTGACTATATAAATCTCAACTCTTAACTCTCAACTCTCCACTCTGATCGAAAGCGTTCTTGAAAGCGCCTGATAAGTTTTTTACTTTAATTGTATGGAGGAAGCACCATGCTGCGCACCGGAAAAGTGGTGGCCGCCAAGGGCGGCGAATTGGAAGTTTGTTTTGAGCGGCCGGAAGCCTGCGCCCATTGCGGGGCATGCGGCGGACAGAAGGAAGAAACGCTGGTGAAAATCCCCGGCGACGTGCCGGTGGGCCGGTGGATCGACGTGGATATGCCGGAAAAGCAGGTGTTGAAGGCGTCCCTGCTGGCGTATGTGATCCCCCTGCTGATGCTGCTGGGGGGCCTGGCCCTGGGAAGCGTGCTGTTTGAAAAGGAAGCGCTCTGGGCGCTGACGGGCATCGTGTGCATGGGCCTTTCCTGGTTAGTGCTGCGCCTGATCGACAAAAACATGCGCCACCGGGAAAAATGGCAGCCCAAGATCGTGAACGTGTACGGGGAAGACCAGGTGCCGTTTTGCCACTAACGTGCGGGGATTGAATACCTTCCGTTTCGGCGTTTTAGAGCACAGAGTTCAGAGTACAGAGTTCAGATAATATAGTGTACATGTAAAAAAGCTGCTTACATTTATTCTATTCAATCTGTACTCTGCACTCTGAACTCTGTACTCTCTATACTAAAAAAGCAGCACCGCCGTGAGTTTCTATCGCGGCGGTGCTGCTTTTTGGTTTTCTCAGCCATTGAACAAATCCTTGACTTTATCCAGGAAGGATTTGCGGTTTTCGTATTCCTTGCCGGAGGAGGCCTCCTCGAACTGGCGCAGCAGGTCCTTCTGCTTTTCGGTCATGCGGCGGGGGATTTCCACCCGGATATGCAGGATCAAATCGCCCCGGTAGGTGGAGCGCAGCTGCTGGATGCCCTGGCCCTTGATGCGGAATTCCGCGTCGTTCTGGGTGCCCTCGGGAATATGGAAGGTGGTTTTGCCGCCGCCCAGGGTGGGCACCTCAATGTCCGCGCCCAGGGCCGCCTGGGTGAAGGAAATGGGCAGGTCCAGGTGCAGGTTGGTGCCGTCCCGCTTGAACAGCTTATGGGGACGCACGGTAATCTGGATGTACAGATCGCCGTTGGGTCCGCCGTTGCGGCCCGGCTCGCCCTGGCCGTTCATCACGATGGTCTGGCCGTTATCGATGCCCGCGGGCACCTTCACGGAAGCGGTACGGCGTCTGCGCAAACGCCCCGAGCCGCCGCAGGCGGTGCACTTATCGGTGATCACTTTACCGGTGCCGCCGCAGGTTTGGCAGGTGCGCACGGTGACCATGAAGCCGCCGGACACGCGCACCTGGCCCGTGCCTTTGCAGGTGGGGCACTGCTTGGGCTGGGTGCCGGGCTTGGCGCCGGTGCCATGGCAGGTATCGCAGTTTTCATTGCGCATGAACTCAAAGGACTTTTCACAGCCGAAGGCCGCTTCCTCAAAGGAAATGCGCAGATCGTAGCGCAGATCGTTGCCCTGGGTAGGCGCGTTGCGCGTACGGGCCCCGCCCATGCCGCCGCCGAAGAGCTGATCGAAAATATCGCCCATGCCGCCGAAGCCGCTGAAATCAAAGCCCCCCGCGCCGCCGCCGAAACCGCCCATGTTGGGGCCGTCCATGCCGAACTGATCGTACCGGGCCCGCTTTTCGGGGTCGGAAAGCACCTCGTTGGCCTCGTTCAGCTCCTTAAAGCGCTCCTCGGCCTGCTTGTCGTTGGGGTGCAGGTCCGGGTGGCACTCCTTGGCCAGCTTGCGGTAGGCCTTTTTGATGTCATCGGCTGAGGCGTTTTTATCCACGCCCAGCACTTCGTAGTAGTCTCTTTTTGTTGCCATTGTTTCCTCAACTCACAATTGGTTGATTTTCATTATTGCCACGGAACATAGAACCGTTGGATCGTGGCTAATTGTCCCACTTCATTAAAAACGACGTAGATATTGTTGCAGGCATATCCAATGGAATAATCCGCTGCATTTTGATCTGCCAGGATTTTAGCCGTCAGTTCCCGTGCGGAATAAACCGCGGGCAAAGACCGGGAACTGCCTGTTTCTTCGTCCACATAATCCAGGAATAGCAGGGAGTTGGTCACCGGGCATTCCAGCACGGCGATGGAAGACCAAACGTAGTCGTCTTCATCCGCCATCATATTGTAGCAATTATCCTGGTGGTTCTCAAACAAGAATAGATCGCCGCCATTGAAAACGACTACGCCGCAAACGTCTTTTGGGGAAATCGATTCAATCTCAACTTCCTTACCGCCGGTATAGATACTGTCGCCCACTTGCAGGGAGAGCACATCTTTCCGGTCGAACACTTCCGGGGCGATCAGCTCCACAGTCAGAGTGTTGCTTTCTTCGTTGTAGCCCAGGATCCGGGCATAGGAGGCCGTCTTTTCCAGATGCTCCGGGTTGACCTCAATCGCCAAGGCGGTAATCACGTCGGCGGAGGCGGCGGAACAAAGAAACAGAGAAAGCGTGAATATCAGAACCATCATGAGGGGCAGCTTTTTCATATTCCGTTTCACCTCCTGATTGCATACATGGCATTTTTCCATCAGGCAATATCAATGAAATCCATTGGACAATTCAACCGTAGGGGCGGATATGATCCGCCCGAAACGAAAATCATTGATTTACATCCCACTGAAAGAACGTTCGCAATACCCAGCAGGCTTTGTTGCCATATATCATCAACTCACAATTTGTTGGGGTTTCGTATTATTGCCATGGGACGTAAAACCGATGGACGACGGCCAAATTGCCTTCGCCGTCAAAGACGACATAGACGTTATTGGCTGTAAAACCAACGTCAAATGCTTCCGACGCATCCTCTTCTTCCAATCGAGCCGTTAATTCCCGGGCGGTTCGGACAATGGGCACATCCTGCGGCCTGAATAGTTCTTCTTCGATGTCATCCAGGAACAGCAGGAAATCCTTTACCGGAAAATCCATCACCGCCAGGGTGTTCCACACGTAATCGTCGCCATTCATGCGTCTGTAATTGCAATCGCCATCCTTCATCAGATAGATGGTTTCAATGACGCCGTCTCTGGACCCTTTATTCAGAACGAAATCCCAATCATTTTTCTCAATCGTCTGGATGACCAGTTCCTGGCCGCCTGTGTAGATGCTGTCGCCCACTTGCAGGGAGAGCACATCTTTCCGGTCGAACACTTCCGGGGCGATCAATTCCACAGTGAGGGTGTTGCTTTCTTCGTTATAGCCCAAGATGCGGGCATAAGAGACCGTCTTTTCCAGATGATCGGGATTCACCTCAATCGCCAGGGCGGTGATCACATCGGCGGAGGCGGCGGAACAGAGGAACAGAGAAAACGTGAATATCAAAATCATCATGAGGGACAGCTTTTTCATATTCCGCTTCTCCTATATGCTTTTCTCGGAAAGGGGGTCTGGGGGGAAACCTCTCTTTGAGCTTCAAAGAGAGGTTTCCCCCCAGCAATTATCTTCGTACCTTCTTACTGCACAGAGCCGTCGGCGTTGAAGCTGCCGTCGTCATTCTGGGTGCCGGCCTGGGGACCCTGCTGCTGATAGCCGCCCATATCGGGGCCGCCGGGCTGGCCGCCCTGCTGCTGATAGAGCTTGCCGAAGATGGCGTACACCTTCTGGGTGAGGGCGTCCATGGCGTTCTTGATTTCGGAAGCGTTGTTGCCCTCGCGAACCTTCTTGAAGCTGTCGATTTCGGTCCGCACGGTGTTCTTGTCTTCCTCGGACAGCTTATCGCCGTTGTCCTTCAGCTGCTTTTCCATTTCGTAGATCAGGCTGTCGGCGCGGTTGAAGGTTTCAATTTCTTCCTTCTTCTGCTTGTCGGCTTCGGCGAACTGCTCGGCTTCCTTCACACGGGCCTGAATTTCTTCCTCGGTCATGTTGGTGGAGGCGGTGATGGTCACCTTCTGCTCGTTGCCGGTGGCCATATCCTTGGCGGACACGTTCACGATGCCGTTGCGGTCGATGTTGAAGGTTACTTCGATCTGAGGCACGCCGCGGGGCGCGGGCGCGATGCCGGTGAGCTGGAAGCGGCCCAGGGTCTTGTTATCGTAAGCCATGGGGCGTTCGCCCTGCAGCACATGGATTTCCACGGTGGTCTGGCCGTCGGCGGCGGTGGAGAACACCTGGGATTTCTGGGTGGGGATGGTGGTGTTGCGCTCGATCAGCTTGGTGAAAATGTGGCCTTCGGTTTCCAATCCCAGAGACAGGGGGGTTACATCCAGCAGCAGCACGTCTTTTACTTCGCCGCCCAGCACGCCGGCCTGGATGGCCGCGCCGATGGCAACGCATTCATCGGGGTTGATGCCCTTGAAGGGCTCCTTGCCGGTGACCTTCTTAACCGCGTCCTGCACGGCGGGGATACGGGTGGAGCCGCCAACCAGGATCACCTTGTCGATCTGAGCGGAGGTGAGGCCGGCGTCCTTCAAAGCGTTGTTCAAGGGGCCGATGGTCTTTTCCACCAGATCGGCGGTCAATTCATTGAACTTGGCCCGGGTCAGGGTCATATCCAGGTGCTTGGGGCCGGTAGCGTCGGCGGTGATGAAGGGCAGGTTGATGTTGGTGGTCATAGCGCCGGACAATTCGATCTTGGCCTTTTCGGCGGCTTCCTTCAAGCGCTGATAGGCCATGCGGTCCTTCTTCAGATCGATGCCGTTTTCCCGCTGGAAGGTGTCGGCGATGTAGTCGATCACGCGGTTGTCGAAGTCGTCGCCGCCCAGGCGGGTGTCGCCGTTGGTGGCCAGCACTTCAAACACGCCGTCGCCGATTTCCAGGATGCTCACATCGAAGGTGCCGCCGCCCAGGTCGTACACCAGGATCTTGTGGGCCTCTTCCTTGTCCAGGCCGTAAGCCAGGGACGCGGCGGTGGGCTCGTTGATGATGCGCAGCACTTCCAGGCCCGCGATGCGGCCGGCATCCTTGGTGGCCTGGCGCTGGGAGTCAGAGAAGTAAGCGGGCACGGTGATGACCGCCTGGGTGACGGTTTCGCCCAGGTACGCTTCCGCGTCAGCCTTCAGCTTCTGCAGCACCATGGCGCTGATTTCCTGGGGATTGTAGGTTTTGCCGTCGATGTCCACCTTGTAGTTGGTGCCCATCTGACGCTTGATGGAAGAGATGGTGCGGTCCGGGTTGGTGATGGCCTGACGCTTGGCGATCTGGCCCACCAGACGTTCGCCGTCCTTGGTGAACGCGACCACGGAAGGGGTGGTGCGGCTGCCTTCGGCATTGGCGATCACAACGGGTTCGCCGCCTTCCATGACGGCCACACAGCTGTTGGTAGTACCCAAGTCGATACCGATAATCTTACTCATTGTAGTTTCCTCCTTGCAATCTATCTGCTTGATTGGTTGTTTTTATATTTATATCAAATGGCCTTGCGGCCATGTGATGGCGGGAATGAAAAGGTAGGAGGTTGGAAGTAGGAGGTAGGAGGTGAATTTTGATTCTATCTTGAGAAGCTGAAGGATTCGGTTGATTGTTTAACATTCTCAACCTCCTACCTCCTACTTCCAACCTCCTACCTGAACTCTTTACTCCGCCACGACCTTGACCATAGCGTGCCGGATCACCTGGTCGCCCATCTGGTAGCCCTTTTGCAGCACAGCGCAGACGGTGCCGGGCTCGCCCTCGTCCGGGGTGCCCTGGAGGACGGCGTTTTCCAGGTTGGGATCGAACTTTTCGCCGGGCCGGTCGATCACGGTGACGCCGCGCTTTTCCAGCGCGTCCATCATTTGCTTGTATACCAGCTTCACGCCGGTCATCAGGCTTTCGTCGCTGCTCTCCTGGGCGATGGCCCGCTCCAGGTTATCCACCACGGGAAGCAGCTGTTTGATGAATTCCCGGGCCCCGTCCTCGTAGGCTTCGGCGCGGGTAGCTTTCGTCCTGCGGCGGTAGTTGTCAAAATCCGCCTGCACCCGCTGGGCCATGTTCAGGTATTCCTCAGCCTTGGCTTCGGCGGCGGCCAGGGCGTCGGGCTCCTGGGCGGGCTGTTCCTCCGCGGGGGCCTGGGCGTCCAGCGCGCCGTCATCCACGGGCATTTCCGTTTCGGCATTCTCGGTCATTTCTTCGGGCTGCTCGCCTTCGGCGGGCTTTTGCTTTTTATCAAATGCCATGGTACCAAACCTCGACTTTTTCTTTTTTAGCGATTTCTTCATTTCCTATTCGCCTTCTATTCACCCAGCATATCGCTCAGCGCGCCGCTGATGGCGGACAGGGCGGAAAGCACTTTTCCGTAGGGCATCCGGGTGGGGCCGATGACGCCCACGAATCCGTGGTGCCCCGCGCCCACCTGGTAGCTGGCGGTTACCACCGAGCAATCCGCCATTTCCGGCATGCCCATTTCCGGGCCGATGCGCACGGAGAAGGCGGCGTCCTGGCCGGGAAGCAGGGCCATCAGCTTTTCCTTTTCCTCCAATACGGAAAGGAACGCCCGGGCCTTTTCCACGTCGGAATATTCGGGGTAGTTCAGGATATTGTGGCTGCCTCCCACAGCTACGGTGTCGGTGGCGGACTGCCGGGCCATTTGGGAGGCCAGATCAGCGATCCCCTGAAGCACCTGGGCGTCGCCGCCCATCTGCCGGGAGTAGGCCCCCAGCATTTCCTGAACCTCCTGGAGCGTGCGGCCCGCAAGCCGTTCGGTGAGCATCCGGGAGATAGCGTACAGCGCGTCCCCGTCCAGATTTTCGGACACCCTGATCACCGTATCCCGGATGGCGCCGGTATCGGTAACGATCACCAGGAGGGCGCTGCCCCGGGGCATGGGGATCAATTGCAAGGTGGCCACCCGCAGCTCCAATTGCTTGGGCATCATCACCAGGGCGGTGTAGCGGGTAAATTCGGAAATGGCCTGGGCCGCGCTGGAGATCACATCCTCCATTTGGCGCACCCGCTGGGAGAAGAATTCCCGGGCCTGAGGGTTCTGGGGCACGGTATTGCTTTCCAGCAGCTCATCCACATACAGGCGGTATGCCTTCACGCTGGGCACCCGGCCCGCCGACACGTGGGGCTGAGCCAGATAGCCCAATTCCTCCAGGTCGCTCATCTCATTGCGGATGGTGGCGCTGGAGAGGCTGGTTTCATACTTGCGGGAAATGGTGCGGCTGCCAACCGGCAAAGCGGTGAGGATATAATCGTCAATGATCGCGCGCAGGATCCGCTCCTTTCTCGCGTCGATGGGGCGACCGTCCATTTTGCAGCCCTCCTTTCCCGGTTCTCTTTCTATTGTTGTTAGCACTCTCACTCGTTGAGTGCTAACTACGGGTATAAGATAACACGTTTCCATGGAATTGTCAATACTCCCGGAAAAAATATTTCAAAAAAATGAATTTTTCCTGTTTTCACAAGTTTTTCTTTCTCAAACTCTGGCTTGCAATTCCTTTCCTTTTCCCGTATACTTACAAATGGACATATATAGCATATTATTGGAAAGGAAGCGCATACAATCATGGAAGTGCAGGAACGTTTTTTCCGTTATATTGCCCTGGACACCACCAGCTGCGAAGCCTGCCCGGACTGCCCGTCCAGCGAGCGGCAATGGGTTCTGGCAAAGCTATTAAAGGAAGAAATGGAAGCCCTGGGGCTCTCTCAAGTGCGCCTGGACGACCACTGCTATCTTTACGGCTGCATTCCCGGAAACGACCCCGCCGCCCCCGCCATCGGCCTGATCGCCCATATGGACACGGTGGACGCGGTGCCCGGGTCCCCCATTCACGCCCGCTTGCTGCATTATGAAGGCGGCGACGTGGTGCTGAACGAAGAAAAGGGCATCATCATGAAAGCGGCGGACTTTTCCTCCCTGTCCCGGCACGTGGGCAAGGATTTGATCGTGACCGACGGCACCACCCTGCTGGGGGCCGACGACAAAGCGGGCGTGGCGGAAATCATGACGCTGAGCGAATACATTCTTTCCCATCCCGAAGTGAAGCACGGCAAAATCTGCGTGGGCTTTACTCCCGACGAGGAAATCGGCCGAGGGGCCGATCTGTTTGATGTACCAGGCTTCGGCGCGGACTTTGCCTACACCGTGGATGGCGGCAGCGCGGACGAAATTGAATACGAAAACTTCAACGCCGCCTCCGCCCGGCTGCTGGTGCACGGCTTTTCCATCCATCCCGGCAGCGCGAAAAACAAAATGCGCAACGCCCTGCGGCTGGGAATCGAATTCCATTCCATGCTGCCCCCCAGCGAAATTCCCGAATGCACCGAAGGCTACGAGGGCTTCTATCATCTTTGCTTCCTGCACGGGGAAGAACAGGAGGCCGAGCTGCGCTACATCATCCGGGACCACGACAGACAAAAGTTCGAGCAGAAAAAGGACCGGATGCGCAAAATCGCCGCTTATCTCAACGACAAGTACGGGGAAAACACCTTTGAGCTCATTTTGAAGGACAGCTATTACAATATGAAAGAAAAGGTACAGGAAAGGCCGGAAGTGATCGAACGCGCTTTGAACGCCCTGCGCGATTGCGGCATGGAGCCCGGCTGCGTGCCCATCCGGGGCGGCACCGACGGCGCGCGCCTTTCCTTCATGGGCCTGGTGTGCCCCAATCTGGGCACCGGCGGCTATAACGGCCATGGCATTTTTGAATATGCCTGCCTGCAGGAAATGCAAGCCATGGTGGAAGTGCTGAAGAAAATCGTCACAGTGGAATAATCCTGTTGTCGCGCGGCCGGCTATCACTCCGGCCGCGTGATTTTTATCGGAAGCAGAAAGAAAATTGGATCCTTCGGATGAAATCGCATGTTCCTTTCGTTGAATGGCTGAACACTGAAAGGGGGATCATCCGATGAAAAAAACATTTGCTTTTCTTCTTTGCGCCGCTTTGCTGCTGGCCGTAAGTCTTTCAGCTCAGGCGGAAATCGTGGGCCAAACGGGCGACGGAACCTTCATCCACCGCCATATCGCGCCCAACGGCCAGGAACTGTATTTCGTCTCCTTGGAACGGGAACCCATGGTTTTGATGGAGGACGTGAATTTTGACGGCATCGGGGATATTGTGGCGTATACCGCCGTGGGCGCGTCCAATTTCTTCACGGAATTCTTCGTGTGGGACGGGGAAAAATACGTGACGGCCCAGCATGACAGCGAAACGGGCCTTTGCAATTACAACCTGGATCATCCCGGCTACGTGGTCACATACGCGCAAAACGGCTGGGCGGGGGCGCTGTTTGAACGGCGCATTTACCAATGGGAGGGAACCCATCTGCGCCTCCGCCGGGTCATGATATCCGAATGTGATACCGAAACCATCTTCACCGACACCGGATACACCACTTCTGAAAACCAAACCGTGCTCCACATCCGGCTGAAGGATTACGTACAGGAAGAGGATGAATTGAACCAAACGCTCCTTTGGGAAACCCGCCTGAACGTGGAAGATCTGGAAAACAGCGAGTTTTTCAATACATTGAATGATAAACTTTGGGAAGGGATAGAAGAATAATATATGAGAGTTGAGAGTTAAGAGTTGAGATTTATATAGTCTTTATTCTTGCTTACTTTGAATCCAGCAAATAAGAATGTATCAACAATATATCTCAACTCCCAACTCTTAACTTTCAACTCCATTTCTCACTCAAAGTGCTCTATAAATCCTTATTTCTTGTTCTGCTGAGCAAATAAACCATCTCGCAGAACAGTGTCAGCCCGTGTCCGGCAATGGAAGCGAAGGCCGCGCCGGAAATACCCATTCGGAGCACCCATTGCCAGGTGCAAAGCAGCAGCGCGACGCTGCCAAGCAAGGAGGCCCACAAGGAATGCTTTTGCAAGCCCAGTCCCGTCAGCATGCCGCCGGACACCTGCTGTAGCGGCAGCAGCACAGCCAGGGGACAGGCAAAACGAATCAGGCGCGACAATTCCGGGAGCCGGTAAAAATACCGGGAAATCAGCGGCGAAAGAAAATACAGCGCAGCAGCGGACGAAATGCCCGTACCCAGTGCGGAAAGCAGCAATCGAAGGATCAGCTGCTTTTCCGCTTTTTTTGTGCCGCACCGGGCCACCGCGGGACCGCCCACGGTGGACAGGGCCCCGGATACCATCCCCGGCAGAAACATCAGCGGCATCACCATGCCGTTAAACATGCCAAATTGACTCAATGCTTCCGGTCTTCCGTACCCTGCCGCCATCAGCCGCAGGGGGATCACGATCCCGCACAGGGAACGCAGCGCGGTATGGCACAGGCGGTTCAGCAGCAGCGGCGCGCTCAGGCGCGCCAATTGTTTTCTCATTCTTCTTTCGTCCGGGTGCTTCCGATAGGAGGGGATGGACCCGGCCAGCAGCAAAATCACGATCAGTCCCACCGCTTCGCCCACGCTGGACGCCAGCGCAGGCAGCGCTGCCCGGTATGCCACCGTGACCCGGGGAATCAAAAATACAAACGCGGCCAGCACCCCGATCCGGGCCATCTGCTCCGCGCCCTCGCTCAGCGCTGGGGGCAGCGCCTTTCCCTGACCGAAAAAATACCCGTCATAAACGCTGGATACGCCCACCGTCAGCACACACGGCGCAAAAAACAGCAGCGCAGGCAGCGTGCGCCCGTCTCCCAGCGCTTCCGCGATCAGCGGCGATAAAAAGAAAAAAAGCGGGGTGATCAGGCAACCCATCCAAATCGCCGCCCTTCGGCCCGCGTACAGCGTTAATTGCTTCTGTTCCTCGCTTTTTGCTTTGGCCGTCAGCCGGCTCACCGCGCTGGGCAGTCCCGCCGCTGCCGGCGTCAGCGCCAGCATATGCGCCCCGGACGCCAGTTCCATTATGCCCAGCGCTTCCGCACCCAGCATCCGCGATATCCACAGCCGGATTCCGAACCCCAGCGCCCGCATCAGCGCCGAACTTCCCGCCGTGATCATGGCCTGCTTTTTCAGGCTCATTTGCTTCATACCGCATCCCCTCCGCTTCCTTTCAGCGTATGCGGAAAAAAATGCAGTCATGACGCAGGGCTTTTTATTGCTAACAGTAATCTATCAAAAAAAGCTGCTCCGAAGAACAGCTTCTTTATAAAATATACGGTTTTAACGGTTAAAAATGCGCACGGGCAGCACCAGGAAAGTGAATTCATCACCCTCCACAGGCTTGATCATACAGGGGGACACATTGGAATTGAAGCACATGCGGATGCGTTCCCCGTCGATATTGTGGATAATATCGGTGAGGTACCGCGAATTGAAGGCGATATTGAGTTCATTGCCTTCAAAACCGATATCCAGTTCCTCATGCACGTCGCCGCGCTCAGCGTTGGCGGTCATTTCCATGCGGCCATCGGAAATCAGATGGAGATAGATCAAATTATTCTTTCCTTCTCGGGCCATCAGGCTGCAGCGCTCGATGGCATCGGAGAACATAGAGCGCATCACCATCACTTCGGTGGTCCAGGTGGCGGGCAGAATCTTCTGATAATCAATGAACTCACCGGTAAGCAGCGTAGCGTACACCCGGATGGGTCCAAAGGAATACATGACATGAGAGGAATTGAAGGTAATCAGCGCCGGATCGTCGGTATCGGGCAGCATTTTGCTCACTTCTCCCAGCACCTTTCCCGGCACCACGGCATGGATATGATCCTTTCCGGCATCCGCAGGCAGCTGATTTTCCGTTTCAATGCGCTGCAGCGCCAAACGGAACCCATCCAGGCCTACCAGCAGCGTTTCTTTTTCATAGACTTCCATCAGGATACCGGTCAAAATCTTCCGGCTTTCATCGGTGGATACCGCAAACTGCACTTTGCTTACCGCGTCCCGGAACCGATTGCAGGGCAGATTGACATGATGATCACCTACCACATCCCGGATATCCGGAAAATCCTCGGCAGACATGCAGGCCATGGACGTGTTGCTGCCACGGCTGCGGATGGCGGCACGGAGCCGTTCATCCACCTGCACATCCACTTCACCGGCGGGCTGCTTGCGCATCATTTCGGCAAACAGCTTGGCGGGCAGCAGCGCGCAGCCGTCCTCCTCCACAAGGGCGCTTACCTGCGCCTTGATAGAGATTTCACCGTCAGTACAGGTGAGCACCAGGCCGTCATCCATGGTTTCAATCAGTACGCCGTCGTACACCTGCTTTACGGGCCGAGCGGAAATGGCCCTGATCACCATACCCAAGCCGTAATTTATTTCGTCCGTCTGAACCCGAAAATGCATGTTTCAACATTCCTTTCCTGCGCGCGAAGCGGCCGCACCGCTTCTTGATGGTGGTAGTAGTTATATATATTCTTAGTAGTATTAGTAGGATCGGGGAAACTGTGGAAAAGGGAAAGAAAAAACCGAATATCCTCGCTTTTTCGCGGGGAATACCCTGGGGATAACTGTGGAAAAATGGGGAAAATATCCTCACTGGCCGTCTTTTCTTTTCCCGGTATGGGCCTTTTCTTTGCTCTTTTTTCAAAAAGCCCGAACCTGAATTATTCTCTCATATTTTTTCAAAAAAATCAAGCGTATTGCTATGGTTAATCCATCAGGAGCGAAAATTTTGCCGGAAGGGAACTACGAAAAAGAAAATGTGGTTTTAGATTCTTAGCAGGAATGTTTTTAAGGATGAAATTCAAATTAAACACCAACAAGAGGAACGTTGAGGCCTGCGCGGGCTCAAACTCTGCGCCAGGGGACTTCTTTCCGCAGCCTCAATCGGCGGTTAATCCCTGGACCCAATTAGCCGAAGCTACTTTAGAAAATACAAGATACAAATTTCGGCTGAAAGCCGCTGGGCCAGAAGCACAACGGCGTGAAGTTGGTATCCACGGTATCTCCAAGCAACAGCGGAAACAACGCTTTCTCAACCCACTAAGCGACATCCGCTTATGCGGGTCCAGGGTACTCAGTACCCTGGTGGGGTCTGGGGTGAAACCCCAGCGTAACCCCGTGTTAGAATTAAAAACTGCCCATTAGAACTTGCTTGTTAACTATATAAATCCAGTTTTCCACAAAATCCCCAATCAGGTAATCCCCGGCTGAGGATAAAGAAAAAACAGGCTGTGAAAGGATTATATGCGGGAAAAGGAAAAAGATATGCCGGGGTTATAAACAAAAAAGGGCGGGGTTATCCACAATTTTATGTCGAAAATGAGGCAGCGAGGCGTGGACATGCGAATTGATTGCCAAGAAAGAAAAGGGGTGATATAATAAGAATGGTTCAGTGTGATTTATTTTCCAAAATATGGATATTATACAAAATACTCTGGAGGGGGAAGAAAACATTGCCCGCGCATCATCGCAAGAAAAAGGATACCTTTGAGAGTACGCATCCTGAAAACATACGCAGACGGAAAATCGTCAGCATTCTTTCTATTATTGCCGTTACGATTATATTTTCACTCATTGCTTATTTTATCGGTCGGCCCCTGGTACTGGAATTCAGAAATTCGCCGGAAACATTCCGCAGTTATGTAAAATCCCATTGGCTGCTGGGCCCGCTGGTGATGATCGGGATCATGATGCTGCAGGTCATAGTGGCGGTGATTCCAGGAGAGCCGTTTGAATTGGGCGCCGGCTTTGTGTTTGGATGGGCGCAGGGCTCTGTTTTGTGCTTATTGGGAACGGTGTTGGCGTCGGCGCTGGTTTATACGGCGGTGAGAAAATGGGGCGTAAAGCTGGTAGAGCTTTTCTTTCCACGGGAAAAAATCAGGAATTTTTCATTTCTTCAGAATGAAAAAAAGCTGAATCTTCTGGTGTTCATGCTGTTTTTGATTCCCGGAACGCCCAAGGATCTGCTCACTTATGTGGTGGGACTGACGCCCATGAAGCTGAGCACCTTCCTGATTCTGACCACGCTGGCCCGGATTCCGTCGGTGGTATCCTCGTCCATCACGGGAAGCCTGGCGCAGAAGGGAAGCTACACCGCGGCCATCATCACATATGGGATCACGCTGGTGATCACGGTGATCTGCGTGATCCTGTACCGGCGGATTTCCAAACAGGAGAAAGAACAAAAGCAACATGAAAAATGAAATCAGGTCGGCTGCGCTGCTGTTTTTGACGGCGGCGATCTGGGGCTTTGCCATGTCGGCGCAGCGGGAAGGAAGCCAATATTTATCGCCGCTCACGTTCAACGCCTTCCGGTTCACGCTGGGATCGGCGGTGTTGCTGCCGTTGATGATACGGGAAATCAAAAGAAATGGCGAACCGCTGACAGGAAAAGAAACGGGAAAAGGCATCGTGCTCGGGTGCATATTGGTATTGGCGTCTTTTTTGCAGCAGATGAGCGTAGGCGAGGCAGGGGCCGGAAAATCAGGGTTTTTGACGGCGCTTTACGTGGTGCTGGTGCCGGTGATCGGCGTATTATTCAAAAAGAAAACCCGGATCACCACCTGGCTGGCTTTGATGCTGGCGCTGCCCGCCCTGTATTTTCTGTGCGTGCCCAAGGGAGAAAGCATCGCCCTGAAAGGATCGGACACCGGATTGCTGGCCGGTGCGGTATTCTGGGCGCTGCATATTCTGGTGACGGATGAATTTGTGAAAAAGGTGTCTCCCCTTAAGCTGTGCACTGTTCAGTTTGCCGTGGGCGCCGTAATGAATTGGATCGGAGCGCTGCTGTTTGAAACGATCACGGCGGAAAACATTCTGCATGCCCTGATCCCGGTGCTTTACTGTGGAGTGATGTCCACCGGCGTGGGCTATTTGTGCCAAACCATCGGGCAAAAGGGCTGCCGGCCCGCGTTCGCGGCGCTGATTCTGTCTCTGGAATCCGTTTTCTGCGTGATTTCCGGCGCGCTGCTGCTGGGAGAAAGAATGGATGTGCGGGGATATGCGGGGTGCGCCTTGATGCTGATGGCAGTGATATTGGCCCAGGCAGGAGCAATTTTTATCCCGGCAAAGGAGGAAACGCATGTTTGAATTGGATCAGGAAGCCCGGGCTTTCTGCGTTACCTGCGTGGAAAATCGATTTTTAACGGATTATCTGCCGGCGGCCAAAGGGGATTATGTAAAAGTTTATTTATGGGGCCTGTATGCCTGCGCCAATAAGGAGCCGGATTATTCGCTGGAAGAAATGGCTCATGAACTGGATTTGTCTGTTTCGGATATAGAAGCGGCGCTGCGGTACTGGGAAAGGCGGAGCCTGGTTTCCAGAATCAGCGACAATCCGCCCCAATACCGGTTCTTTTCCGCGGTGCAGCGCAATATGTCCCCCTCCGGGGCGGTGCAGGCGGATATGGAATATGTTTCCTTCGCGGAGGCTGTGTACGCGGCGTTCGGGGACAGGCGGAAGGTAAAGCCCTCGGAAATTTCCATGGCCTGGGAATGGGTAAAGGATATCGGGCTGAGTCCAGAAGCAGTGCTGATGCTGCTGCATCACTGCATCGGACAAAGGGGCGTGAACTTCTCCTTCCGTATCGCGGAGCGGCTGGCGGTATCCATGAAGGAGGCGGGCGTGCAGTCCCCTGACGACGCGGAAGCATTTTTGCAGCACGATCAGGCAGTACACGAGGGAACAAGGAAAACCCTGTCCCGAATGGGAAAAAGAAGGCTGCCCACGGATGATGAATTGGCTTTGTATGAGAAATGGATCACAGATTGGCAGTTTGAGCCCCAGGCGATCCTGGACGCCTGCCGGGAAATGACCAGCGGGGACCCCTCCTTCAAATATCTGGACGGCATTTTGAACCGGCTGCACAAGGAGTCCGGTGTGAAAACGGGCGCCCAGGTGCAAAAGCAATTTGATTTGGAAGAGGACGAAAAGAAAAAAGCCCAGGAGGTTTTCACCCGGCTGGGCATGGGCCGTTTTTCGGGGCCGGCGGCGGTAAGGCAGTACCGGGAAATGCTGGCGGTGCAGCCGCATGAGGTGCTGCTGCTGGCGGCGGATAAATGCTTCAAAACGAAGCATAATTTAGAGGATATGACGAACCTGATCGAGGCCTGGAAAAAGAAGGGCCTGCAGACGGAAGCGGATGTGCGGCAGTATGTGGATAAGGTAGCGGAACAAAACGCGCTGCTGAAGGAAATATTTGAAGCCTGCGGCCACAACGGACGGCCCACGGAAGCGGACCGGAAGCTGTATGAAAAATGGGCGGGCTTTGGCTATGATCAGGAATTGATCCTTTGCGCGGCGGAGCAGGCACGGAGCGCGGAAGCCAATAAAATCGGCTATCTGAATAGGGTGCTGGAAATGTGGCATGATGCGGGGATCACGGATATTTCCCAGGCCCGGGCCCGGAAAAAACCGGAGGAAAAGAAAAAGAGCGGGAAAACCGTTTCCGCCCAGCAGTACGGACAGCGCCAGTATTCAGAAGAAGAATTGCTGGCCGTCAGCGATGATCTGATCGAGGAAGCGAGGAAGCAGCGTGGATAATCAGGCATGGGCCCGGGTGACGGCAGAATTTGAACGGCAGCGGCAGAATAACGAGCAGGAAGAAGCCCGGCGGCGGCAGGAGATTGCCCGGAAGCTGCCGGCGCTGGATCAATTGATGGAGGAGCGCCACAGCATGATCCTGCGCGCGGTACGGGGTGCGTTTGCGGACCCAGCGATGCGGGACGCGGAAGCGATGATGGAAGGCTACAACAAAAAAATCAACGCAGCGCTGACTGCGGCCGGGTATCCGGCAGATTATCTGGCCCCCGTGTGCCGCTGCCCCGTTTGCCGGGATGAAGGGTACGTTTACGAAAACGCCGTTCGCAAGCCCTGCGCGTGCTTTATGCGCGCTTACAATGAAATGCTTTCTGAAGCAGGACAAAGCGCGCAGGGAGCGGAAACCTTTTCCGCGTTCGATGAAAACCGGTTTCCGGATGCGCCCCTGCCCGGTACGGATGTGACCCAGCGGGAATACATGCGCGTGGTCAGGGATCGGTGCCGACAGTATGCCGCGAACGTACCGAACGGAAATATGAAAACGCTGCTGCTGCACGGCGGAAGCGGACTTGGAAAAACGTTTCTTTTGAACTGCGTGGGCAACGACGCAAAGGAGCGGGGCGTGGATACGCTGTATGTGACCGCTTACGACCTATTGATGGCGCTGAAAAACGCTTATTTCTCCCGCACGGGAGAAACGGCCCAGGAATATTTTGACGCCCAGCTGCTTCTGATCGACGATCTGGGCATGGAACCCCTGATGGAAAACATCACCGTGGAGCAGTTTTATCATTTATTCAACGCGCGATTGACAAAAGGCCTGTATACCACCGTCAGCACAAACCTGAACCGGGAAGAAATCAAAAACCGGTATACGGAGCGGGTTTCCTCCCGCCTGCTTGACACCCGCACCGGCATGGCGATTCCCTTTAAGGGGAAAGATATCCGGCTGATGAAATAATGGTATTCTATGCAAACTGGGAGACGCGGAAAAGAGTACAGAGTTCAGAGTACAGATTAGATAGTCTTTCAAGTGAAAGATGCAAAATTTGCTGCTATTATGCAGATATCATTGACTATTCAATCTGTACTCTGAACTCTGTACTCTTTCTGCAACTTTCAATTGATAAATATAGTGAATCAATTCGTAAGGTCTTATTCCGTCTGGTGTATTTCCCCGTTTTCCACCCGCAGCACACAGGCGGGACGTGCGCCGATAAAATCGGCTTGATCGGTGCAGGTGAGCAGCGCCTGGGCCCGGCCGATGCGGGCGATCAGGCGGCGGCGGCGGTCCGGGTCCAGTTCACTGAGCACATCATCCAGCAGCAGCAGGGGCGGTTCCCCCTGAATGGCTTCCAGCAGATCAAAAGCTGCCAGCTTCATGGACAAGGCGGCAGTGCGCATTTGCCCTTGGGAACCAAAGGCATTCAGCGGTTCGCCGCATAGCAGCAGCTCCAGTTCATCCCGATGGGGGCCGAAGCAGGTGGTCTGCCGCCGCTGATCCTCCTCCCGGCTGGCACGAAGGCCCCGCAGCATATCCTGGGCCGGGTCCTCGCTTTCAGCCAGGGGCCCCTGATAGCGCAAGGAAAAAACTTCTTCCTCCTTGCCGCCGATATAGCGGTAATGGGTTTGCGCCTTTTTGTTCAGCTGAATTCCAGCCTCCCGGCGCAGCCGCACCACCGGCGCGGCCGCGGCGGCCAATTGCTCATCCCAGGCGGGAAGTTGACGCAGATCGCCCTGTTTCAGCAGGGCGTTTCTTTGTTTCAAGGCGCTGGTATAGGTTTGCAGGGCATAAAAATAAGAGCGCTGCTCCTGGGACAGAAGCATATCCAAAAAACGGCGGCGGGTCTGGGGCCCATCCTTGACCAGGCCCAGATCCTCCGGCGAAAAGATCACGCAGGTAGCGTGGCCCATCAGTTCGCCGATCCTGGAGGCGGTTTTTCCGTTTACATAAACAATTTTTCTTCGCCGGGCGTTTTCAAACAACCGGACCCCCACCTCATGTTTTCCATCCATTCGTTCCACGGTGAGCTGAACGGCGGCGGTTTCCTGGTCCCGGCGGATCATTTCTTTATCGTTGGAGGTGCGATGGCTTTTTCCCAGGCAGCACAGGTGCACTGCTTCCAGCAGATTGGTTTTCCCCGCGCCGTTTTCGCCTACCAGCACGGTAACGCCCTCCGGCGGAGAAAGAAGCACCTGTTTATAGCCGCGAAAATCCCGCAGCCTGAGCCCGGTCATGCGCATAATCGTCCCTCCCTGCATGTCCCGTTCAGTTTGCCATAATCGAAAGTTCTTGTCAACTTCTTTTTCTCAATGTTTCACGTGAAACATTGCGGCGAAGAGCAAAACCTGCACAGAATGTTTCACGTGAAACATTCTGTAAAAGCAAAGAGAAGACGGGCGAATGAATAGACGGAAAGGGCAAAATGTGATATAATTCTGAAGCGGAAGAAAACTGGAAACGGAACAGGAAACCGAAGAACAGGAGGAAACGCAATGCCTGAAAAAGAGCATTCTCTGAGCAAATGGTTTGGAGAAAGAAAAATTGTTCGGCTCATGCTGCTGGCAGCGCTGCTGGCTCTGGGCGTTATTCATATACAATGGATCATTGAAGGCATTTTGTTTTTATGGGGCGTGTGCCGTCCCATCGTGCTGGGCGCGGTGATCGCGTATGTACTGGAAATCATCATCAAAAGACTGGAAAAGGTGATGTTTCCGAAAACGAAAAACAAGTGGCTGATCCGGTGCAGAAGAACACTGTGCATCCTGATTGCCACGGTGCTGGTGATTTCCATTCTGGTGCTGCTGGTGTACACCGTTATTCCCGGATTGACGGAAGCGTTTACCGTGTTGGGCCAGGAATTCCCTAATTATTTTGCGGAAGGCAAAAGGTGGGTGCTGGAAACCTTCCGGGATGTGCACACGGTGACGGATTACGTGAAGGATCTGGAGCTGGATTGGAATTCCCTGCAGACGCGGATCATCAATTGGGGCATTAACGGCATGAGCGATAACGGTCTGCTGTCCTCCACGGTTTCGGTGATCGGCGCGGTGACGGGAGAAATTGCGAACATTTTGATTTCGGCAATTTTCGCAATTTTTCTGCTGGCGGGGAAAAATCGGCTCCAAAGCCAGTATCATCATGTGATGGAGGCGCTGCTGCCGGAAGAAAAGAACCGGAAAATCCAGTATGTGCTGGATACGGCCAATCGCTGCTTTTCCGGCTTTATTGTGGGCCAGACCGTAAATGGCATCATTCTGGGCGTGCTTACCTGGCTGGGCATGCGCATTTTCAAAATGCCCTATGCTTTGATGGTGGGCGTGCTCAGCGGCACCACGTCCCTGATCCCCATCATCGGCGGCTACATCGGCGCGGCGCTGGGCACCTTCCTGGTATTTACGGCCAGTCCCAGCCTGGCGCTGTGGTTTTTGCTGTTCATCGTTGCGCTGCAAACTGTTCAGGGCAACGTGCTGTATCCCCGGCTGGTGGGCACGTCGGTAGGAATTCCTTCTTTGTGGGTGCTGGCGGCGGTGTCCGTGGGCGGCGGATTGGGCGGTATCGCAGGCATGATGGTGGCGGTGCCTGTCACGGCCACGCTGTACGGGATGGCCCACGAATGGGTGAATAAAAGAAACGAACAGAAGAAAAGAGAAGCGATTCAGCCCGCCCCTGTCCAGAAAAACAAAAAATAACAGCGCTTTTCACGTTAATGAATGGGTTCATTGACGAAACAGAAGCCCTGTGATAAACTGAGAACCGATTTTTCAGAAAGGACCTTGATGAAATGAAGAACCTAATCAACCAACTGCTGCGCGGCATCGTGATCGGCGTAGCCAACATTATTCCCGGGGTGTCCGGCGGCACCATGATGGTGAGCATGGGTATTTACGATACCCTGATCCATTGCATCACGCACCTGTTCAAGGAATTCAAAAAGAGCGTGAAAACCCTGCTGCCTTACGCCGTTGGCATGCTGGTGGGTATCGTGGCTCTGGCCAGCGTGATCAATTGGGGCCTGGAAAACCATGCCCTGCCAACGAATACATTGTTTATCGGCCTGATTTTAGGGGGCCTGGGGCCGCTGCTGAAAAAGGTGGATCGGAAAAAGATCAACGTCGCGGCGGTGATTGCTTTTATCGTCCTGTTCGCGCTGATCATCTGGATGGGGATCCAGCGCAAGGACAGCATCCAGAACGCAGAAGCTATCAACATGAACGCGCTGCAGATTCTGATCATGGTGGTCATCGGGATGATCGCCTCCGCCACCATGATCATTCCCGGGGTATCCGGCAGCCTGGTGCTGATGCTGCTGGGCTACTATAAGCCCGTGGTGAACGCCTTGTCCACGCTGAAAGACGGCCTGCTTTCCATGGATTTTTCCGTGATGGGCCAGCCGCTTTTGATGCTCATTCCCTTTATGATCGGTATCGTGCTGGGCATTTTCGGCGTCGCCAAGCTGATTGAATGGCTGACTTCCCGGTATCCCACCGCCACCTACTGCGGCGTGTTGGGCCTGGTGGTGGCTTCGCCTATCTCCTTGCTGATCCAGACGGATATGAGCGGCGTTTCTGCCGTGACAGTGATCATCAGCATCGTCACGCTGGCTGTGGGCTTTATCGCCGCGTATCTGCTGGCGAAGGGAAGCAAGGAAGCATAAGAAATCGTGAACAGAGTAGTGAGTACGGAGTACAGAGAACAGAGTGCAGAGCACAGATTGATTAGAAAGCATTTTTCAACCGATTTGAAGGGCTATATAAATCTGTACTCTGCACTCCGCACTCTGTTCTCTTTTTCCAGCCTTTTTCATTTATTCTCTGTTATAGGCAAAGGGGGTTCATGATGGCAAACATTTTTGATTATCTGCAATGGCGCAAGGATGTGCCCTTTTCCGTTTCTCCCTTCAACGAAGTGGACAGTCTGGTGCTGACGGAGCTGATTTATGCCGATTTTGAGGGCTCCGTGCCGGAAAACGGCAAACGCGTGACCCTCGAAGAGGTTCGGAAACGGTTCTGGAAGCTGCATACGCCGGAGGAAATCATGGCGGACGACAGCTTCACCAAGCGGGCCCCCTTCCTGATGGACGATATGGCGGACAACGCCCGGTTCGGCGGAACGGAGATGACGTTCTTTTACAGCGTGGTGGACACGCAAGAGGACGTGCAGCTGGCCGCCGTGACCTTCTATTTGCCCGACGGCACGGCCTTTGTGGCGTTCCGGGGCACGGACAGCACCATCGTCGGCTGGAAAGAAGATTTTTATCTCAGCTTCCTGCCGGAAACGGAGGGCCAGCGCCGTGCCACGGCTTATATGAATGAGCATTTTGCCGATGATCCCATCCCCCTGCGGGTGGGCGGCCATTCCAAGGGAGGCAACCTGGCCGTATACGCCGCGGTGTCGGCCTTGCCGGAGATCCGGAAACGGATCATAGCGGTGTACAGCAACGACGGCCCCGGTTTCCTGGAAGCCTTCACTCAAACCGAGGCATACCGGGATATGCTGCCACGCATTATTTGCACCGTGCCGGAGGACAGCATCATCGGCGCACTGCTTTCCCATGAATCGTATCAGCACGTGGTAAAAAGCAATGCATTGGGCATTTTTCAGCATGACGGCTTTTCCTGGCAGGTGCTGGGCCCTCGGTTTGTGGAAGTGGAAAAACGGTCCGACAGCAGCAAAATGATTGAAGCGACTCTGCGCCAATGGCTCTCTACGCAGAATGAGGCGGATCGGAAGCTGTTTGTGAACACGATGTTTACCCTGTTTGAAGCCACCGGGGCGGATACGTTCACCCAGATCAAGCAGGATCCGGCCCGTTCTCTGGGCAATATGAAAAAAATGCTGGATGCCACGCCCAAGGAGCAGCGGGAGGCCGTATGGGGGTCCCTGGTGCGGCTGCTGAAAACCGGCGGAGACAACGTGATGCAGGAAACCAGAAAGGCGCTTTTAACGAAGCTGGAAGCCTTTATGGCCTCGCTGGAGCGGGATAAAAAACAGGAGAATTTGGACGCATGATCCGATTGATCGCTTCCGATTTGGACGGCACGCTGCTGGATGAAAAAAGAAAGCTGCCGGACGGGATTTTTGATATGATTCGGTTGCTGAACGCCCGGGGCATCCGTTTCGCCGCGGCCAGCGGCAGGCAGTACGGCAATTTGAAGCGTCTGTTTGCCCCGGTGGCCCAGGATATGGATTTCATCTGCGAAAACGGGGCCCTGGTGGTGGCCCGGGGAGAACAAAGGGCTCAATGGTTCCCGCAGGATATGGCGGATGAAATTGCAAAGGATATTCTGAACGCGGGCATGGAATTGCTCATCAGCGCGCCGGAAACCAGTTATATGCTTTCTTCCGCCAGCCGCGCCTACACCGATGATTTGTTTTACCGCCTGCGAAATACCTGCACGATCATTGAAAAACCTTCCGATGTAACGGGGGGCTGCATCAAAATCTCCGGCTTTCACCCGGACGGCGTAGCAAAGCGGGCCCTGCACCTTCAGGATAAATGGCAGAGCAGGCTCCATTGCGATGTGGCGGGCGAAAACTGGCTGGATTTTACCCTCAGCAACAAGGGCAGCGGGATGGCCGTTTTATCAGAAAAGCTGCATATTCCTTTTTCCGATATGGCGGCCTTCGGCGATCAGTTCAACGATGAAAGCATGCTAAAAATCGTAGGCCACCCTTACATCATGGCCCACGCCCCAGCGGAACTGCTGAAAAAGGGCTTTACGCCCTGCGATTCGGTGATGAAAACGCTGAAGGAAATCCTTGAGTGGGAAGAAGAAAGATAGAGTTGAGAGTTGAGATTTTTGAGTTGATATTTATATAGTAAAAAATTATTTAGTAGTTATTTCGGGTAAATCAACAACAGCTAAATTTATAACAACTC
>JAUNMW010000266.1 GCA_030537395.1 Clostridia bacterium | reverse complement strand
GGTCCAGGGTGTTCAACACCCTGGTGGGGTCTGGGGTGAAACCCCAGCGTATCCCCAATCTTTGTTTCTTACTTCACCCTTTGGATTAGTCATCTTAGCATGAGATTAGAACGAGCGTGCGCGCAAAAAAAGTGCCCGGAAAACCGAGCACTTTTTCCTTGCATTTTTTCTTGCCTTTTATTTCTGCGCTTTGGCTTCGTCCTCGCAGCCGTAGTACACCTGATTGGGCTCCAGGGGGACCCCGTAGTGATCGAACAGCTCGTCTACCGTGACGCAAAGGTAATTCCGGGCTTCCAGATCGGCCAGGATGATTTCCGCGTATTGGTATACGCGCGGGTTCAGATCGTGCATCAGAGCCACGCCGCCGTCCCGGGCGTTGTTGATCACGGTTTGGGCCACTTGCATCACGTTCTCATTGCCGGAATCGGAGGAATTGATGCTCCACTGAATCAGGGGCATGTTGGCATCAGCAGCGATGAATTTTCCGTACATGCCGCCAGGCGCACGCATGTATTCGGGCCGAATCCCTACGATGCTGTCCATCAGCTGATCGAATTTCTGGCTCCATTCGCGCACGGTGCTTTCGTTGATGCCGTTATACACATGCTCAAAATTATGGCTGGCCATGGCATAGCCCGCGTCCTGCTGGCGGCACATCACGTCATGATTGCTGTACATCATGGTGCCCACGATAAAAAAGGTGGCGTTGGCTCCCGTCCGGCGCAGCTGATTGAGCAGATTGTTGGTGGCTCCCCGGGCACCGCCGTCATCAAAGGTCAGGGCGATCATTTTGTACTGGCTGTTATCGGTGATCTGCTGGCCCAGCGCCGTCATGAGGGGGCGAGGGGCGGAATAATACAGCTTGGCGTGCATCAGCGTGCTTTTGCCGGGATACAGCGCGTCCGCCCGGAAATGCAGCTCCAATTTGGCGGGGGTGAGGGTAAAGGGCGTATTTTCCAGCGCTTCCCGGCTGCACAGGGCATCCAGCGCGGCAGGGTCGGCCTCCTCCGTCATGAAATAATCGCCCAGCTGCTGCCGCACGGCGTCCGCCATCAGGGCCCACGCTTCGCTGTCCGGCGCAAAAAGATCGGTCAGCGCAACGGGGGAACCCGTTTCCATATCATATACCCGGGCGTCAAAGTCCACATAGGTTTGCTCCCGTTCGTAGGCGATGCGGGCGATGGTCAGGAAGCTCATCCATTGGCTGCCGGTGCGGGAAATGGTGGAGCCAACGTCCAGATAGGAGGGCATCAGATCCATTTTCCCCGTGGGCAGATAGGGGCGGGCGGTGTCCGCCATCTGGTCGATCAAAGCGCGCATGGCGGCGTTTACCTGCTCGTTGGCGGTGACAGGGTAGGTACGCTGGATAAACTGCCGGTCCCGAACATATTCAGCCTCCGGGCTCTTCTGCGTAAAACGAAGCGCATCCGGAATGGCAATCCGCTCAGCCCGGACAGGGACGGCGGCAAGGAGCAGGCACAGGATCAGACACAAAGAGGCAAAGCGTTTCATGGGGAAAAATCTCCTTTGATTGATGAAAGCAGCCGCGGGAAAACTGCTTCCGCGCGGCTGCTGGAGGAACCGGGTCCGTATAAATTTACTGCTGCTGGCTCAGGGTGTCCCGCACGTGATTGACCACAGCCTTGTAGCTGCTGTTGAAATAGCCGTCGGAGCACACCAAGTGCATCATGACGATCTGGTGATTATCCAGCAGCGCCATCATCACGCGGCCGTAAATGGCGATGCCGTTGTAATAGGTGCCGTGGTAATCGGCATAGTAGCCGTCCTTTTTAAGCAAAGTGCGAGAGGCCATTTCGGTGGTGGACCAGGAGGAGAAATTGTACTGGCCCAGCTCCTTGAGGGTGTTTTTCAGGTCCGTGCGCACATCCGCCAGCTTATAGGTGTTGGCCACGGGGTACAGCCGCAGCGTCAGGGAGGCGTTAAAGCCGTCCACCGCGTTGGGATCGGTGAGGGTGATGGCGTCGTCGGCGGAGGTGTCGATATACCAGCCTACGGGCGCTTCAAAATTCAGCCGGATCTTGTCCGCCGTTACCGCGCCGTAGGTGAAGGGCGGCAGCACGGGCTTGGGCGTGGCAGTGGGCATATCGATGGGGTCCAGGGGAATGGGGGTGGCGCCGGCGTAAACGGAACGGCCGTAATCATTGTAGGTGCCGCTGCCGGTATAGGAGCCGCGATCTTCCTCGGACGCGGGATCGTACCCCGTGGGCAGATTGCTGCCAGAGGATGAGGAAGGCACGGACATGGGATCGGTCTGCTCGGCAAAGGCCCAGCCCGTCAGTTGCACCGTGAGAAGCACAAGAACCAAAATCACAATTGATTTTTTCATCTTGATGAAACCTCCTTGGATCGGTATCGGCGTTCCTGATGGGAACGCACGATAAAAAAACTGTTCACTTTGATTATTGTAACAGTTTCTTCATCTTTCGTCAAGCATTTTGACTGTATATTGTCTTGATTCCTTCATAATTTACATCTGCAGATTGCCGATGATGCAAAAATCTTCTAAGCCGTTCCGGGTTTACGGCGGATGGGAACCTGTGATATAATAGCGGGGATATTGGCAAAAGGCCAATGATCCTTTTCGGCTGGCCCCATAGGGCGGCATGCCGAGCGGTATAAATGATTCTCTGTCAGTTCATCCAAGGAGGAAAGGCCATGAAAAGGTGGATGGCGCTGGTGTGCCTGCTGTGCTGCCTGGCGGGGGCTTGCCGGGCGGAGGAAGGGGTCTGGTATCGGCAGTATTGGGAGCGGACGATCGCGGCGCTGGCGTCGGATGATCCCAATCCGGTGCCGGAGGCCATGCGGATCTCCGTACGGCCAGACGATGTGCGATCCCGGGAGGCAGAGCAGACGGAGAAAGACTTTGCCAACGTTTTGCTGCTGAGTACAGACGCCCCGGAGGGAGAACCCAACTTTGGCCGCACGGACGCTATGCTGGTATGCCGCGTGAATTTGCAGACGGGAGATACTTATCTGCTGTCCCTGCCGGAGGGAGCCATGGCGGAGGTTCAAGGGGTGCCTGAACGGATTGCCCTTCGGTACATCAACTGCTTCGGCGGTCCTCTGCTGGCGGCCAAAACGATCAATGAAACGCTGGGATTGCAGATCAACCGGTACTGCGCCGTGAACATGGCAGCCTTTATCACCATTGTGGACGCGCTGGGCGGGGTGACGATGGACTTAACGGAGGGCGAAGCGGAAGCTCTGGACTTGAACGCCGGGAAAAACCAGCTGAACGGGCTGCAGGCGCTGAAATATGTGAAGCTGCGCCGACAGGGCGATGGAGCCCTCAGGGCCCGGGCCTTGCTGGAGGCGGTGTCGCGCCAGGCGCTCAACGGCGGAACGGTCAACACCGAACTGAAACTGATGGATATGCTGATGCCCGCCATCGATACCAATATGACCACTGACGATCTGATCGATCTGGCGTTTGCGCTGTTTGGCCAGGAAACGCCGGGAAAAATGGCCACCCGGGGTCTGGCCGTCAAGGATGGCGAAATGTTGGATGAAGAAGCGGCGGAAATGAGCCGGGCATTTTTGTATGGGAAGGGGGATTGAACCATGATTTTTGCCGTATCCCTGAATCCCTGCATCGATAAAACGGCCCGGATCCCGCGCTTTGATCTGAACGCTCCCAACCGCATTGAAACAGAGCGGGCGGACGTGGGCGGTAAGGGCGTCAATGTGGCCCGGGTGATCCGGGCGCTGGGCGGAAAAGGCATGCTGATCGGCTTTGATTACGATCAGCGTCCGGTAGCCGCCGCAATGGAAAAGGAGCAGGTGCCCTGTGATCTTGCGCCTGTTCCGGGGGAACTGCGGGTGAATATCAAGCTGCGGGAAACGGAAACGGGCCGCACCATTGAAATCAGCGAGCGGGGGGCGGCGGCTTCTTTGGCGGCGCTGAAAGCGGTGAAGGAGCGGCTGCTTTCCCTCATGAAACCGGGGGATTGGGTGAGCCTGTCCGGCAGCCTGCCACCCGGGGCCCCTGCGGACACCTATGCCGATTTTTGCCGCGCCGTCCGGGAAAAAGGCGGTTTTGCCGCCGCGGACTGCGACGGCCCGGCGCTGACGGCGGCGCTGGAGGCCCGTCCAACGCTCATCAAGCCCAACGCGCAGGAATTTCAGGCTTTCACGGGGATCGATCCGCGGAATGAGGAAGATACGCTCCGGGCCTGCGAAGCGCTGCTGGAAAAGGGGATCAGCATGATCTGCCTGTCCCGCGGGGGAGACGGCGCGATGCTTGTGAACGCCCAAGGCGCGTGGGTGTGCCCGGCGGCGAATGTGGAGGTTCGGGGCACCCAGGGCGCGGGGGATTCTCTGCTGGCCGGACTGATGCTGGCCCTGAGCCGGGGAATGGAGCCGGGGGAGGCCCTGCGCTTTGCCACGGCCGCTGCGGGGGCTTCCGTGATGCGTCCCGGCACGCTGCTGTGCCGGAAGGAGGACGCGGAGGGGCTGCTTGCCGCACTGCCCGCTTCGGCAAAAATACGGTGATAAGCGACTTTGAGGACGAGGATGAGTTGAGAGTTAAGAGTTGAGAG
>JAUNMW010000265.1 GCA_030537395.1 Clostridia bacterium | reverse complement strand
AACAGAAAGCAACTATCGACAGCAACATAGATCAACATCATAATATCTTTGTCAAGAGACGAAGCACCATGAGTCATCCAGTAGCCCTGGTTGTTCCGAACGCATGATACGAAAGTCTCCAATCGGAAAGGAACGTGCTTTATGCAGATTATAAACGGGGTCGGGTGGATATGCGCTGGCTTTTAATATCCTGGAAAACGTGCGCCGGATTCTGGACACCGACCCCAGCAGGAGCAGGCCATTTCTCACCGGCGAATCCGGAGATGATGGAAGTGTTTCGCAGAAATGCGCAGCCGCATGGGATACCGTGCGTACATGGAGGGGGTTGGGGAGGACGCTCACCAACAAGCATTTTGCAAAAGTGGAGACACTTTGCCTTGCTTGCAAACCTTGATTCAGCTCTATTTCGTCGGCGCATAGATTTGCTTTCGTTTTTAAGCAGTTGTCAAAATCACCCTATTGCTCATAGAGGGAGGGGAGGCGGCGGAAGTTCCCCCGTAGCGGATGTCCTCTCCGATTGCTAAAAGCTTCTGAATGATTCGCAATAGCATTTCCAAAATGCCCGTTTTTTCCCATTGCCAAGCGAAGGGACAAAATGAAGCTTCGCCCCTTCCGATGCGTTTCCGTGCAGGACAAGCTATCCAGCACGTTTACATAAAGCTGTTCCGCGTCATGCCGTCGCGAAGCATGATCCGAACGCGGGACAGCGAGATGTCCTCTTGCTGTGTGATCGGACATACAGCAGATAGCAAAACTACAAAATCAACAACAGGAGGAAAACATGAGTTTACTTTTTACACAAGTCAAGTCTTAAGTCACAGCCCGTCAGGCAGCGGAACGCTATGGCATTCCCGTCAGCCGCAGCGGTATTGCCCGGTGCATCTTTCATGATGATCGGCATCCATCCATGAAAATCGATGAGCGATTTTTCTGCTTTGGCTGTCACGCCACCGGCGATGCGATCGATTTTACAGCGAAGCTGTTCGGCCTTTCTCCATATGACGCAGCAAAAAAGCTGGCGGCTGATTTCGATATCCATCCCTTGCCGCCAGGGCAAAACGCACCGATTCCGAAGCTGCCTGCTGAGCTTTTAGAGAGAAAAGAAGAGCAGCGCGTTCTCAGTCTTCTCATCGATTACGAGCGGCTCCTGATGAAATGGAAGGAAGAATACGCCCCGGTCATGCCCGATAAGGAACAAACCCGGAGGGTTTGTGACGCGCCGCCACAGAATCAGCGAGAGAAGGGAGAGCATGCGCAAGCGAAGCGCAGGGCATGCAAAGATCCGGAAATCTGGGACGAGCGTTTCCGCCAGGCTATCCGTCATCAAATCCCGGTGGGGTACGCCATCGAATGTCTGATTTCATCCGACCCGGACGAGCGGAAAGAAATGATGGAAACCATCCGAGACATGGACGCCGCAGCGAAAATTGAAGACATCCTGAAAAACGGAATTCCCAAGAAACAAATCTGGAGGGTACGTGACGCAGTCCCACAGAATCAGCAGGAGCGGGGAGAGCATGCACAAGCGCAGCGCAGGGCATGCGAGGAGACGAAGCAAAATGCCAGAGAAGAAAATCACGCGGCTTGACTGGTGGCCTGAATGGTTCACGGGAAAAACGATTAATGAGCCCATCTTCTGCCGGGAGTTTTTGGAAAAGCATCGTCTGGCATACTCAGAGAATTGCTTCTTCTCTCCCAACGGAAAAGTGACCAATGAAAACAATCTGCGCTCGGCGATCTATCATCTACTGGAGCCTTTCGTCATCTCCGGTCTGAGCAAAAAGGTGGATGACATCCTGAAGGATCTTCGCATCAAGGCTCAAGTGAAGGAACTGCTTCCGCAGACAGATCGCGTTCATGTAAAGAACGGGACGCTATTTCTGGACGGAAGGTTCGTGGAGGAGGAACAAACCTGGAAGGTTTGTGACGCGGCACCGCAAAAGCAGCAGGTGGGAGGAGAGCATGCGCAAGCGCAGCGCAGGGCATGCGAAGCAGCTGAAATCGTCAGAAGTCGCTTCCCGGTCCGGTATGATCCGAACGCAAAGCCGCCAACCCGTTGGCTGCAATTTCTTTCTGATCTGCTCTGGCCGGAAGACATTCCCACGCTCCAGGAGTTCATCGGTTATGGACTGATCCCCAGCAATGCCGGACAGAAGATGATGGTCATCAAGGGCAGCGGCGGCGAAAGCAAGAGCCAGATCGGCCATGTGCTGTCCCGGATGTTCGGCCCAAACGCGAAGGATGGAAGCGTCGGAAAGATTTCTGAAAATCCTTTCGCCCGCGCAGACCTGGAACATGTTCACCTGATGGTGGATGACGACATGAGGCTGGAAGCACTGAAGCAGACGAATTACATCAAAGCGATTGTCACGGCGAAGGGCAAATTGGATCTGGAACGAAAGAACAAACAAAGCTATCAGGGATATGTGTACGCCCGTATCCTTGCTTTCTCCAACGGCGATCTGATTTCCCTCTACGATCGCAGCGACGGATTCTTCCGCCGTCAGCTGATCCTGACGACGAAGAGAAAGCCGCCAGACCGGATCGACGATCCCGATCTTTCGGACAAACTTTGCGAAGAAATGGAGGGCATCTTCCTTTGGGCATTTGCGGGATTGCAGAGGCTGGTGAAGAACAGCTTCCGCTTCACGGAGAGCGAACGGGCAAGATTGAACAGGGAGATGGTGAAAAAGGACGCCAACAACATTGAGCTGTTCATGGAATCACAGGGATACATCACACGGGGCGAAGATCTGACTGTCAGCTCCAGGCAGCTGGCGCAGATCTATGTTACCTGGTGCGATGAAAACGCCTATCCCGCCATGAAGAGCAAGACGCTGATCGAATACCTAACAGCCAATCAGGAGAAATTCGGCATCGTGTATACCAACAATATCGTCAATGCCGCCGGACGCCGTGTGCGCGGCTTCAAGGGAATCGGCCCGGCTATCAGGCTTCCCGGCACCGCCGGGGGTGGATGGCAGATCGTCGATCCGGAGGACAACCCCTTCAAAAACGCATAAAGGAGTTTTTGCCCCAAATGATGCGTACATGCGTACGCGCCGGGAAAATACAAACCCCTGAAGCAACCTGCGTCCGTACGCATGTACGCATCAAAACGGCGAAAAAGAGCTATATGCAAAATAGTATCCAATGAAAACAGAAGCTGATTGCTACCGCTGCGTTACGCTTTAGGAATGGGAAATGCTCTATTTTTCAAGGGCTCACGGAAGTGAAAAACACGATTTTGAGGGTGGCCGCTAAATCTATTGTCCGCGTCAAAAACGAGGTTCTAAACGGTAACAAATCGGCGGTCATCTGGAAACAAAAGAAATTACGAAAATTTATCACTTTAAAGTGTGAAAGGATATTGCAATGATGAGAAACAGGCTTTATACTAAAGATGAGGTTCTTCAGGTCGTTGAGGCGGCGCTCAACGCTCTGAATAATCAGACCGCTCCCATCCGGGAGCAAATGCACCTTGACAACAGCATACCTCAGCAATCATCGCCGGGCACGAAAATGACATTATCCGTCCGAGAAGCTGCCGAGTTGATCGGGATCAGCAAGCCGAAGATGTACGAGCTCATTCACAGCAATGAGATCCCGTCCATTCACGTCGGAAAGAAGATTGTGATCACTCGTCAAGCGCTCATGGACTGGCTGTCGGAAGGAGATACGAATGGCAAGAAAGCGTGCTAACGGCGAAGGAACCATCAGAAAACGGGCTGACGGAAGCTGGGAGGCCCGGTACTGTGCCGATGGGAAACGGCATTCGGTCTATGGCAGAACCCAGGCGGAAGTCCGGAAGAAGCTGACCGAAGTCGCCATCACCATCGACCACGGTGATTTCAGAGAGGACAGCGGCCTGACCCTCGGCCAATGGCTGACCATGTGGCACCGCGACTACCTGGGGAATGTGAAGCTCGGCACTGCGGATACCTACGAAATGCAGATCCGGGTGCACATCATCCCCGCGCTCGGAGACGTCAAACTGTCGGCACTCCGAACGCCCATGATTCAGCGCCTCTACAATAAGAAGCGGGAGGAAGGGCTCAGTCCGAAATCCATCAAGAACATTCACGGCTGCCTGCATAAGGCGCTGGATGTGGCTGTCAGGATAGGCTACCTGAGCAAGAATCCATCCAGCAACTGCATCCTGCCCCGGATCGAGCAAGCGGAGATTCATCCGCTGGATACGCCGGAACTTTCCAAGCTGCTGGCCTTTCTGAAAGGCCATGAGCATGAGGCACTCATCGTGACCGCAATCTTCACCGGATTGCGGTCCGGCGAGCTGCTGGGGCTGACCTGGGATTCCGTGGACTTTGAGAACGGTCTGATCCGAGTCACCAAACAGCTGGCCCAGCCGAGAAAGAAAGGCGAAATCTTCCGGTTTGCGAAACCGAAGAACAGCAAGCCCCGCACAATCGCTCCCGCGCCTACGGTCTTCCAGGTGCTGAAGAAGCACAAGGAAGAGCAGGAAGCGCAGCGGAAAGCGCTGGGGCCGGCCTGGAACGATGGCGGCTTCCCAGGTCTGGTGTTCACGCATCCGGATGGCAGCC
>JAUNMW010000026.1 GCA_030537395.1 Clostridia bacterium | reverse complement strand
CCAGAGGGTGCTTTTCGTAGCTGGCGTGTTCCACAAACACCGGAATGCCCAGCTGTTCGATCATCTCCTGCACCTTGGGTGCGTGTAGAATCATGGTGGAGACAATGGCCAGATCGCACCCTTCTTCCACCATCAGCTCATAGTCCGGCTGAGAATAGCTGCCGGAGAAGAGCATTTTCCCCTCCTCCATGGCCGTTACCGCACCCTCTACATACCACCCTTCCTTCCTGGTTCCAACCAGCCGGATTGCGTCCAACCCGTCAATCCGATCAAACAGCGCCATGGCCGAGGTTGCCTGGAGGTAGATGGTATCCAGCGGCTGCCGAAGAATCTTGATGCTTTCATCCAGGCCTTCCGGTACCGGCATCCCTTCCGGCACCACCAGATAGCGGCAGTCGCCGATTACTTCTATGAGCGCGTAGCCTCCCGCATAGTAGTCAACAGTGAATTCGGTGGCGTATTCCAGCTCCATGCAGGATTCCCAGGTAAGCCCGGGAATCTCCTTTCCCTCCGGAGCGGCAGAGCCCAAGGAAGCCGGAGCGGCAGAGCAGCTCGTGAGCAATGCAGCTACCAGAATAAATACCGCGATTTTCCGCATTTGATTTCCTCCTTGTCCGGCATTCTTTGCAGCTTTTTGTCTCCCGGTTCCCGAAGGGGGGACGGGAACCGGGGCAAAGGCTTCCGGATTTCACGGAAAGATTATCAGAAGCGGTCTGCAAACGGCAATCAGCAAACCGCCAATGAACGCAAAAAGCCATGGTAGCACAAAGCTACCATGGCCGTTTTTCCATGACAAACAAACCGTCCATTCCATGATCACGCAGAATGCGCAGGTAATTTGTTCAAGCAGGTCTCCTGACTCGCGTATCGTAAGCCCCGCACTGCCTTCTCAGGAAAAATCCCAATGACTGACTTTCGTCCCGTGCGGCGCCTCCTCGCATACAGTGGCGGTACCGTTCCGGATTCTGACCGGATTCACTATTCTCCGCCGGTTCTAAACGCAAAGCAGGCGGCACTTGAACAGCTTATGAAATTACATACATTGTACACCCGGAAAACAGGTTTGTCAATAATCGCGTCTGCAAAAAGGATTGCATACGCCGATTGATACGCCCCGATTCGACCACTGGGGGTTGTTTTTTCTCTGAATCACAAAAATTATTTTCTGGCAAAGATGCCGAACATGGGAGCGGTGGTCAGGTCCAGTTCTCCCAACAGACGCTGACCAACCTGTGTGTCAGTCTGGCATCCGGCAAACCCGATTCTCTTCAACACTTGCCTATCCCACTCCGGGCGGGATTGCCCAATGTCCATAGATAGGGTGATATCATCATTCTCTTGCTGTAGAGCGTCCGTCATACCCACGTGACCGTAAGGACTGTCCGGGGCGACCTTGCGGTTTTGGCTGCTGTGGCTGCGCACATGGGCGGCATACGCCGCGTCAAAGTTCAGCAGCACCCCACCAGGCTTCAGCACCCGGAACCATTCGGCATAAGCCCGCTCCGGGTCCGGCAGCGTCCACGTAAGATTCCGGCTGATGACCACATCAAAAGAATCATTGGGATAATCCAAATTCTGAGCGTCCATTTCCCGGAAAGTGATCTCGAGATTCCGCTGCTTCGCCAAAATCCGGGCTTCCTCCAGCATGGCGGGGGTCAGGTCGATGCCCTCTGCCCGGTGTCCCTGCTGTGCCAGAAGCACCGCGAAGAAGCCGGTGCCGGTGCCCACATCCAGAATGTTCAGCCTTTTCCCCTCCGGCAGGAACCGCTCGATCTCACGGAGCCACCTTTGCCCCATTTCGTTTTCCAGCTCGTTCTTTCGCACGGTTCCAAAATCGTGGGAACGCTGTGTCCAGTATTTCTTCACCCGCTGCTCCATTTTCACATCCATATTTCTATCCTTCCTCTGTCAATTCACCGTAGGTGATCATTGGTTTCCCCTTTTCAATGCCCAGTGAAATTGTTTGATATAGAATAACGCCTCCTGCTTCCGCGTAAATGACGCAAACAGGTGCACCGAAAATATCCCGGATCTCCCCCTTTTTGATGCGGTCGCCGGGACGCGTTCCGGGATAACGGCAGCCGCTGATGGAAAAGTTTACATAATATTCGTTTTGAATCGCCTTGCGGACGTTTTGAGCAGCGGGAGCTGATTTCAACCACCGGAATCAAATGCTCCGGCCGTAAGGGAGGGGAATGTGGTATGGAGCGTGGAAACGCAAAAGAGGAAATTCCGGAAGCGTCACTGGAGCCGTTCTCTATTCAGGGATTGGAAGTGACCTCTATTTCTCAGACTGCAGACGCCCCTCCGGGACTGACATTTGATAAGGCCGCATACTGCCTGAAAAAGCGCCTGTGCGTTACGCATGGCGTTTTTCAGCAAGCTGCTGAGCGGGAACCCCTTTCTGCTTTCACAGCAGAATTTTTCGCGGCAGATTCCAGAATCAAGTCCGCTTCATTTGCATGATGACCTGGCTTTTTATATAAGCGGATGCTTCCTCCAAATCCTTTAAGTATCGGTCTACATAATCACCAATGAACGCATCGGGAATTACCGATTGAAGAGGCGCGAGGTATTCATCGGCCAGTCTGATAAAAAGCAAGAAATCGGCCTTTCTAATCAGTGGAAACATACGCATACAGTTTGTCTTCTTGAACTGAACACACATCTATGGTATGATTTACAGTAATAAAATCCACAAATCTATTTCGTATATGTTGCTGGTGATATTATGCCGATTGAGAATAACTGCCTGATTATCGTGAAAGACAAGGACAAAACAGATTCCATAGAATCCTATACATTCCATGGGAGTAAATGTGATATTGTCTACAGCAACTCGGCAAAAGTGTTCTGCTACAACAGCAGTAACATCAAGCTTTTGAAACTGGTGCGGACAATCGATCCCCGGTCGGTCATATTTAAGACAAATAACCGAATCGTCAAGGACATTGACCATATTCAGGATTTCGGCGAGTTCTATCGTGTGGTGCGTTCCAATGGGAAAACGAGGACAATTCCAAAGGTCGAGGTTGAACTGGAAAAGAACTGCCTCTATGGAGCAAAATCACAGGAGCTCTTTGATTATTTCAAGGAAACGGCAAGTACACTCAGCCTGAAAACCGATGGCGGTATCAACATTCTGCAGCGGCAGTATGATATGATTTCTGCCGTATCAGATGTCACTGTACTTGCCAAGTATCTCGATCCAAGCCTCCCTATTGATATCAAAGAAAAAACACCACCTTTGATCTATCCCTTTGGACTGAATCAAAGTCAAAAAAAGGCGGTAGAGAACGCATTTTCTTCTCAGATCAGCATTATCCAGGGACCTCCGGGTACAGGCAAGACTCAAACGATTCTGAATATCATCGCCAACGCTGTCCGAAACGGAAAGACTGTTGCAGTCGTATCCAATAACAATTCCGCTACACAGAATGTTGCTGAAAAGTTGGAAAAGTACGGCGTTTCTTTCCTGACAGCATTTCTGGGAAGTCTCGCCAACAAGGAACAGTTTTTGCAGGCCCAGACAGGAACGTATCCGGATATGCGCAGCTGGACTATGGGAAAAGATGCGCATGATACACTGAATGCAGAAGTGCAAAAGCTGTCTGACGAACTGACTGCCATGCTGGAATCCAGAAACAGAATCGCACAGATTGAGCAGGAACTGCTTGCATTAAAACCGGAACAGTTCTATTTTGAGGAGTATTACAAAACAAAAGGAACGGTCAGCATCCATGCTGAGCAGCTCTCAAGGCTGCCTTCCGGAAAACTGCTGTCTCTCTGGCTGGAGTATGAACAAAATGCAGAGAAAAAACCAGGATTCTTCAAACGCATTCTGATAGCTCTTCGGTTCAGTCGTGCTGCACTGGCATTGTTTCAGCAAATACCGGAAGAAGCAATTCCTTTTTTGCAGGATCTGTTCTATAAGACAAAACTCCAGGAGCTGCAGGTAGAAAAGCGACTTTTGGAAAAAAAGCTGCGCGATTATCGGTTCGACGCCAAGATGGACGAGCTGCGCGCAAAATCCATGAAGCTCTTCAAGGCGGAATTGGCGCAGCGTTACCATTGGCAAACGCCCAGACCTGTTTTTGAAAAGAAGGATTTCCGAGGAGCCTCCGGCGCATTTGCTGCGGAATACCCCGTGATCCTCAGTACGACATACTCCATCAAGGGAACACTCTCAACCGAGTTTGTCTATGACTATCTCATAGTGGACGAGGCCTCTCAGGTGGATCTGGCGACCGGTGTGCTGGCGTTCTCCTGTGCCCAGAATATTATCATCGTGGGAGACCAGAAGCAGCTTCCAAATGTTCTGACGTCGGAGGATGTCCAAACCGCAGATGCGATCTGGCACCGGCACAAATTTGACGAGCGGTATCGCTTTTCCACCCATAGTATGCTGGCTTCCGCGGCAGAGATTTGGCATAGTGTTCCGTCTGTGTTGCTGAGAGAGCACTACAGATGCCACCCAAAAATTGCGGCATTCTTTAATCAGAAGTTCTATAACGGAGAGCTGATTGTCATGACAGAAGATCATGGCGAAGAGGATGTTTTGTCCATGTACCGCACTGCTCCCGGAAACCATGCCCGTGGGCATTTGAACCAGCGCCAGATAGATACGATCCGCGAAGAAGTGCTTCCAGCACTGGCCAAGCGAGGATATACAGATATCGGTATTATCACGCCCTACCGGGATCAGGTCGCTGCGATTCAGAAGCAGCTGGGGGCAGGTTATGATGTTGCCACAGTCCATAAGTTCCAGGGCCGTGAAAAGGATGCTGTTGTGCTTGCCTCAGTGGATAATGTCATTGGTGAGTTCGTTGACGATCCAAATATGCTCAACGTTGCAGTTTCCCGTGCAGTGAAGTCGTTGGTTGTTGTCATCTCCAACAATGATGAGAATGCGAAAACCAACTACGGAGATTTGGCAAAGTATATTGAATACAACAATTTTCAAATCGTTGACAGCAAAGTGTTTTCTGTTTTCGATATGCTGTACAAGGGTTACTATGAGCAGCGCAGACAATGCTTGAAGAAGCATAAGCGTGTGTCGGAATATGACTCAGAAAATCTGATGTACTCCGTTATTGTAAAAATTCTGAATACTCCGGAATTTTCAAAAGTGGACTGTGTTGTGCATTCTTCTTTGGCTACTCTGGTGAAGGACTACTCCGTGCTCACGGAACCGGAAATCCGATATGCTTCCAACCCTTTGACGCACATAGATTTTCTTCTGTTCAACAAAATGGATAAATCTCCTGTTTTGACAATTGAAGTGGACGGAGTGAAGTATCATGCAGTAGGAAGCCGCCAAGCCGAGAGGGATGAAATGAAAAACAGTGTGCTGAAAAAATGCGGAATCCCAATCTTGCGACTCCGAACCAATGAAAGTGGGGAAGAGATGCGAATTGTTACTGCTCTTCGCGAGGTGCTGTAGCGTAACGTTATTATAGAAATAAGAAGGTTGATCCACTGGAACGAGGAGGAAGAAGTGCTGGACGCGGAATACGAACCCTTCCGGGATCAACTGAGTCTGGCGGGGCTGAGCGAGGAAGAACTGCGGGAAATGGACCCGGATGACCGGGTGGCGGCGCTGGAGAAGGCAAACCTTGACCCCTACGATTTCATTTATCTTGCCTGCTGAAACGAAAGCTATTTACAACCGGCGTGAAGAGGGCTAAAATGGAAGCAAAAAGGAGGGGATTCCCATGAAAAAGGTACGCATTACCGCCATCCGAAAGACCTGCTATCCTTCCGCGTCTCTGGTCAGTTCTGTATCATCCAGGGACTCTACCAGTGGTATCAGCGCTTGTTGATACCGCTGTATCGCAAACCCTAGCTGTGCAGTCAAACACAGCGACTGGACAAACAGGTTGCAAAAATCATTGGGTTTCCTCATCTGCCTGGCTGCTTTTCGGGCAGCTTCCAGGGAAAAGATGGATGCCAGCTTCTGATCCAGCCATTCATATTCCTGGTAACCATGCTCCATAAATGCAAACAGCAACACTTTCAAAAGTTTTTCGCGCTCATATCTTGGACGGCCTGTGGCTTTGTAGTCCTTTTCCACAAAGTATTTTTTCAGGTCAATATGGGACACCACTTCATTGAAAGTATATACCGAATCATTTATTTCAATAATTCTTTCCATATCCACTGGTAATTTCAGTTGGATTGGTGTATAATTCATATCTGTAGTTTTCATGACGTGTGGTAACTTTATGATACTACAAAACGGCTGCAACCTCAACTGGCTGCAGCCGTTTCTTCTTGGTTTTTTGTAGCCAGTGCCGGAAGGCACTGGCTACATTGCTGTGGGACTTCTTTAACAGCCCCTTTTGGTGGAGATAAGCGGGATCGAACCGCTGACCTCTTGAATGCCATCGCTCCTGAGGTTCTGGACTCAGTGGAAATGGTTTAAAAAGTTAGACAAAACCGCATAAAATGGACATTTTACAGTCCATATCGTTTCAACTGGTACATGGTGTTTTGCCCTGTTTCTGGTACTTATTCTGGTACTAAAAGTTTCGCGAAATCAAAGTGTTTCGCAGACTCGCACTTTTAGTGTCCATGGTGCCGAGAAGCAAGACCAATAACAGTTGAAAGGAACATCACAATGGAATACTTAACCGCAAGCGAAATTGCTGCCAAATGGAACGTGTCAGAGCAGCTAGTCAGACGGCATTGCCGTGAGAATCGCATCCCGGATGCTTATCAGGAATTTGGAACATGGTATATCCCTGCAGATGCAGAAAAGCCAGCCAGAAAGCAGAAAGAAGTCAAGCCTACTCCGATCCTTCTCAAAAAGATTCTCAAGCAGCGTGACGGCAAGCAGTATCGAGGCTTCTACGAGTATCTACAGATCAACATGGTCTACAGCAGCGGACGCATGGCAAGCAACCGTCTGACCCGTAATCAGGTCGAAGTGCTGTATAAGAAAGACCGGATCTTCACTGCCAGCGAAGATATTAAGGTCAATGATATCGTCGAAGCCAGAAACCACTTTCTTTGCGTTGATACGATCCTAACCAACGCGATGAAGCCTCTAACCCAGACCTTCATCAACCAGCTGCAGGCGCAACTTCTCAGTGACAGCTGCAAGCACCGCCGCCACGCTCCTACGCCGGTTGGATATCGCAAAACACCCGCATCGAAGAAGTTCGGAAAAACTACGTCGCCCGCAAAGATCAGTGCTGCGATGGCGGATCTGATCGAGAAATACGAGACGAAGAAGACCGTTGACCTTGAAGATATATTGGACTTCCATGTAAAGTTTGAACGTATTCGCCCTTATGAGGATTGCAACGGTCGTGTAGGCCGACTGATTATGCTCAAAGAATGCCTCCGGCACGGCATTGTCCCCTTCATCATCGATGACAAACGCCGCGCTGGTTATCTGGATGGCATCCGGTGTTGGGATGATGATCCTGATGTTCTGATGGATGTCTGCATCGAAGCCCAGCTGCGATTTGAGGCACAGATTGCATTGCAGGGATTGTTGGAGTGCCAAGACCGATTTAAGCGCATAGCAACGAAGAATAAGTAAGAAAAAGCCTGTGGTGTTCGTGCTGGACACCACAGGCTTTCATCTAATTTCTTGCTCCAAATCCTCAAATAAGTCGCTATCGAAAAACTCTCTGATACTGATTTCCAATCCGTCACAAAGTTTCTTTAACGAAACAACACCCGGATTTTTACTTTTCTCGTTCAACATACTGTAAATCGTTGATGGAGAAACTCCAGACACAGTTGCCAACGCATTGACAGCCATGTTCCGTTCTTCACACAGCTCAAGAATGCGCTTTGCTACAGCTTCTTTTGTATTCAATTCGCATCCCCTCCCTGCGATATATCGTGATTTAAGTTTAACCAAATCTGCGATAAATCGTGTGGGACATATCGCAAATTTGCGCCAATTGCGTTATAATTGCGATATATCCCACAAAGGAGATGCATATATGTCAGCCTGTACATTTTTCGGGCATCGTGACTGTCCGAGTTCAATTAAATCAAAGCTACGCAAGGTTCTGATCGATCTGATTGAAAGCCACGCGGTAGATATGTTTTACGTCGGCCAACAAGGAGCATTTGATTCGATGGTTCGCTCCGTTCTGAAAGAATTGGTGTTGCTATATCCCCACATCAATTATGCCGTTGTATTGGAGCGTATGCCCCCAAAACGCGACGAGTTTAATACCCGCGATTACTCTGACACTATGCTTCCAGAGGGCATTGAGACTGTTCATCCCCGCTTCGCTATCTCATGGCGCAATAAGTGGATGCTTAAACAGTCCGATTATGTCGTAACCTATATCACCCACTCGTGGGGAGGCGCAGCACAGTTTGCCGAACTGGCAGAAAAACAGAAGAAAACAGTAATCATTTTAGCATGACGCAAAAAACGTGGCTATCTGGATTTGCAGATAGCCACGCTTCACTCTTTTTTATGCTAAGCCTTTCAGATACTCTTCCACATTCAGATAATGGATGCCGTTTACCTCGCAACTCTCGCCGCGATAAATAACGTATTTCCCTGTTATCGTTCCGAAGCGCCATTCGGTTGCTTTGCACTTTTCTTCGTCGATCAGATGCCGGTATTGTGCCTCCGCAATCTCTGTACTATGCTCCACTTCGTAGATAGCGCAAGATGCTGCTTTGAGATCAAAGACTACCATATCGAACTCACCGATATCGAAATGGTAGGTAAACACTTCCTTCTTCCGGTTAGCCAGCTGCGTTTCCAGAAGGACGATATCTTCCATCATGCGGCCTTTGATCTCATTGCGGATCCGCTCAAGGATAGCATTTCTTTCAGGAAGCGGTAATTCCCCAAACACATTATCCATCAGCAAAGCTTCTGCCAGTGCGTCAGCCTGTGCATATCTTAAACCCGGCTGCGCAATACCAAGGCGATATGTCACAGCAGCGCTTTGATCACTGCGTTCAGCAATCTTGCAGATCACATCCAGCTTAATGAGATACTGAACAATCTCTTTCA
Source organism: Clostridia bacterium (assembly GCA_030537395.1). GTDB lineage: Bacteria > Bacillota > Clostridia > Christensenellales > Aristaeellaceae > RUG563. The sequence continues at coordinate 17,772 of JAUNMW010000026.1, read as the reverse complement.
GATGAACTTCGCTGAGTGCAACGGTCAGCTCCGGCGTATTGCGGATTTCCATCATTGCTTTCAAGCGTTCAGTTAAGGCTTCACGGTCAAAGTCATCAAGGATATCGTTTCCTGCACTACGCAGATTGGTTGCGGATCTGCCGAAAGCATGGGACTTAAATTCATCGGTAAGAACTCTCAAAAGGAATGCATGATTGATATCTTCCACTACGCGATTAATGGCATTGGTCAGCTCGTTTTTTTCATAAAGCTCTCGAAGATTGCGGAAGTGGTTTTCATATTGATAGCATTTCAGTGAATGCTGAATGTTTCGCGCAATCGCACTGTCCACATATTCGTCCGCATTTTTCTTGCTTGCAAAGGGCGAATCCTCGTTATAATGAACTCCGCTCAAGCTCATCGTTCCTCCATAGCGGATATACTCATCAATTCCCTTGATGCCAAGGATCTCTTCAAACTCGCGATAAGGGATATGGGATGTGTGAACTTGATAATAGCGATCATAAAGCTGGCTATCTTCTGAGAAGAGAAAGCCCAAGGAATCCGCGCCGGACAGCACGATCTTCATGCCCATGGCAGCGTATATATCAGAGAGCACTGCTGCATCTTGAATGAAATCATGCATCAACGTTACTTCATCAATGAACACATATTTGTATCCCTCGCTATGCAGATATTTCAAGTCCTTATTGACATCAGCAAGTGTATTCTTTGCTGTGATTTGGATGAATGCCGCTTTTTCGATATCGGCATCTGTCATGTTCGCGAGGATTTGGCGTATTAAGGTTGTTTTGCCGGTTCTGCGCAAGCCAAAAAGAATGAACACACGACCATAGGTGTTTCTGTACACATAGTCATGGAGCCTCTGATAATGGCTTCTCTTTTTATATTTCCGGACAGCATTCGAATACGCGCGCAAAGCATCGCCGATACGAATATCGGTAATAAAGTCGTGCGTCTTAGCTGTAGCCTTCTTTTTAGGAGCAAGCTTCTTTAAATCCTTCAGCTGCTTCTCCAATGTTTTTCGCTGATCGATCTGTTCACGAAGTGCTGCAACTTCACTCTCCGGGACATATCGTTCTTTTCGCTTTCCATTTTCTCTGAAACGATGGTAGTAATATGTTTTTCCACTCACCTGCTTTTGGCCAATAGAGCCAATTGGAAACTCTACGATCTGAGCTTCCAATTCTGCAATTTGGGTCAAGATATCGTTGCTCATACTACACCTCCTATATCCTCAAATGTATTATACCCCATTATACCCTTGGTAAAAAGGGTATAATGGGGTATAATTTGTAGTTTTCTATCAACGCTTATATCTATTTTTTAGTTAATCGGTAGCCCATATTTATATTGTCTTTTAGCTGATAGCATTAAGGACTTCTAGCTTCAATTCTTCATCTACCTCGTAAGTCCCCGCCATAATAGCAGTCATTATTTTATGTAGCAAGTCCTTTTTTATCTTCCCTGCTGCGACATGATAACTGATGTTTTCTGTGATCGCAAAGAAATTTTTTGCCACAGCCATGTATCCATTAAATAGTAAAAACTGCGCGGAGAGAGTAATGGCTAGCCTCTTGTTGCCATCTGCAAAACAATGGAATTCGCATGTACAATAGAATAAATGCGTCAGCTTGTCCACAAAAGTAGGGTAATAATCATCATTTTGGATGTTTGTAAGTACACTATCAAGGCGGCCTAAATCAAAATGTTCATATGTGCCACCTCCGCTATACTCAATGGTCTTGGCATGAACTGCCTTTGCTTGCTCTAGCGTAATATATATGATTCCGTCCATTTATTCACGCTCCTTAAGGCGCTTCAAAACAGCTTGGTTTTCCTGCATTAATCGCTCGAGTTCATCACCAGCAACACCAAGGAACTTCTGATATTCATCTTTGTCAAGCGGCTGAATATATTCTGACAATTGATAATGGAAAGCATCTCTGAGCGCCATGTCTCGGCTTGCCATTTTAACACGACCTCTTTGGATCAACGGCTTCCAAAGCGCCATGTTTTCAAATTCTCGGAAGAGATCTTCCGCTTCACGCCTTGAAAGAACACGCCCCATTTGTTCGCTCTCTTTTTTTATCGCGTCAGCAAGCCCACTCTCGTATGCGGCAACAATGTCAAGAATTTCGCTATAAAAAGTATCTCTTGCCTTTTCGCTTGCTTTTAAGTCAAGGATTTTCTTATATTCTTTAGCTTTTTCCTTAAAAATGCTAACATAAATCAGATCGGTAAAATGTGCATATTTATAGCGATCATCTTCAACATAGATTTTAAGTGCATCAGTAAACTGCCTACGATAATTGTCTTCCTGTAATGAAGAAAATACGAAGTCTTTATCCCTCTGATTAATGTACTTTGTGCCTCCACCAGTCTTCCGATTGATCAGATCAATCACAATATCCAGCATGAGCTGACGCAAAGCACGTGCTTTATCACTCTCAGACAAAAGCATTGCCATATTCAAGAAGGCACGAAAATCAAATACCCCAAGCACTGTCGTTTTGGTAGGGACATTAATGTCCTTACCAGAATTGTTCGCCGCAGTAATGAAAGACTTTAATCTCTTTCCTTTCAGAACTTCATATCCGTTTTCTGAAAGCTCTTCACTGTTTTGTTCGATGTATCGACTAATGGTTCTGATGTCCACATCGAAAAAGCTTGCTGTCATCTCACGAGTTACAAACATCTTTCCTTCCCAGAAGATGCCCTCCATACCAGACTTGGTCTGAATTTCTTCAACAGCAATTTCGTTATTCAAAATATTCTGACGATCAAGTCTTGATGTTGTTAAATCCTTAGCCATTTTTTCACCACCACTTTCAAAGTGTTAAAGACTTTTTTCTAGTTCTGTTAAGTGCGCCAAAAAATCTCCGCCATATCGCTGTTCTTGATCCAAAAGAATTGCTCCACGATCAATATGTGCTTTGACATAACCCGGGAAGAACTCTTCGTCCGTTAAATGCCTTTGAGCATGCAGCTCCATTAGACATTTATATAACGCATCTGCATCGCCTGTAATAGTCTGCCGATTTAACTCTCTCCCCAAGGTATTTGTATGAAAGTCACTTTCTTTAAGGGGCTCATCTGATCTAAGAGAAAGTGCAATAGCAAGTTTTACAAGTGTGTAGCACTGCAAATATTCGCTGCTTTCGATACGATCAAATATCTCGGCCGCTTTTTTTGATGTCTTTAATTTGAATGCCATAGTTACACCTCGAAATACTGATTTTCTCGAATATGTGTCCGTTTATCCTGACCGTATTCCAGCATGTAAACATGAGAGATCTGACCACTCATAGCCTCCAAATGATTGTTAGAAAGCTCTTCATCCGTTGAAAGAATAAGGAGCTGTCCGACCAATCGCTTGAAGAAAAACTCTGTAATGTTTGCTCTATGTTCGGCATCAATTCTTGCAAACGGCGTATCAATAATAAACGGCAGCTCGTTCTTGCTCTGATTCATCATTGCCCAATAAAGAGACATTACAAAAATCTGCTTCTCACCGCTGGACAAACGATCTTTACTGATTTCAACGGGCAAAAGAAGTCTTCCTGCGGGCTCATTGGACAGAGCCTTTCGCAATTCAGACGCAGAACTTGTATTGTATCGTTTCTGCAATGTGGTTACAGCGGTTTCCCCCAACACATTTATTGCTACAGAATAGTTTCCTGTTCTTAGCAACGAAACCAAATCCGTTGTAGCAATTTTTTCATTTCTCAGAATATGAACTACAAAGTTTTTGTCAATGTAGATCCGAGAGAAGAAGTTTTTCTTGCGAATCAGCTCTTCAAACTTTCGATTCAAATCTGCTTCTACTTGTTGAATCAAATTAGAGTATAAAGAGTCCTGTAGCTCTTCCAAAAGAAGCAATGCTTTTCCGGAGACCGTGGACACGGAATTGACTTTCAACTGCTCTTCAAAAGCCTTCTTCAGCAATCGAAGTTTTTTCTCTTTACTATCTAAGTCTGCTTGCCTAATTGACAAAAGTTCCTCTATATGCACTTTCTTTAACTCTGAAATTTTTAAGTTTTCCTCTAGAACAGAAAGGTTTTGCATATAGCTCTCTACATTCTCAATACTTGAGGACTGAATCCGAGAGCGAATTTCTTTAGTCTTCTCTATCGAGGTGTTAATTCGCTTTTGAGATCTAGCAAAAACTCGAGGATCAAATGCACTAACCCTGCTAACAACAGACTGGACCTGACCTTCTTCATCACTAGACAGCCCGAACAAAGGAACGAAAGCTTCCCACCTTTTGTCTAAAAGGTAATTACTGATACTGGTAAAGAGATCTTGTGCATCTTTGCGGACATGTTGACTACCCATTGCTCGAACTGCATTTTCGAGTACAGCAGAAAAAGTATCGTTCTCGAGACTCATTTTTAATGCCTGATATGTTTGATGTTCCTTTTCGTCCTGTAACTGAGGTAAGACTTGCCGCACCAAATCTGAGAGTATAACAAAGGGGAGAAAATCTGTAGCAGATGCCTTGCGCTGCCAATTCAGCCTTTCGCGTTTTTCTTCTTCCGCTTTTAGTTGGTTATGAAGATCTGTCCATTCATCAATCGTAATTCCGCCATGATCGGAATACTCTTTTTTGTGGCGCTCAATCTCTGATGTAACTTCCTCTATAGTTTCTTGAATTGCATCTATCTCTTGCAAAAGCAATTGAACTTGTTGGCGATCTTCCTCGATTTCAGCTTGGGCAGATAAGTATTCTTGAGCAGCTCCACTTTGGGCATTCTCAGAATTTTTAAGAACACGTTTTACCTGATCGTGCAATATATCAAATGTATCGTTTCCACTAAGAACCATTAAAGCATCGCGGATATTGACCTCCTTGTCTCCCAAAAAATAATCCGCGATCTTTTCTCCATCAAAAAAGTACAATTTTAACATATCTGGAGGTATTAAGTGGATTAAATAGTTTTGGAAGTTTAAGAGTTCACTCTCTTCAAGCTGATGTCCATTTTGCCATACAGTCAAAGTTTCATGAATCTCATTCTGAGGCCAAAACCAAGAACGACGTATCACATAATCAAACAGGTCTGTATTGTCTACCTGCTGAAATCCGATCTCAACGAATGCAGATTCGTTTTCATTTACACGAATCTGATTGTTTATAAGATTATACACCTCACTTAAATATCTCTTGCCAGCAGTCTTAAATCCAAAGGCAAAGTTTCCATATAGACAAATCTGCACAGCTGTAAACAGCGTAGTTTTACCAGCTCCATTCTTACCGCCGATCACAACTACACGCTCTTCAGGGGAATTAGCTTCAAAATTAAAACTGTTATGCCCACCATAAGAGCCAAAATTATGAAGCTGTATATTTTTAATCCTCATGATTTAAGCCCTCTCTTATCGCTTCAAAATGAAGCCATCCCTCATTCAGGATTCTTTCGACATTTTTTGCAGCTACTGCAGATCTTGTGTAAAACTTAGAATTATCAACAGCGATCATTAGTTTTGACATCAGATCAAATGGCACATCGTGTTTATCGCATAAAGCGTGAATAAGAGCAACCGTTCCCTCGTCATATTTTGCTTTACGATAGTTGTCCCACGGAAGCTTTTCACCTGTAACTTCAGCATAAATCTCAACCAAGGAACGACGCGAAAGGTCTCCTTCGTCTTCCCAAAGTTTGTCGATCATTTTCAATTCATCAAGAGTAATTAATTCAAACCCCGTTTCCACTTGAAGTCGAAGCAAACGGCGCAAGATTTCTTTACGCGCCTCCATAGTAAACGGCCCTCTACCAAAGTCCCCAGAAGAAGTTAAATAGACAGACCCATTTCGACGTCTATAATCACGAGCATCTGGATTAGCGCGTAATTCTACAAGCCAATTTCTAAAATCTCTAAGAGGAATCAACTCAGTAGCACCATGGTCTATGAAATTCTTAAGGGATTTATCCTCCTTAACCATAGTGCAAATCCAGCAACCGAATCGCGAATTGCCGGTTACTTTCATATTATCTTTATCTACTTGACCTACTACGCTATCGCTCTTCTTTTCAATCAAATTGAGCTTCTCGTAGTAGTGCATTATTTCTGTTTTCGAATGATTGTCCAAAAACACACCGCGCGCTTCAAATTCTGCGAAGACATCATTTAAGCGCATTTTCTCCTGATCCTTGATGCAGATCTTTGTAAGGAAGATCAAGGTTTCTTCAGAGAGATTTAGCATCATACCACTACGCCCGCGGCGCTTAAGGTATTTCCGGCTATACTCTTCAAACTTCTCTGCATACGAAGAGTACGGACGATTTCGGACCGTGTTTTCAAACTGAACCCGAATACTCTCAAACAAAAACCGAACTTCTGCAGCTACTTCTCCATCAGGACTATCTTTTCTTGCAAGCTCAGCCATTTCAGGGCAGTCCGAAATCGCTTTTCTGTAAGCGTCGGTCAAAACTTTAATTTGCTCCGCAATTCTATGATCTTCCCCTGGAGCACAATTAGTCAATTCCTGTAAGCTGATATAATCTACAGGAGGCGTACCTTCCTCTGTCTGATTGAGAATTTCCAGTGTAATTGCATGCGCAAATATGCGTTTCACTGCGTCTTGGAGAGTATTCCATCCTTCACTAAAGCAACGGCGATTCTGACTGGTTTTTTCCCATTCCAAGCAAAAAAAGAGCGGTACACATTTGCTTCTTTCACCATCCAAAAAACGATTCAGCTGTAATGCTGTCTGTGCAGTATACGAAAAATAGTAAAACTCGAGCAACGGAATCAGATAATCACGAGTGCGGTTTCGCGCACCTAAAATGTACTCGAAATCTTCTTCAAACTTCTTCTTTACTGCGTTTGTAATCCGCTGATACTCATTTCCAGTTTTTCTGCTTGATGGTATGGTTTCCAGTTTTGACGCAGCAAATCTTTCGAGCGCATTACTTTGGGCATCTACCCGTTCGGATGCACTCGCCATATGTCTTTTCAAAGTGTCCACGTCGCCTAGGACATCAACCAGATAATCAGCAAGTCTGCACTCATTGGACTCTTCACAGGGAGTTTGAGCCAGCATCCTCAGATTAATGGGACGAATTTTACCTTCCCTGTCAAAGAACATATGGCGAACAACTTGTTCAAAGATCTCCTCTTTTCCAAGTTCGATTTCGGTTTCATCGTCATCCTTCAACTTCTGGATTAGTTCTTCAGGCGTAATTGACACGGGTTCTTTTTGCTCAATCTGACTCAAATAGCGGCCAACCAAACCGCTCAAATCCATTACTGGTTCAATATTATTATTTGCAATAAAGGGAAACAGCTTAAACCTTTTGCCGCTCCGGTGGGTAAGCTTGGTCCCATCTTCTTTTACTGCAAAAGTGTTATTGAAAGAATCAAGACTTAATGTATAAATCATGCTTACGGATAGCATTAAGCAACGGCGAAATATCATCAAGCTCGTACATCAGCATAGGTGTTGTACACTGAATATACTTGGTCAAATACTTGGTCTCCGACGTTGCTGCTTTACACATCGAATTATAGGCAAACTCCGGATGAACAAGAATATCATACAGAAGATTTAACACTTCACGAGTCGACACAAACGCTTTATCTTTGATCACAACCTCTATGATCTTTTTGATTATTGCCTTTTGATGTTCTGTCGAAGACATAAACTCAAAATTGTGACGTACAGGGCACTTCTGGCACAGTGTGCAGCCTGTATTTTCCATGTATGCCTTATAAAAAGGGTTAGCATCATCCGGGCGGAATACCTTCGAGAGAAGTTCCTCTAAGTATTCGGTACCTACGCCATCTTCTTTTAGCGTGAAAACCTGATAATCGGAAAAACTGACATGTTGGAAAACACTACTCTCCTGATATTCATTAGGGCGAACGAATGCAGAAAAGATTTCATTGGCCTCAACATATTTTTTCAACGCTGAAAAAGCTGCACCCTTTTCAGACTCGATAAAATTATTTAGCGTGCCCAGATTAATCGCCAAGATCATTTTGAAGCCATCATCACTATGACAATTATCATCATTGAATGGCGCCAGCTTCTCCGCAAGAGTATCAATAGAAGTTAATAGCGGAGCACTACTTTCAGTAGCATCATTGTACAGTTCGAACCCGTCTAACAAATGGGCAGAGTCTGCGTTTCTCAAATAGGAAAGTAAATGAGATTTACCATCTCCTGCACTACCACAGAGCAAGATCAGCGTTTTTTTGTTTGCAGCATTTACCCTGTTCAAGAGCGACCGAAGTTCTTCTTCCACAGGGCGCAACACATGAAGATACTTTTTAAAGTCATCAAACGAAGCTGTATTTTCGACAGACTCCATCGAAAGTTTTCTTAACTTGCTCAATACTGAAATGAAATTACAGGCCATATATAAAACCTCCAAAAACGAACTAGATCAATTACTGTTCTTCCGGCAAAAACTCCATGATGTCTCCGATATCCACATCCAGCGTTTTGCAGATTTTATTTAAAACTGTCAGGGTAACTTCCTCATCACGGCGCAGGCGGGTCATGGTATTCGGAGCAATACCGGCAGCCTTGCGCAGATCGGCTTTGCTCATTTTTTTATCTACAAGAAGTTTCCAGAGCTTGTTATACGAAATCGCCATATCATTCGACCTCCGGCTACAAATATCGACTTTATTATACGCCCTTTTCGACTGTAAAGCAAGAGAGTTTCGCATCAGAATGCGAAACTCTCTTTTTCTAAACTTATCTTGTTTTCGTTCGAACCCTCGAGGGGTAATGTGCAGATTAATTTCGAGTCGGAGTCGCCTAAAATCTCATCTGTAGTATGCACATTACGGAACAAAGCTCGCCTTATCGGAACAATACGCTCGAATAAGCGGAACAATGCAAAGTTGACTTTCATCATGATTTTATACTCAATTTCGTTATCAAAGTCAACAGGGTAAGGGCTTGGGATTATCCCAAAATCGCCGTGTGTACGGACACCGGCTGTGCTTGCTATTCTCTAAAAATCCCATATGTCTCAGAAGCCGCTCTCGCATTTCAGTCCTGTTTATGGTACACTATTGTCAGTAGAATGAAAACATAGGCTGGGAAAGGAGGCGCAGAAATTTGGAAGAAAATGCTCTGAAACGTGTGTACGCCGGATACTACACCCGATGGGATAAGAAGCGGATCTATGTTGTCCGTGTCGTAAAAGATATTGACACCGGAGAAGAAATTGTCATCTGCAAGGATGCCAGCTTCAGCAAAAAAGACAACGAAGATTATTATACGATTACCAAAGCCTCCTTCTGCGAACAGGTTGAAGCTGATGGCATTCTCCGGGATAAATACGTCCGCCAAACCCGCGAAGAAATAGACCGAAATATGGTTCTGGAAGTTGAAGAAGACGGATTTGAAGGTCCCAAAAGAAAGCCCTTCACATACCACGATAACGAGTATGCAGATCGCTATATTCGACACTGCAGCAGTTATCACGAATACGCCAAAGATATCTGCGCCAATTACCGACTGGATCAAAAGCGGCGCAAGCTTATCAACGAACGTCGGCAATATATTGGAGTATCCGGCAAGGCTGATTATTCCGCCATGTGTGAGGACATCTCCTTCCTGCACCAGTCATTGAAGACGGTCCTATCCGATCACATCGAGATCTTCCAAACCCGTTTCGCCAAGGGCTTGTCCGTCAGAAAGGCTGCGGAAGAATTGCAGGTCAATCGCGGTGTGATCGAACGCAGACAAGCGGCACTGATCGACGCATTCTCCCGGCTGCTCCACGAAAGAGATCAGGCTGACGGAACTTGTAGGCTGTACCGAAAACCGGAAGTTCCGGAAGAGGAAGATGAAACCGAATAAAAGATTTTAGCGCAAAGGCACTTGCTTGAAAAAGCAGGTGCCTTTTTTGCGTCCGTGACACTTTCGTGACAGTCCGCAGCAAGATGTCCGTTGGATTGTGAAAGGAGAAAAATCAGGAAATTTGGGACAAAACCAGCCCTTATTTCACTTGGTTAAGTAGAAGACCATTTTCAAAACCGAAAGGAGCAAACCACATGAGCAACATCACTTTTCATCGCCGTCACATGACCGCCGTACCCACCGACCTGCTGCTGGATCCGATGATTTCCATCGAAGCAAAAGCATTTGCAGGAATCCTTCAAGCAATTCCCACGGGCAACCATGATCTTCAGGAGCTCGCTGTATTACTGAACGTCCCTGACGAAAGGATCGTCCCTGCGTTGTCTGAGTTAAGCGAGATCGGCTTCCTCACCATCGAAGAGCGCGACGGCATCTTTCAGCTCAATCTCTGGTAAGGAGGCGCATCATGGCAAATCGAACCAGACCAATCCGCATTGAGTTCTGCGTCAGCGACTATGAACATCGGCTCATCAAAAACAAAATGGCGCAGCTGGGCACACGGAATATGGGAGCTTATCTCCGCAAGATGGCTATCGATGGTTACATCATCAAGGTGGACTACACCGAGCAGAAAAAGCTGGCCGCTGCTGTCAGCAGGGTAGCCACCAACATCAATCATATCTGCCGACGCATCAATCAAACCGGCCATTTCTATGCAGACGATGTGGCTGACCTGAAAGCCCGACAGGCCGAGATCTGGCAGTTACTGAAGCAGTGCCAAAAAGAAGATATCTCACCGTGATTGGATTTTCCAACAACGGTTTTTCCAATCACGGACGCTCCGGAGAGTTCCGTAATTGGATTTCTGGACGACGGTTTTCCTGACCTTCACAGAGGATGAAATTCACCCCCTAAATAATAAGAAATTAATAAACTCTCAAGATAATCATCTATCAATCCAATCAATACCGAAATTGGATTGATAGGATGGGATGGAGGTTCTATGAAAAATCTTTGTAAGTTTACAGTGAAAAGCCCAGCGGCTTCCTACATACCACTGCCACGGTTTCTGCTGCTGGACGAAGAACTGCAGGACATCAGCAACGACGCAAAAGTCCTCTACGCTCTGCTGCTGGACAGGGCAAGTATTTCCCGTCAGAACGGGTACATCGATCCTGATGGCACGATCCGCCTGTACTTCACGGTGGAGCAGGTACAAAAGAAACTGCATCGCAGCCGTCAGAGCGCTACGCGGATCTTCCGTGAGCTGGAATACAGCGGTCTGATCATCCGTAAGAAACAGGGGCTCGGCAAACCGGCAGTCATCACCCTGAACTATCCAGCAGATGCCCGCTTGATCATGAAGGAGGATGATGCGGATGTGGGATGAGATCAGGAAGATGAAACCCATCGAGCGAAGACCGGACGGAGAACTGTTCCGCCTCACACCCAAGCAAGCTCGCCGTGTATGGCGATTGGTCAAGCTCTGCTGCAACAATGTAGATGGCGACTGCCTCCTGCTGGATGACGGCGAAGGCTGCACTTGTCCACAGTCCATCGCCTACACACTCATCTGCAAATACTTTCGCCGCGCAGTCCTCCCGGCAGTTCCGGAGTTGGAAGAAGACATCTTCAACCCGAAAGATATGCACCGATGCAAAATCTGCGGCACTCGCTTTATCGCCCGTTCGGGACGCTCCAAATACTGCCCTGACTGTGCTGCTGAAGTGCATCGCAAACAGAAGGCTGCCTACGCCCGAAAAAGGAGGTCGAGCGTAGACAATTAACCCCTCAAAAAGCCCGCTATTTCAAGGGTTTCCAGAAGCCACTTCAAGGGTGGCTGAATGATTTCCCCTGAAGACCGCAAAACCCACTTCAATCTGTCTACATTTTTACCCATGAAAGGAGTTCCTATATGACCGAAACTATGACTTATACTTCCCTTGATCAGCTGCCCATTACCCTCCGCGCAGATGAACTGGCAGCCGTCCTCGGCATTTCCCGCGCCGGTGCATACACCCTGATGCGAAGCAAGGGCTTCCCAACCATCTTCATCGGCAAGCGAATGGTGGTCTATCGCGACAAGTTCATCCAGTGGATGGACGAGCAGGTATCCGCCTGAATATAAAAAACCGCCGATCACGGCAAAAAATCTCCGTGGTCGGCGGAACCGGGTATTTCAAATTCTGGCGGCGTGATATATAATAGAATTGCAAAACGCCTGTGCCAGAGAAAGGAGTAAACATGGCAAGGAAAAGGGCGCACGGCGAAGGAAGTCTTCGCCAACGTCCCAACGGCATTTGGGAGCTGACACTGATGGTAGGCTTCCAAAGTGACGGAAGACGCAAATACAAAAGTTTTTACGCAAAGACTCAGAAAGAAGTCAAAGAAAAAGCCAAGGCGTACCAGAGCGCCAAGGCAGAAGGCTTGGATGTTGACACGGTCTATTATTTCGCAGATTGGGCCGATATGTGGTTTGAAAATCATAAAGACAACATCATGCCGACCACACAGGAAAGTTACCAATACACGCTGCGGATCCTCAAGGCAAACTTTCCCCGCAAGAAGCTGAAAGATATCAAACCCATAGATGTGGAAACCATGCTCAAAAACCTTCGTCGGGAAGGGCGCTCCATTTCTTGCCTGACCCAGTGCAGGGGCATGATGTTCCAGATCATGAACAAGGCAGAAGCCAACGATCTCATCCGCAAAAATCCGGTGCGCTTCGCAGAAAAGATGCGATACCGTGAGCCGGTCAAACGGAAAGATGCCTTCACAGCGGAGGAAGTATCCATTCTCATGGAACGGCTGCCAGATGACCGCATCGGCCTCAGCATCCGATTGATGCTCGGAACGTGAATGCGTTCTCAGGAGCTGCTTGCACTGGAACCACGCCACATCGAACCGGATGGCTCAGCCATCCATATCGAACAGGCCATCAACATGCAGAAAGGGACTGCCACCATCGGCGTTCCGAAGTCCCGTGACAGTTACCGGAACATCCCCGTTCCCAAAAGTCTGCAGTATTGTGCGATGGCGCTGCGAGAGACAGACAGAAAGTATATCTGGGAAGCCCGCAAGGTAGATCAGCCCTGCAATCCCACCTACTTCCGCGATCAGTTTCGTAAGGCACTGGAAGCAATCCCTGAGGTAAGACTGCTTACGCCGCACAGCTGCCGACATACCTATGTCAGCCAGATGCAGGCGCTGGGTGTTGATCTCTCTACTATCCAGAGCATCGTGGGACATGCCGATGTAAGCATGACGCAGCACTACTTACACGTTCAGGAAAGCATTCGGATGGATGCCGTTGACCGATTCAGCAAAGCCTTTCCAACAGGCCACAGCGACCCGGACGGCCCGGACGAGCCTTCTTGCAGGGTGATCAAATTCCCGAATGTTGGATAACATGATAATGCGTCCATTATGTGACAGGGTCATTCTGGTACTAATTCTGGTACTAAAAGTTCCGCGGGGTGCAAGTGTTCCGCGGCACTTGGAAAAGATCACACAGAATGGACAAAAACGGCAGATTTCAGACGAAAAAAGACCTGAAATCTTTCGATTTCAGGTCTTTTTGGTGGAGATAAGCGGGATCGAACCGCTGACCTCTTGAATGCCATCTGCTCCGAGGCCAACTTTTGGCCTCTTCGCAGATGGCTTTTAGCCATTCAAGCACCCTTTTGCCGTACTTTTTAATAGATTTCCAAAAGCAAAGAAGCCCTTGGTCAACAAAAATTGTACCTCCTGTTGACCCGCTTTGTCAAGGGTAAAATACGAGTTCATACAAGTTCCTTCGAGTTCCTACGACCTGTTAAGTGATAGGTACAAGAGGCTACAAGTCAGCGTGAGAAAAGCCCTCATAATCTTTTCAAAAATTTCCTTTCCATAAGAGTAGTATCCAAAGAATTGGATACTACTTTCTGTATAATTAGGGTACAAAGATTGAGAGAGATAAGAAACAAAAACCTCTCAAAACTAAATTAAAGGGTAGCGATCCCAAGACAAAACGCAGTTGCCGAACGGCAACAAAGAAAGGATTTACCATGAAAAAGACTACTGGCTATTCCATCAACTTCGCTGAGAACACCATCACCCTGACCAAGGCTTTCGCCCAGAGAGCAAAGAACCCCGCCACCTCCGAGTTCCGTGAACTGGCAAAACTCCACAAGAATTTCCCTGAACTCACCATCACGATGCGTACCGCAGTCATCACCGCCGACAAGGAGACCCACGGCGGCCTGACTATTGAGTGGATGACTGACTACATCAAGAATTACAAGGATGAAGTCGCTGTCGCAGAGTTCGAGGAAGCCAAGAAGTTCTACAAGAAGATGCCTGGCTACTACGGCAAGGTCAAGGCTTGGTTCCTGAAGAACTACCCCAACTATCAGAATGTTGATTTTGCTGATGTAGCAACCTCTCAGAAGCCCGAAACCGACGATCTGCGGATCGCAGGCTAATCCAACCAAGAGTACAAGAAAGGAATTGATTGAAATGGCAAAGATTAATAAAAGAGAACTGAGCTACCGTGTGGACTTCACCAAGATGACCCTGACGATGACTGCGGACTTCGCAGATAAGGCATACAACCCTGCTACCGATGAATACGAAATCCTGACCCGCTTACAGAGAGACTTCCCCCGTCTGCGTGTTGTCCGCAAGACCCACCGCTCCCCCAAGACTGCCAACCCTGCCAAGGGACTGACCTATGAGCGGATGGAGAAGTACATCCGCCTCCACGAAAACGCTGACGAACTGTTTGACCTGTTCCAAAAGGTACAGAGTGCGGGCAGAGGCTACCCCTATGTCAAGGCGTGGTTTGTCAAGCAGTTCCCTAACTACAACGACATTCCCAACTTTGTCAACGGCAAACTGCGGATTGTGGAGCCTGTTGAGGCTCCCGAAGAATTGGCAGAAGCGGTATAAGGGAGGCTTTGTTATGACAGGCACAAAGTATTTATCCGAACTGGTAGATTGTTCGGAACTCCAAAAGGGACGGCTGAATGTCATCCAAGCCCCCACAGGGAGCGGGAAAACCTATTTTGCACTCCATCACATTCCATCGCTGACCCAAGATGCTCTCCACAATGTTGTGTATCTGATTGATACTATCAACGGGAAAGAGCAAATCGTCCGAAACTACAACGCCACCTCCGAATACTATGGGTGGAGTAAGGAAGTAGAAGAGGGCGGAATGTGGTTTGAGCCAAGCAACCGTGTAGTGGTTATCACCTACGCAAAGTTTGGACTTTTGTATGAAAAGAACTTTGATTTCTACAAGCACTTCTCATACATTATCTGCGATGAAATCCATAGTCTTTTGCGATTTCAGTATTTTTCTGAAACACCAAACTACCATTCCATTGCCAGACAGGTTTTGGAACAGGCGGTGAAGCAGGAAACAGGAGTTGTGATTGCCCTGACGGCAACGCCTTCTTCCATTAAAAGCAAATTTCACGCCCCCTCTGTGGAGATTCCTATAGACCAAACGGAACTAAAACAGTATGAGGTCAGACAGGTTATCGGATACACAAATCTGGATGCTCTCTTATCCCAAGTTGAGATTGGGACAGTTGGAATCTGCTATTTCAGCCATATTCGCCAGATGATCGCTTTTGAAGAAAAGGCAAAAGAGTTGGGGTTCTCTCCCGTCTGCATTTGGAGTATCAACAACAAAGAACATCCAATGACCGAGGAACAGTTGGAAGTTCGGCGGAGCATTTTGGAGAATTGGACTATCCCGCCACAGTATGACCTCCTGATAATCAACAGCAGCAGCGAAACTTCTTTGAAAATCAAATCCCAAGTGGATTATGTGATCGTCCATAGTTCCAACCCAGATACACAAATACAGGTTCGTGGGCGTGTAAATAGTGATTTGCAGACTTTGTATCTCCCAGTAGAAGGGAATCCAGAAATCACTGTTCCCGCTGAGTATCTGGGAAAAAGGCTTTTTCGAGAGGAAAAACAGGCAATGATTGAGGCATTGAACCTGCGGAACCCCAACAACCGTCCGTATGGTTGGGAAACTGTAAAAAACCTTTTGCTTGATAATGACTATTCAATCACCGATGGGAGGGAGAGAAACAAGCGTTTTGTAATAATTGAACCCACGGGCGATGGGTAGCATACTGCCAAAATTGTATTTTTTCTTTAAGGATTTATACAATTTTGGCAGTTTTTCTTTTTGGATTGGGGCATTTCCAGTTATTTGGATTTGCCCGATTTTTATATTCAGTAGAAGACCAACGCTCCACGATTTGCTACGGAACCCGCTTGCGGGTTCCGGCAATTCGTGAGAGCGAAAAAAGGAGCGATAAAATGACCTTAGTTGACGATAATTTCAAAAATGTGCCTGACTACTACGATTGGATGTATTTAGATGGCTACACCCCAGAGGAAATCCTGTATGCCTTTCACAGAAAGATGGACAGGGAGCAGGCAGAAAGAGAAGCCCTGGAAGAAGGGTTCGATTCTATCAAGGTGAAAAGTGAGGTGAAACTCAAAAAATGAGCGAAAAGAAGGATGACAAGAAGAAAAAGAAGCAGTCCACTTTGGAAAAAGAGATTTTCTGCATAATGGAAAAGTCCATGAAAACCGCTTTGGATGCGGCGGTGGATGGCCTTTTGAAGGACTGGGACAAAGAAATCAAAATTAAGTTATAAAAAAGCGGCAAGCCGTTTCAGAGAACCCACAGACGGGGCTTTGGGCGGCTTGCCGTTTTTTTCGTTTTCTGCCGTCACTCCCGTGTGACGGTATTTTTTGCCGTCCCGCACACAGCCATGAAAACCGTCTTTGGAAATCAAATCCACTCTTGGTAGGGCGGTTGCCCACGCCAAAAGAGAAAAACGCAAAACGCCGAGGGTTTTCCCGAAAAGGGTGCGGGGGTAGTGTCCACGAAAAGGGGGTTGCCATACTGTGAACAGAATCGGGGCATTTTCCTCCACTTTTCTGCCTTTTGGGACTGCGGGAAAAGCGTTCACGAAACCAACTGTTTTATTGAACACCCTCCACAGGCTCCTTGACATACTCCATAATATCCCCCGGCTGGCAGTCGAGAATTTCACACAGTTGGATAATGGTATCGACGGTCACGCTACGATTATTCACCAGACTGTCAACAGTTTTGGGGTTAATCTTGTAGGTATTGCGAAGGTCTATTTTTTTGATACCCTTTTGGTTCATTCGCTCAAAGAGTTTGGCGTAGGATACAGGCATAGTGTCTCCTCCTTTGTACCATAAAGTATACAGTATTTCAAGTGGTTTGTCAACAGGATTTGTACCAAAAAGTATACAAATAGTATGTACCAAATTTGGTACAATCGTCAATAGACATTTCGTACCTTTTATGGTACAATATTCTCGTAATCAAGGACAGCCAATTTCAACAAGGCCTGTTGTAAGTCCTTTCAAACACAAAGGAGCCTCGACAGCACGGAGAGACGGCAACAACAAAAATAAAGGAGATAACCACAATGTCCAAAATTGAACTGCTTGCCAAGATTGAACTTCTCAACAAATACGAAGCGATGATGGAGGAAATCAAAGCCAAAGCCGATACCATCCGCAACTCCATCAAGGCGGAAATGGAAGCCAGAGAGGTGGAGGAACTGATTGCGGGACAGTACATCGTCCGCTACACTTCCGTTCTTTCCAATCGCTTTGACAGCACCGCTTTCAAGAAGGTAATGCCGGAAATCTATAAGGCTTACACCAAACAGGTTTCCAGCCGTCGCTTCACCATCAGCGCATAAACGCTGAAATCCCTCTTGGCTCTGAAATGGAGAGCCAAGAGGGAAAGTTCCTAAAATTGAAATAATACGAACAGCAAAATCCAAGAGTATCAAGGATTTTTGAAAAACAGCGAAATGATGCGAACTTTGAACGCTCTAAATACGAACTTTCAGCCAAAAGGAGAAGCCATGAACAAGAAAACAACGGCTCTG
>JAUNMW010000264.1 GCA_030537395.1 Clostridia bacterium | reverse complement strand
GAGGAAACCCCTGCAGGAAACGAAAACCAAACAGAAAACACGCAACAGGACAATACTACAGAATCCGGAGAAAAAGTCGATCCTGCTGAATATTCCATGGATTATTGGGCGGAAAAATATCCCGGCGAAAATATCTGCCCGTTCTATATTGAGATCGGCGGCGTGGAATACAGCTATTACCGTATCTCAGGACTTGACAAGGGCACCATGCTGACATGGATCAATACCCCACTGAATTGGAATGGCTGGCATCTTTCAGGAAATGATATCGTCAACGGTGACGAAACATATAAGATGACATCCGATTGGATCGGAGAAGAGCCCGAGCAATCATTTTCCAGCGGCTGCACGGTCACTACCGAACCGTATAGTCCTTCCGGAGCAGGCGAGTCTGCAGAAACCGGCGAGTCCGCAGAAGCAAGCGGATACAATTTCAAGGGCTATACGGAAACTGCCGACTGGCCGGGTGAGGATTGCTGGACATCCTACGGCCTCCCCAATCTGGTATTTGACGAAGACGTGTCCGGTACCGTGCATATCAGCGATAAAGATTATATTTATCCGCTCAACGGCTCGGATGGTATTATGATCGAAGCGCGTGTCACGACCCGTCATCTTGAGGATCTGATGGGGATTCTGAACAATTCCGGCATCACGCTGGAAGAGGACGACGCCTCTATCAATAACGGCTATTCCTACTACTACCAGAATAGCGGCACGAAAATGAAGCTCCAACTGGCTGAGTGGGAGATTGATGCCAATACATACAAAATTCAGATCACCATTATCACAAATCCAACAGACTGAATAAGGACCGGATTAAATGGCTAAACGAATACTAACAATACTGCTTTGCGCCGCGCTTGTTTTCTCGCTTGGCGCCTGCGGTGAGCAAAAGAAATCGCCCGAATCAGAAAACACGTCCTGGGCCGATTTTGTGCAGGTCATGACTGCGTTCAAGGAGCGCGGTGATCAGACTTCGGAAATGGGCCTGCCTGTGGAAAGCGAATTCTTCTATTCCTATGCCGGCGCTTCTGTCAGTGCTTTTCGTTATGCATTGGAATATGTGCTCTGGCTTAAGGGAGAAGGCAGCACTTTAGCGGAATTTACAGCTGACAGCCCCTACTGCGGGTGGGAAACCATAGCGGAGATCAATTACTCTTCTCCGTATACGTCCTATTTCGAAGGAATGCTTTACGATTTTCAGGGAATGAACGAAGAGGCTGCCAAAGCTGTTGCTATGGCGTCCATAATGCCTATGTTCCCCGAAGAGGGTCTTGATTTCAGCTATATAAGAACCATGGAGATCAAAGAACTCTACGAAATTCGGGATTCCCTGCTGAACCTGGAGAAGCAGATTTATTCTGCATATGAACCGGAAATTACAGGCCGTGAATGGGACCGATATCTCTTCGATTCTGAATACTTAAACGCCAACGCGTTGATTGCCATGAAAAACGACAATAACGAGGAGGCTCTGTTCTATGCAAAGCAGTCACTGAAAGCGGACCCATACGACGCTGTTAGCTGGAGGGCGGCCGCATCGTGCGCTGCCGCCGCCGGTCGGTATGAACTGCTTGGCGGATATATAGACGAAGGACTGATACTATTTCCTGAAGACGAGGCTCTTTCAGCCCTTAAACAGGTGCTGATCAATGTTCTCGAAGGCACGGAGGTGAAATGATGAAACGATCAAAGATAGCAGCTGCATTGCTGCTGATAATCGTAATAATGGCATCCACCTGCAGTGCCTTCGGCGCCAGTGCAAGCCGCATCCGGTACACAAATGCAAAAGCCATGCAGCTTCCCGGCAGTGCCTTCGGCGCCAGTGCAAGCCGCATCCCCGGCATAGATTACAAGCGGATAACCCAGCAGGCAGACGGGGGCAGAAAGAGCTATCCCGTGGTACTCGAAATGGGCCCGGCCTCTTTTACAGGCTTTCTGACTGAGAACTATGCCCTCAGCATCGAGGATCTCAACGAAATAATAGAGAAAACCATGGAAAAGATGGATATGAGCTCCGAACAGCTCATATTTGCAAAAGAGCTTGGCCGGAATATTGAAGAAAAAGTGGATGCCATGTGGCTTGAACAGGTCATGACAGGAGTAATAAGCTACCTTCCGTTTCCTGATAGTGATAGCGGCTTAGTAGGATGGGACGATTTTTTCAAGCTCATGGTATACGGCACGGATGCAACAGATGAACAGGTCGAAGATTATGCCAATGGGAAGGCTGTGGATGCCGCTTACGCTGCGGCGGAGAAAGGCATAAACGCCGGAACGGAATACCTTTCAAAGATAGGCAAATTCCCTGTTTCAAAGATCCCCATGCTGGGACAGATACTAAACACAATAAAGGTCAGTGCTGACTGGACCTCCGGAAATAAAAAACTCGATGATTACCTGAAAAAACTTGAAGCAAAGATGGAAGACGTAAACAAGTTTTATTCAGAAGTCAGCCGCAGGGCAAATGAGCTTGTAGATGAGAAAGGCACAGACACTTACAGGATAGAGTTTGGAGAAAGTTCGCATTGTACCTACAAGGCATCCTTCTGGGAGACCGATAATATAACTATGAATGCTTCGGTTTTCGGAACCCTTGAGCCTGCCATGGCCAGCGATTCCTATGCTGCCACTTATACCGGCCGACTGACTTTTGTGCTTGAAGCAAAAGATCTTTCGCCCGTGGAAAACAACCTTTACAACACTCAGGGTCTTTCAGAAATCAAAGCCAATCTTTCCGCTGCAGGCGGATTTGCGTCTACCGGAAACACAGGTAAAAAGACCCTGCTCAGGCGCACCACCTCGGCTGACGTAAATATTACCGTAAGGCAGTCAGATACGACAGGCAAGCAGGAGCTTGTTCCTTTCTTTAATTTCATACATGGGACTGACGATATAGTATTTTCTCTTGAACGAGACCTTCAGTTCGTAAGGGACAACATATCCGTTACCACTGTGAATGTCCATTGCGTTTCGGACGATCCGGCTTCTGTTTCATGGAACGCGGACAGTCACAGCACCGTTGCAAAGTTCTCCGTTGACGGCGCAGACTCCAAAACTGCAGCACAGAACGTCGGAACCGTATGGGCTCCTTTAGATGCGGCTCCATATCTATATTTGCTTTCAAATTAAATGTTTCTAATACATTGATCAGGAGGAAAACATGAAGAAAACGATAGCGCTTTTACTGAGCTTGTTGCTGGTGTTTTCTCTGGCAGCATGCGGAGAAAAGAAAGAAGATATTAAAAACGATGCACCTCTTCACCGCGAGGATGCCGGACAGCAGGAACAGCAGAGTAAAGTTAACCAGCCGGAAATCTCATCCGTTGATCTTGATGCCGTTAAAGAAGGAAAAGGGGATTCTCAGATCATCTGGGCACAACAGGATGAAGCTACTAAGAAAAGCTTTGCAGAAGCAGAAAAAGAGGACGGGGCCGAGGTTACTTTCGGAGAAGACGGCTCAACAACAATAAAGGATGCAAACGGAGATTTGTACGTCCAGAGTCCGGACGGATCATGGACCTTCAGTGCCGGCGAATCTGATGTTAAGCTTGATTTCGGATGGCCCGACAACGAATTTACAGCTCTTGTACCTGCGCCCAAGTTTACAGTATCTGCATCAGAAACTGACGGCAACGAATTTGCTGCCGCGTTTGCTGATCCTACAATCGAGCAGATCAAGGCATATGCTAATGAACTTAAAGCGGCAGGCTTTAAGGAAGGTGCATCCGAAGCAGAGCAGAGTATCGGGGAAATGACCATTTACACTTTCAGTGCATCTGATAAAGACGGTCATACCGTGGAACTTGTGTACACTCAGAAAACCAGCGGTCTGACCATCACAAAGTGAGACGAATATGGATATTTTAAATAAAGAACTGTTTCAGAAGCTGATTAACGAAAACGAAGGCTTTGAGGTAACATTGGGGTTTCGGAATGATGTTGATCACTTTATCGGAGGCATCGGTAATAAATACTGGTATTTTGTCAAAAAGGGACAAAACGAAGATTATTATGTCTGCACTGTAACAGATGGCAAAAGCGAAGACGTGCATTATATGAGAAAAACGAAAGTCCTTGATTGTGAAGCTGCGCCTTCCGGGAAAACAATGGAATTGATCCTTTCCGAGCTCGCCGTAGGACAGAAAGAAATCACGGAATCCAGCAGGAAACCGTTACCGGTCGAAGTAAGCGGGCATCCATGCAGTCACTATTCTTTTGCCTTTGGTGAACGTGCATATAAGATTTCCGATGAATTCGGAGTAACCATAGAATATTCAAATCTGAAGGACGAAGAATCCGGCTTCAGGCTGCGGACTATTTATACCGGGGCTGATATTATAGTTCCGGAAGAAATATAATCCGGTCGCAGATATTCGAATCATTCAAAAGAGCAGTTTGTACTGCACTTTTGAATGATTGGCGGTCATATATCTTAGTTCGATCTCTCAATAGTATATTGCGTTATGCCCGATTGGAGAAATCCAGTCGGGCTTTTTGTCGCTCAAAACCGACATTAGACTGTTAGTAGATGATAACTTGTCTGAAACCTATTGAAATTTTCGAGATAATGGCTATAATAAT
>JAUNMW010000025.1 GCA_030537395.1 Clostridia bacterium | reverse complement strand
TGAGTTGGGCCGGTAATGCAGCTTTTCCACTGCCTCCAGTACTCGTTTTTTCTTATCTGCCGATACATAGCGGTTGGCATTGAGCACATAGGACACGATGGTTTCCGATACGCCGGCCAAATCCGCCACGTCCTTGCGCGTGGGTGTGTTTCCTTTGCGCGGCATTCCGCCGCCCCCTCTCATCCGTGGATATGTGTATATATTATCACAAAGAATACATGAAGTCAATCCGGTGATTTCTCTGATATTTCATAAAAGCATTAAAAAGCCAGATGTTGTTATTGACATCAAAGCGAATGATGTGCTATACTTTCAATGTACATACGTGTAATTATTTCGTTTGATATGCTGGAGGAAGGGTGATCTGCTGTGCTGTGTAACAACCTGGAGCAAATGCAGCGTGCCAGGCGGGAGGGCTATGCCATTCCGGCCATCAATACCCAAGGCGGCAGCTACGATATCATCATGGCGGTGTGCAAAGCAGCGGAGGAGCTGAAATCCCCTGTGATCCTGGCTCATTATGTGACCACCGGGGCGTACAGCGGCCATGATTGGTTTTATCAAGTAGCCAAGTGGTGCGCCGAAAAGGTGTCCGTGCCGGTATCCATCCATTTGGATCACGGGGCGGATTTCGCCATCTGCATGGAAGCGCTGCGGCTGGGCTTTACTTCGCTGATGATCGACGGCTCCACCTTGCCCGTCAGGGAAAACGCGGAGCTGACAGAAAGCGTGGTCAAGGTGGCGAAATACTTCCATGCGCCGGTGGAGGCTGAGATCGGCGAATTGCAGCGGCTGGACAGCACGGGCGCGGTAATGGAAAACAAAAACCTGGCCGACCCCATGCAGGTGAAGGAATTCCTCTCCCTGTGCCACCCGGATACCCTGGCCATCGGCATCGGCAACGCCCACGGCTTTTACAAGGGCAAGCCGGACATCCATCTGGAAATCTTGGAGCAGGTGCGGTCCTTCTGCGATCTGCCGCTGGTGCTGCACGGCTGCACCGGGATGGACGAAAGCATCATCCGCAAGGCCGTGAAAGAACTGGGCATCGCCAAGATCAATTTCGGCACGGAGATTCGCTGGAAATACATTGAGCACCTGGAGGAAGGGCTCAAAATGGATCATCAGGGCCACAGCTGGAAGGTGAGCCAATACGCCTGCAACGCTCTAAAGGAAGATGTGAAGCGCATCATTTGCCTGTCCGGCTCCGAGGGGAAAGCATAACAGGGAGGATAAAAAGAAAATGAAAAATCAATTGAATGTAGGCCTGATCGTGACCCTGTCCGGCCGCTGGCCCAGGGAATTGCCCATAGAGCGCCACAGGGAATACACCGCCTGGGCCCGGGAGCAATTGACGGATATGAACCTGGTGATGCCGGACCATGTGCTGACCACGCCGGAGGAAGTAAACGACGCCATTTCCATGATGCGCCAAAGCCAGGCGGACGCGGTGGTGATGGTGTACGGCGCGTTTACGGGGGACGATATCGCAGCGGCCATCGTGCAGAAAATGAGCGTACCGCTGATCCTGTGGGCCCCCTATGAACCGCCGTATGAAAGAGAGGAGCGGCTGTGGGCCAACGCCCTGTGCGCCATGACCATGAACGCTGCCGCCCTGGGTAGGCTGGGCTATCTCTGCCATACGGTGTATGGAAGCAAGGAGGATGAGCGGGCGGCGGAGAAGGTGAAAAACCTGCTGCGGGGTTACGCGGTGAAAAAAGCGCTGTCCCAAATGACGCTGGGCCTTTTTGGCTACCGGCCCACCAACTATTATGTGAGCACCTTTGACGAGGCCGTGATCCGGCGCACCTTCGGCCTTGCCATGAACGCGACCGAGCTGAAAACCGTGTTTGACGATATGGCCGCCCTGCCGGAGGAGGAAGTAAAGGCGGACATAGATGCCGTTTCCGCCCAGTGGGATACGTCTCTGCTTCCGGAGGGACATTTGGAAAACCATTGCAGGCTGTATCTGGCTTTGAAAAAGCGGATGAAGAAAGATGGGTACGATTTCGGCATCATCAAATGCTGGCCGGAAATGGGCGCGGCCCACACCCAGCCCTGCGCGGTGCTGGGCAGGCTGCTGGACGACGGGATATCCATCGGCTGCGAAGGGGATGTGGACGCGGGCATCACGCAAATGATGGAAATGCTCCTGTCTCCCGGAAACGCGCCTTTCATTACCGATATGATCGACCTGAACGAAGCAGAAAACACCATGTATTTCTGGCATTGTGGCAATGCTGCGCCCTCTCTGCACAATGAAAAATATAGGCCGGAGCTTCGCAACCATCCCCTGGTGGGCCAGGGCTCAGCCTTCTGGACGGCGCTGAAGCCGGGCCGGGTGACCATTGCCCGGCTGCACAATTTCCACGGCCAATACAAGCTGGTGCTCATGCGGGGCGAAGCGCTGGACCGGGATCGGGTGACCCGGGGCAGCATGATCCAGGTGAAGATGGAAGCGCCTGTGCGGGAAACAGCGGAACGGCTGATCCAGGAGCAGATCCCTCACCACTACGTGCTGGTATGGGACGATATTTACGACGCCCTCAAGCAAACCGCGGCGCTGATGGATATTCCCGTGATCGAACTTTAATCAATTCAGTTATTGCAAAGAAATCGGCCCCCTTGCCATTCGTCTTTCTCGGAAGGGGGGTGGGGGAAACTACTTCGTTATAAGGAGTGCTTATGGCTCAATTGCTCATTGCCCACGGCGGTGCGCCTACCGCGGTGATCAACGCTTCTCTGGTCGGGGCGGTTCGGGAAGCCCAGCGTTCAGGCAAGGTGGACGGCATCCTTGGCGCGGCCTGCGGCACCGGCGGCATTTTGAAGGAAAGCTTCATGGATTTGACCGGGCTGGACGAAACCGCGCTGCAAGCGCTGACCGCGTCGCCTGCCTCCGCCATCGGCACCTCCCGCACGCCCCTGGAGGAAGGGGATTACGCCGATATTGTCCGCGTGCTCAAAAAGCACGGGATCGGCTATGTGCTTTTGACAGGCGGCAACGGCACCATGGACACCTGCGCCAAGCTATGGGAAGCGTGCCGGAAGGACGGTATTTTGGTGGGTGGCATTCCCAAAACCATCGATAACGATCTGGATCTGACGGATCACGCCCCGGGCTTTGGCAGCGCCGCCCGGTTCGCGGCGGTGTCCATGCGGGAAATCGCGGCGGACGTGGCCGCCCTGCCCATCCATGTGTGCATCGTGGAATATATGGGCCGCAACGCGGGATGGATCGCGGCAGCGTCCGCCCTGGCCCGGGAAAAGGCCGGGGACGCGCCCCATCTGCTTCTTGTGCCCGAGGTACCTTTTGACGAAGCGGATTTCCTTAAAGAAGTGACCCGGATATGGAAACAGGGCCGCGGCGTGGTGGTGGCCGTCAGCGAGGGCATCCGCTACGCCGATGGAACACCCGTGGCCCCGCCGCTGTTTACCTCGGGCCGGGCGGTGTATTTCGGGGCGGTTTCCCAGTATTTGAGCCGCTTGGTGATCGAAAAGCTGGGCATCAAGGCCCGGTGCGAAACGCCGGGCATCCTGGGCCGGTGCTGCGGGGAAATGGCTTCTCTGGTCGATCGGACGGAGGCGGAAAGCTTGGGGGCCCTGGCCGCCCGCACTGTGCTGGAAGGCACGGGCGGCATGATGGCGGGGCTGCGCCGGGTATCGGATGAACCGTATCAATGTGAAGAAATCCTGATCCCGTTGGAGGGCTTGACCCTGCATGAACGGCCGCTGCCTCCGGAATACCTGGCCCGGTATAACGTAACAGATGCCTTCCTGCGCTGGTGCCGTCCTATGATCGGCAATCAGCTTCCGACCATCACCCAATGGGTGTGAAGGGAGAAAACATGAAACACATTTATTTGAATTTGAAGCGGTTCGATATTTCTCCGGCAAACGGCGGCGTGAACCGGCTGGCTCCCATGGCGGATTGGGGAAAAACCATCGTGGAAAGCGCCCAGGAAGCGCTGAAGGACTACCCCGACGCGGAATTCGTGATGTATTTTCCGGAGGCTCATATCCTTTCCGCCGCAGCCGCAAGGACGGCGGGCAGCCCCCTGCAAGTGGGCTGCCAGGGGGTGTTCCGGGCTGATACCGCCGTGGGCGGCAATTTTGGCGCGTTTACCGCCAATCGCACGGCCAACGCCATGAAGGAGGCGGGCTGCCAAAGCGTGCTGATCGGCCATTGCGAAGAACGAAACGATAAAATAGGCATCCTGGCGGAAGCCGGGGTCACGGGAAAAAAAGCCGCTGAAGCGGTGTACCGCATCCTGAACCAGGAAATCCTGTGCGCCCAGCAAGCAGGCCTGAACGTTCTGTACTGCGTCGGCGAAAAAAGCGAGGAACAAGCCGAGTGGGAAGATGTGCTGGGCGCCCAGCTGGATCAGGGCTTGCAAGGCGCGGATACAAGCAAAATCGTGATCGGCTATGAACCGATCTGGTCCATCGGGCCCGGGAAAACGCCGGCGGACAAACCGTATATCGAAAAAATCGCCCGATTCGTAAAGGCGCGCACCGGGGGCATGGACGTGGTATACGGCGGCGGGCTCAAGCAGGACAACGCGGCCATGCTGGCCTCCATTCCCGAAATCGACGGGGGCCTGATCGCCCTGACCCGCTTCCAGGGGGAAATCGGCTTCTATCCCGAGGAATACCTGGACATTATCCGCATTTACATGCTTAACTGCGCACAGTGAGGAGGATCAGCCATGCAGCTTCAATTTGAATACGGCAACGGATTCATGACCGCCAATCTGCCCGATACCACCGATGTGTTCATCCCCGGCGAAACGGTGCCCGATCCTCCCTGCCTGACCCAGGACTGGGACAGCCTGTACCGGGCCACCCTGGACTCCATCCGCCATCCCATCGGTATGGAGCCTCTTCAGGAGGTAGCCAAGGGCAAAAAGAACGTGGTGTTCGTGATCCCGGATATCGTCAAGGGCGGCTGTCAGCCCACCAGCCACCGGAAGGTGGCCATCCGGGCCTGCCTGGATGAATTGTACAGCGCGGGCATCCAAAAAGAAAATATCCTGCTGCTGTTTTCCAACGGCCTGCATCCCCGTACCCCCATGAACGAAGCCCGGCAGATTTTGGGCGATGAGCTGTTCAACGAATTTTGGTATTCCGGCCAGATCACCAGCCACGACAGCGAGGACTGGGACCACCTGGTAGACTTGGGCTTTACCGCCCAGGGCGACCACGTGATCATGAACAAATATGTGTTCGACGCCGACGTGGCGATTCTGATCGGCCACACCCAGGGCAACCCCTACGGCGGCTATTCCGGCGGCTACAAGCACTGCGCCACCGGCATCAGCCATTGGCGCTCCATCGCCGCCCACCACGTGCCCCAGGTGATGCACCGGCCGGACTTTGTACCCGTTTCCACTAGCAGCCTCATGCGGGATAAATTCGATCAGCAGGGCATGCACATGGAAGAAAAAATGGGCAAGAAATTCTTCTGCTGCGACGCCGTGCTGGACACCAAATCCCGCCAAATCGAAATCAATTCCGGCTGGGCGAAGGAAATGCAGCCCGTATCCTGGAAAATGGCGGATAAGCGAACCTATGTGCACTGGGCGGAAAAGAAATACGATATCGTGGTATTCGGCATGCCCACCAATTTTCACTACGGCGACGGCATGGGCACCAACCCTATCCAGATGATGCAGGCCCTGTCCGCCCAGGTGATCCGGCATAAGCGGGTGCTTTCCGATCACTGCGTGTTCATCGTGCCCTCCATCTGCGATGGCTGGTTCCACGAGGAACGGTGGCCCTATTTAAAGGAACTGTATGAAATGTTCCAGCACGATTCTATGCAGATTTTACCGGACATGAACCGCTACGGCGAATATTTCGCCACCAACGAGGAATACATTCGCAAATACCGCTACGCCAACGCCTTCCACCCCTTCCACGGGTTCAGCATGATGAGCTGCGGCCACTTGGCGGAAATGCACACCAGCGCCATCTACATCATCGGGGCCCGGGAGCCCGGCATCGCAAGGGGCATGGGACTGAAAACCCGTGCCACCGTCGAGGAGGCCATTGAGGACGCCAAGCGGAAATATGTGGGCGAAAATCCCAATATCCTGGCCCTGCCCAAAACCTTCACCACCGCCGCCGTGCACCTGTGCATGAAGAATCCTGAGGAAAACAGCCATTACCGGGATAGCGCCCCGGCCCATCCCTGCGGGGGCTGAAAGGAAAAACGACTATGATGACGACTGCTCTTGTATTTGTCATTTGCCTTGCCGCAAGCACCATTGGCGGTATCTGCGGCATCGGCGGCGGCGTGGTCATCAAGCCCTTGCTGGATTCCATCGGCATCATGTCCGTATCCACGGTATCTTTCCTATCCGGCCTGACGGTGCTTGCCATGGCTTGCCTGAACGTGCTGAAAAACCGCAGAGGCTGCGAGCTGGATACCGCCCGGAGCGTCCCCTTGGGCATCGGC
Source organism: Clostridia bacterium (assembly GCA_030537395.1). Taxonomy (GTDB): domain Bacteria; phylum Bacillota; class Clostridia; order Christensenellales; family Aristaeellaceae; genus RUG563. The sequence continues at coordinate 20,777 of JAUNMW010000025.1, read as the reverse complement.
GCTGCGGTGGGCGGTATTGCGGGAAAGCAGGTTTTTTCCAGCCTGAAGGCCGCCCTGAACGCGGACCGAATGGTCGGCGCGGTGCAGGCCATGGTGCTGGGACTGCTGATTTTAGGAACGCTGCTGTATGTGCTGAATAAGGCCCGGATCTCCGCGAAAAATGTAGGGGGCATCGCCGCCCCCGGCTTCATCGGGCTTATGCTGGGCATCTGCTCCTCCTTCCTGGGCATCGGCGGGGGGCCCATGAATCTGGCGGTGCTGTATTACTTTTTTTCCATGGATACGAAAAAGGCGGCGGTGAATTCCATCCTGATCATCCTGCTCAGTCAGCTTGCCAGCTTGATTTTCAGCCTGATCACCGGCGTCGTTCCCGCTTTTTCCTGGAGCGTTTTGGCGGCCATGGTGCTTGCAGGAGCGGCAGGCGGGCTGCTTTCCGCCCATCTACACAAAAAGCTGTCCGCACATCTTACGGATCGGCTGTTCATCGGCCTGCTGATCGTCATTTTCGCCATCTGCGTGTACAATGCCGTTCGGATGCTGGCGTAAGTCCAGCACCATTTTCTGGCAATAAAAGGAGAAAACTGCAATGTACACGAATTGATATATTGTGTACATAGACGTAACAATAAAAAGAAAATCATAACATTTTGAAATATTATATTGACAAACACGTGTGTACATGGTACAATCAAATCAACAAAGAGGATCGATTTATCCTCCAAGCAAAAAGAAAAGGAGCTGAACCGGGAATGAAAAAACTGTTATGCCTTGTGCTCGTGCTTTGCATGACGCCGCTTTTCGCCTTGGCGGATACCAAGGACGTGCTGAACACCGAAAGCGAGCTGCCCATTGTCACCGAGCCCATCACCCTGTCCATCTTCGGCAAGCAGGGCGCCATTCACGCGGAATGGTCCACCATGGACTTTTTCCAGAAATACCAGGAAATGACCGGCATCACCCTGGAATTCAACCAGGTCCCCTCCCAGGGCTATGACGAAGCCAAGGCCCTAATGTGGACCAACGACACCTACGACGATATGCTGGTAGCCCCGGGCCTGAGCGGCACCGAGATCATCAAGTACGGCGACGAAGGTGTTCTGCTGCCCCTGGAGGATCTGCTCAAGGAGTACGCTCCCAACTACACCGCTCTGATGGAAAAATATCCGGATGTGGAAGGCCGCATCACGGCGCCTGACGGCCACATTTATGCCCTGGCCGCCATCATCGCCGTGAACGCCGCCCGCACCCAGAAGATCTGGTGCAATACCGCTTGGCTGGAAGCGCTGAACCTGCAAGTGCCCACCACCTTTGACGAACTGGAAGAAGTGCTTCGCGCGTTTAAAACCTACGACGCGAACGGCAACGGCGAAGCGGACGAAATTGCCATCGCCGCCTCTGATCTGTCCGCCTGGATCAGCGATTTCGCTGGAATGTATGGTTTGCAGTATCAGTTCGGTCAGGAAATGAACCTGAGCGAGGACGGCAAGACCCTGACCTCCTGGCTGACCAGCGACGAATTCAAGGCTTTGCTTCAGTGGAGCAACAAGATGTATGAAGAGGGCCTGATGGACCCCGACATCTTCACCCAGGAGTATTCCAAGTTCAATGCCAAGATGAGCGGCCAGATGATGGGGATTTTCTTCAATCAGGCCGACGATGCCTTTGATTCCACCAACTACATCGGCATTGCTCCCTTTGCCGGCAACAGCGATACCATCTATGTGAGCAGCGGCCCTGTGGCCCGCGATATGGGCACCTTCGCCATCACCTGCGATTGCGATTATCCCGAAGCTGCCATGCGCTGGATCGATTACCTGTTCAGCGAAGAAGGCAGCTACCTGATGCGCTACGGCATTGAAGGCAAGACCTGGACCCGGGATGAAAACGGCTATCCCGTCTATGTGGACGGCATCCTGAACAATCCCAACGGCTCCGGCCCCACCATCGCCCAGTTCTGCATCTGGCCCGGCGGCGGCTCTCCCCAGTACCTGAACGACCGCAACTGCATCGCTGTCTGCTCTCCCACCACCCAGGCTGCCCAGGCTGCCCTGGACCCCTATATGGATTTTGTGCTTTACGCCGAGCCCCTGTTTGACACGGATGTGAACGAGCGGCTGCTGATCCTGGACACCGATATCACCACCTACATGAAGTCCTGCGCCGCCAAATTCATCCGCGGCGAAATGAGCTTCGATGAATGGGACACCTATTGCAGCACCCTGGAAAGCATGGGCCTGCAGGAATGGGTGGGCATCTATCAGGAACGGCTGGATACCTATCAATAATCGCAATACCGATCTGAACCCCGGAGGGAGAGGGCGCGCCCTCTCCCTCTTCTTTTTCCAAGGAAGGAAGGGAAAGTATGTCCGCGCATCCCATAGCCAGGCCCAGCGCGGGGCGCTGGTTCAAAAAACGAGTATTGGCCCATTGGCAATTGCTGGCGCTGCTGGTGATCCCGGTGGCGTGGTATATCATTTTCTGTTATGTGCCCATGTTCGGGGTGCAGCTGGCATTCAAAAATTATAAAGTACGGCTGGGAATCCTGGGGAGCCCCTGGGCCTCTCCTTTGCTGCGTCATTTTACCCGGTATTTTACCTCCTATTACGCCTGGAGCACCATTTGGAACACCCTGGCCATCAATTTAGGCTGCCTGGCGATCGGGTTTCCGGCGCCCATTATTCTGGCGCTGATGCTGAACGAAATCAACAGCCTTCGGTTCCGGAAAATCCTGCAGAACATCACCTATATCCCTTATTTTCTTTCCATCGTGGTGGTGGTAAGCATGCTGAAGCTGTTTACCGATCAGCGCTACGGCGTGATCAACCTGTTCATTCAGGCCTTGGGCATGAAACCGATCCCGCTGATGGAATCGGAGAAATATTTCCGGCCCCTGTACGTGATCAGCAACGTATGGCAAAACATGGGCTGGAACGCCATCATTTATATTGCCGCCCTGGCTGGGGTGGACACCGCCCTGTACGAAGCCGCCACGGTGGACGGGGCCTCCCGCTGGCAGAAAATCATCCACGTGTCCCTGCCCTGCATCCTGCCCACCATTGTTACGCTGTTTATCCTGCGCATAGGCCAATTGATGACCATTGGCTTTGAAAAGGCGCTGCTGATGCAAAACGATTTGAACATCGGCACCAGCGAGATCATCTCTACCCTGGTATACAAAAACGGCATTCAGAAGGGCGATTACAGCTACGCCACGGCGGTGGGGCTGATGAATTCTGTGGTCAACCTGATCCTGATCGTGACCGCCAACACCGTGTGCCGCCGCGCGCTGGATGAAAGCTTATGGTGAGGTGATCTGCATGATGAAATCCGCTGCGCATCGTCCCTCCCACATTCGGGAATCTGTTGGAGACCGGATCTTCCAGGCCGTGATCCTTTTCCTGAGCGTCCTGCTGATTCTGGTCGTGGCGTATCCTTTGTATTTTACGGTGATCGCGTCTTTTTCCAAGCCGGAGGACGTGCTGCTGGGCCGGGTGCTGTTCTGGCCTAAAAATTTCTCAGTGGAAAGCTACCAGATGGTCATCGCGGAAAGCAGCATCTGGATGGGCTATGGCAATACGATCCTGTATACCGTACTGGGCACGGCGGTCAACCTGGCGCTCACCACCATGATGGCCTATCCCTTAAGCTGCAAGGAAACGCCCTTCCGGGGCACGCTCACCTTCGTGGCCTCCTTCACCATGCTGTTTTCCGGGGGCCTGATCCCCACCTATCTGCTGGTGCGCCAATTGGGCATGTACAACACCATCTGGGCCATGCTGCTGCCCACGGGCATTGCCACTTATAATATGCTGGTAATGAAAAATTTCTTCCAATCCAGCATCCCGGGCGAACTGAAGGAGGCGGCCTATCTGGACGGCTGCACCGATTTGCAGACCCTGTTCCGCGTGGTGCTGCCCCTGTCCGGGTCCATCATCGCGGTGATGGTGCTGTTTTACGCCGTGGCCCATTGGAATGAGTATTTCAACGCCCTCATTTATTTAAAGGATCGCTCCCGGATGCCCCTGCAGGTGATCCTGCGGGAAATCCTTTTGCAGAACCAGGAATTGGCCCAGGGCGACGGAACGGGGCTGTATGAAAAAATGATGGCGGCGGAAACCATGAAATACGCCATCATCATCATTGCCAGCGTGCCTGTTATCTGCCTATATCCCTTTGTACAGAAGCATTTTGTTAAGGGCGTTATGGTGGGAGCCATCAAAGGATAGGGCTACCTGTGATCCTTGCTGAACGATACAATGATATACTTTCAGAGCGACAACGGTCCGTCCCATGAGTCAAGAAACTGGCTGGATGGCAGGGAAGATCCCTACTATGGAGGTACGACCGGGGCTTTTACAGGACACAAATACAACCTGTTTGAGGGAGGTATCCGTATTCCGGCGATCGTCAGCTGGCCAGGGCATATTCCGGCTGGACGCGTGATCGATTCACCGCATGCTTCCATGGATGTTTTCCCCACTGTGCTGGAAGCATGCGGGGGGCGATGTTTCACAGTATTGCCTGGACGGGGAAAGCATGCTCGACATGATCCGCGGCGGTGAAGAAAAAACACATGACTCTATTTTCTGGGAAATGGACGGGCAGACAGCCATCCGTAAAGGCAGATATAAGCTGGTAATCAATGTCAGACTTGTTGAGGGTGAAGAGCAGAGAGCGCCTATGTTCCTGTCAGATCTGGAAACTGATCAGGGAGAACGCGTGAATCTTGCTGAAGCAATACAAGCCGGATGAACTGCTCAATAACGATATTATTGTTGTACCAATAAATTTTTGAATATATTTCACCAGAAATAAAGGTATCCGCTCCTACAGTTTTCTGAATCATTTCGCTTTTGCTTTCCTGTTTGGAATTCAAGCTTTTATTGGGGAAGCAATTAAGAACTTTGCCTATAAATCATGGAACAGGGAACTTGATACTGATGGTACACAATGATACAGATTGTAAAGCGAAGCAAACGAAAAACAGTTCATGAAGAGGTACAGCCACGGGATAATGGAGTCGATACAGTAAAGAATGGAGAATCATTCATAGCTGTCGGTTGTTTTTAGAGATAAAGAATAAATTTGAGAAGAAGTGCTTGCTTTATCAGATAGCGATGTATTTTTCTCGGGCCAGTATCGTATCAGCCGCTAATTATAGCAGAGAAAAGCAAATATGGAATAGACATGGAACAAGAAGAACCTCATATGGTATTGAGATACCTTCCAACCTGTGTTATAGTATATCTGGTAGAAGTACGAAGGTAAGATCATCATGATCAATGTAAGTGACAAGCCAGTTATGACGATACAGGCGCGGTGTATCGATACGCCTGGGTGTCGGAAAACGGCGCGTATGCTTTCTTCCTTGGGGACAACGTGCGGGATACCAAGGCGCTTTCCTTTGTGTATGAAAAAGAAGATACCACCCTTTCCAAATGTGCTGCCCATTGCCGACCTCAGCAGATGAATTGGAGAATGAAAGCGGACGGCAGCCGGGAAGAAGTAAGCAACGCGGAAGCGCTGCCCTTCCCGATAATGGACAAGAATCAATTCTTCCACGGCGCGTCGCCGGAAAACATCTGGAACGCTCAGATAGACACCAAGAGAAAAAATAGGCACATATCGGAGGGCTGACCATGAAAGCGAATTATTTCCTGGGCAATGGGCAATTTGGGCTGCGGGAAGAAGCCGTGCCTGAGCTCGGGGAGAATGATGTCCTGGTAAAGGTAGCCGCCTGCGGCATCTGTGGAACGGATGTGCATATTTATCACGGGGATAAGGGCTCGGCGGAAGTTCATCCTCCCGTGGTGCTGGGACATGAATTGTCGGGAACCGTGGTGAAGGTTGGCGAACGTGTAAAAAACATCCAGGAAGGGGATCATGTTTCCATCGATACCAACAGCTACTGCGGAAAATGCCATTACTGTCAGATAGGGAAAAAGCAGCTTTGCGAAAATCTGTATGCCGTTGGCGTGAATCGAAACGGCGGCTTTGAAGAATACTGTGCTGTTCCGGAAAGCCAATGCTATCAGCTCGCGCCATCCGTGCCGCTGAAATACGGGGCGATGGCAGAACCGTTGGCTTGCTGCCTGCATGGCATTGACCGGGCGGGAATCCGCGTAGGTGACACGGTATGCGTCATCGGCGGCGGAGCGATCGGCTTGATGATGGTGCAATTGGCGAAGCTCAGCGGGGCTTCCCGCGTGATTCTCAGCGAGCCTGTGGCCATGCGCAGAGAAATCGGATTAAAGCTCGGCGCTGACGATACCATCGATCCTGTCCATGAAAATGTTTCGGAAGCGATTCGCGGCTTCATCGGCCAGCCGGGTACGGATGTGGTCATTGAATGCGTTGGCAATACGACGGCCGTGCGCCAGGCTTTTGAGGCAGCCAAACGCGGCACCACCGTGCTGCTGTTCAGTGTGCCCAAGGCAGGCACATTCCATGAGCTTTCTTTGGAAGAGGTGTACCAAAAAGAACTGAAGATTATTGGTTCCATGATCAATCCGGATACCCATGGCCGGGCTGTTGCATTGATCAATCAGGGGAAAATAAGGCTGGAAGAAATCATCACCCATTCTTTTCCCGTGGAGCAGCTGAAGGACGCCATCCTCATGCAGATGAGCGATGAATCCATCAAAGTCATTGTTGAGCCTTGATACATGCAAAAAAGCAGACACCTCGGATATCGGAAATATGGATAGAAAAGAGGAAATAAATTGACTCAGACTGCCATAACGGGAAACAGAAATCCCTATCTGCCGCTTTCCATTTATATTCCTGACGGGGAGCCAAAGCTGTTTGGTGGCCGGGTTTATCTGTACGGGTCAAAGGACGAGTTTGGGGGAGCGTATTGCAGTCATCGGTATCATGCGTATTCCGCTCCGGTGGATCGCTTGGAGGAATGGACGGATCACGGCCCGATTTTTGCTTCCGACGATTCTTGCCTGGAGGAGGGCGTTGCGGACGGCGTGCCGTGGAGTAGTGAATTGCTGTATGCACCAGATGTAGCAGAGAGAGACGGGAAATACTACTTGTATTTCTGTCTTTCCGACGGCAGCGAGGGCGTTGCCGAAAGCGAGCATCCTTATGGCCCTTTTGGAAATGCTCAGCGGATCACCATGAATGGCCAACCCATCGCGGGCATTGATCCCTCCGTGCTGAAGGACAATGGAAGCTACTACTATACCTGGGGACAATTCAAATGTCACCTGGCGAAACTGAACGATGATATGTGCACCTTGGACGCCTCGACTTATGTGGACGCGCTGATTTCCAACGAGGATGAAATGCAGGGCTTCCATGAGGGCTCGTCCCTTCGCAAAATCGGCGATTGGTACACGCTGGTTTATGCCAGCGAATATACGCTGCGCTTTCCCAATCATGGCGGACGGCCCACCTGCCTGGATTACGCCGTCAGCAAGTGGGTCGAAGGCCCCTATGAACGGCGCGGCACGATCATTGACAATACCGGGGTCGATCCCCAAACCTGGAACAATCATGGTTCCATCCTGAAAATCCAGGATCAATGGTATGTGTTCTATCACGGTTCATCCAATAACACTCAGTATAACCGGAGAGCGCGGGCAGAGCGCATCACGGTGGATGAAGCAAATGGATGGATCAGAACCGCGGTCATTACGTCCAATGGCTTTGGGGATGGACTGAATCCGAAAGATAAGCTATCGGCTGCCTATGGATATCGTGTGTGGGGCGGCGCGTACTTCACGGAAAAGGAAAACAATTATCCCTTGGTAAACGTGGTTCATGGCACAGCCGTGGCGTACCGCTTTTATCAATTTGGAGAAGGCAGAAAATGGAAAATCATACTCAGCGGCAGCTTTTTGAATCCGGGGGAGGTTTCCGTTATAGCCAATGGAGAAGTCAAAGCGCGCTTGCGTTTATGCGGCACGGAACATGAGCGGATCGAATCAACGCCCATGGTATTGCACGGGGAAATGGATATCAAGCTTGCGTTTTCCGCGGCGCACGATAAAGAAATCCTGGAACTCGATTCTATTCAGTTTGAATGCATGTGACAGACCGTATCTGGAAGCTGACCGTAGAGTTCCAATACCATTGCCCTATGGCTTTTGTCAGGGGCTTTTTCTATTGAATGGAATAAAGAATTTCAGCTTAATTTACCTGCAATGATCAATGAGCAGCATGGAATCAATATCATGTAGGAAGTGATAACAGATTTCTTTGAAGGCAATTATACCTCTCTCTGAAAGGAACGAAGCATTTTGAAAAAAGCGCAGCCGCATGGTTTGCCATGCGATCCTGGGGCTTGGGGATTCTTCCCAACAAGACGCATTTGGGGTTTATGACCCCACAATGCCCCGCTTGCCTTTTTTGTCGGGACATTCCTGTAATGATAGCAATCGGACCCTTTATATGAACAGTGCGGATGATCAAGGCCGCTTGAAACACAGCTTTTCCGTTGAGTCCCCGGAATATCAAAGCGCTTTTGAAATAAAGCATTGCATGCAATTTGTTTTTGAGATCAACGATCAGGCAGGAGGAAGAAAAGCCCTGCTTGAAATAGTTTATCGCCAAGATAGACGATGCTGAGAATAATGAATTGATCTAAAGACAGCCGGGATGCAACCCTTTTCTCGCATCCCGGCTGTTTGCTCTTAGAGAATGGTAGGTGTTTTACGTGCGTAAAGAACTTTTTCAATTACTATTCGTCGCCCAGCAGCACGGTAAAGCCAAGATCATAGACATAGAATTTCATACCGTGGAATTCTCCGATGGTTCCGGGAATCTCGCCCTGCACCACTTTCTTCGCCCCATCCAGCAGCTTGCCGATAATCTCCGGCTGAATGGGAAGATCGGCGTGGGACGGCCACAATTCATCGAAACCGTCCATGGCGCTTAGCTTTTCAAGGCTTTGGATGTAGTCGTGAATATTCCTGTGCACACCAAACATGAAGATGCGGCCGTGTTCCTGCACCGGGTCGCCGCTGATCAGCACCCGGTTTTGAATATCCAGCACGGCGATGCTGCCGGCGGTGTGCCCCGGCAGGTGAATGATCCGCAGCTTTCTGCCGCCCAGGTCCATTTCGTCCCCATCCCGGACGGGAAGGATCGTCCCCGGTTTTCCGCTGCGTTTGTAATTTGCTTCTTCCGCCGGGTGCATATAAAAGCACGCAAACTGCTCGTTGCTGCCGATGTGATCCATATCGGCGTGAGTATTGAGCAGGGAAACCGGCAGGTCTGTCAATGATTCCGCAATGTCCTTTGCGCTGTGCACCTGCATCCCGGAATCGATCAGCAGCGCCTTTTCCGTGCCTGCCAGCAGGAAGAAACGCACGTCGCCGTCCTCGATTCTCCAGGTGTTTTCGTTCATCTGAATGATCTGATAATCCATAGGCTCACCTCTTTGAACGCTGTTGTGCTCCATAATGCCGCCGATGCTTTATTGTGTATTCTATTGATTTGCGTAATCGCAGCCATTCTTGTCGGGCCCTATCGCGCCGCGGGTATATCGGGCGTTGAATTCCATGTTGATTTCCCGCAGCTCCTTGCGGCCGTCAATGTATGCCTGGTACATTTCGATAAGCCCCGGGCTGCAGCCGTCGCACAGACCATCGATGTTCCCGATGGACTCGGCCACGGTCTGCTCCCGTTCTTCCCGGGTGGTATCGGCAATCAGGATGCTTTTCATTTCAATCACTCCGCTTCATTCAATGATTCTCTGAGTATTCGTCACTTGCTTCATGAAAGTTATGGGAAAGGATCAGTTAGAAAGCTCCTGCGCGATCATTGTTCTTGTGAACATATCGCCAGAGAGCTTTTTTCAAACGCTTTGAGTCATAGGTTATTTCATTCAGCGAACAGATCATCCAGCATGATCACGTTGGTAAATGCACCGCTGTATTCATTTTGCGTCAGGCCGTAAGTGGTAATGAGCGTGCTGCGAATCGTAATTTTGGGGCTTACTTTGCCCATCAGGAGTTCCTGCCTGCCAAGCAGCGTCAGGTAATCGTCTTTTTTTACAGTATATTTGCCACCATAGAACTTGATTTCGCACATGTTCAGAACGTTATCGTTCCGAGTCAGCAGGAGATCGATTTGAGTTCCTTCCTGATCATCCTCCCGTTTGGACCACGCGGAGGCAGAGGTAATGACGCCGGAAATGCCCAGCGCTTTTTTAATCTGAGGAATGTGATTAAAACAAACGTGTTCAAAAGCCAACCCCCGCCAGGTAACGACGGGTTGGGCGGTCACGTTTTCCTGCCAGAAGGATTCGCTTCCCTCGTTGATTTCACGGATAAAATGCAGATAGAACAGGCAAAATGGATCGACAACTTTATAATGTTCCTCCCGCTTCCCCATGCCAAAGGGCACATATTTCACGACAAAATCGCTGGCGATCAGCGCGTTCAGGTTCTTGGACAGCCTGCCTCCGTCGGACATGCCGAGCTTTTCGGTGATTTCCTTTCTGGTAAAGCCGGCATTGCGGGTTGCCAGGAAAGTTACGATGGCCTTTTCCGTGTCCGGGTTGATAAACACCGATTGGTACAGCCTGTCATACTCGTCTTTCAGCTTCGCGTTTCTGGCAAAAATGATCCTGTCCACATTCTGGGCTAAGCTGTATTCGCCATCGAAATACCCAAGATAATATGGAATGCCGCCGAAGATCATGTAGCTCTGGGCAATATCATATCTCGAAAGCCTGATATTGTTTGCCTGGAAGAAGGCTTCACACTCCCGCAGCGTAAAGGGCGCGAGCTTGATTTCATAAGTCACCCTGTTATACAGGCCCCCATGATTGTTGATCAGACTATTCATCATCCAGGAATTGGCGCTGCCGCACACAATGACCATCAGGTTTTTCCGATGGCAGCCCCAGTTGTTCCAGAAGCCTTCAAAGGCTCGGATAAATCCTGACCGCGGCGTGTCCAGCCAGGGAAGTTCATCCAGAAACACCAGCTGCCTTGAACCGTCGTCTATTTTTTGCAGAAATTGTTCCAGCAGCAGAAAAGCGTCCAGCCAGTTATCCGGCTTTTTGCTTTTCTCCATGCCAAATAGAATCAATGAATTATAAAAATGATCCAGCTGCGCCCGAAGGAGCCCCTTCGCGTCCTCATCCGCTGGGGAAAGACCGGCATGGCGGAATGTGATCCTGCCCGCAAAGGTCTCGTCGATCAAATACGTTTTTCCCACGCGGCGTCGTCCGTAGACAGCTACCAGCTCCGCGCGGTTCCGGTCATACAGTTTGTTCAGTTCCTTGACTTCTTTTTCCCGCCCGATCATTTACATTCCCCCGATTACTTTAACCGGCTGCGAAGAAGATTATTTACATTTCACCGCCGCTTTAAATTATAATCGCAATTAAAACGGCTGTCAACATTATTTATTCACGTTCACCGCCGTTTTAATTCTTCATTACGAATTGTGTCGAACGTTTTTTTAAGAAAAATGATTTTAAAGGTGCAGGGATTCTGCACCTTTAACATTTACCATAGGGAATGGGAAGGGTGCTCTGCTCCATGAAGTGCTCTATTCCTAGAATAAAGAAAGGAAATGACGAAAAATGTCGATTCAATTGCTTGTCAATTTTTGTCGAAAACTTTTTTGAAAAACCTGATTTAAAGGTGAAGGGTTTTTTCACCTTTAAAGTTTATCATGGAGGCGAAAGGAAGGAGGGATCAAATTGTGGACCGAAAGACTGATCAAGCAGAGACGATAGAGGTTCTGGAATGTCAGGAGAAAAGTAATTGATGAGGGAATGGTGGAAATTCCGCCAACCGAGAGCGAATAGTCCCATTATAATGTTTATGGTGCTGGAAAAGCAGACATGCTTTTTTATAACCGCACTGGTGAAGAATTCCCACGCCGGAGTATTACCATGTATACATGTATATTTGAGAAAAGGGTGGGAAATACACCAAAGATACCGCAGAATGGGTGGGAAATACACCAACATTCGTTCTCATTGAATGGTATAATGTTTATGTGACCAGATAAACTCTGTAATGCTTGCAAGAGCAAGTGAATTGCTTTCATGGATGCCTAAAGTGATCTGGTGCGGCGTAAACCGTCCTAAGAAAACCAGAATGTTTCCTGGTTACATGAATTGTACGAAGCACACATTCGGTGACAGCGCCGAAGCGAATCTTGAAAACTGAACAGCCTGGATCCAATATACGCGCTTTCATAGGAAGCACAAAAACGGTGCAGCGAAACCATGAACTGTATAAAAAAATAATGAAGGAAAACAATAGAAGGGAGGTGAGAACGGATGCAGATCGACGTACACGCAAAAGAAAAAATCGTCTGCGTGTGGCTGAACCATGCGGATCAGGAGAGTCCTGGGACGAAAGAAAAGCTGAAAGCGCTGTACGCGGAATACAAAAGAAAAAAGTATCTGGTATCCGTTTTTTTCTCCGGCAAAGGGGAGCTATCGGAGCTGACGCTGGAGCTGCTCCAGTATAATAAGAAAAAGCTGGAGCAGGATAGAATGGTACATGAAAAGGCGGTCATCTAAACAAGCTTGTTTGATGAAGATGATTAAATGATATATGAAAAAGGCAGCTTTCTTGGTAAGGGACGAATCGCCCAAGACCGCCTGTGGCGGAAATACCTTTGGCGGTGAGAAAAATCGTATCTTGTCAAGGATCGTTCTCTGTGTTACAATATATATGAAGAAATCTTCATTTGGAAGTGATAGCATTGATAGAACGATTTACCATAGCGGGATACGCCCGAATCTCAGTAGACGATGAACTGAACCAGGAAAACACGTCCATTGAGAACCAGAAGGCCATCATTTCAGACTTTGTGAAGCAGCGGTTCCCGGAAAGCGAATTGGTGTTTTACGAGGACAGGGATAAATCGGGTTACACCTTTGAACAGCGCGACGGGTATCAGCGGATGCGAAGGAAGCTGATGGCACACCAGATCGACATCCTGATCGTGAAGGACTTTTCCCGCTTCTCCCGCCGGAACAGCCGGGGCCTGGTGGAGCTGGAGGACCTGCGGGACGCGGGGGTGCGCATCATTTCCATCGGCGACGGCATCGATTACCCCAACGACGACGATTGGCTGAAAATCCAGTTCCAGTTCCTGATCAACGAAATGCCGGTGACCGACACGTCCAAGAAGGTGCGCGCCGTGGTGCGCCGCCGCCAGGAGGATGGGAAATGGATTTGCGCCGCGCCTTATGGCTACATCGTCACGGAAAGCCAGCAGTTTGAAATCGTGCCCACGGAAGCGGAAATTGTGCGGCTGATTTACCAAAGATACTTGGGGGGCTGGGGGTACAAGCGCATCGCCAACAGCCTGACGGATGAAGGAATCCCCACACCCCGGATGAGCGAAAAAACCCGCGTGGAAATGAAGGGCAGGGAATATCACCGGAAGTGCCGCCCGGAGTGGAGCATCATCAGCGTGCAGACCATCCTGACCAATGATTTTTACATCGGCACCCTGCGCCAGGGGAAATACTACCGGAAGAAAATCAACGGCAAGGACGTGAAGCGGGACGAGGATGAGCACATCGTCCTGGAAAACCATCACCAGCCCATCATTGATTACCGGACTTTCGCTACTGTAAAGGACATGATGGACCGCCGGGCCGCCAGCGATTATACCGGCATCAAAAAAAATGAAAACGCCTACACCGGTTTTCTTCGCTGCGGGGACTGCGGATCGCCCATGTTCACCATGAGCCGGGCCACGGGGGTGGACGCTTACCATTGCGGGGCGTATCACCGCAGGGGTCTGAAAGCCTGCACCAGCCATTACACCAAGACCAGCACCCTGGACGAGCTGCTGAAAATGTACCTGAAAAAGGTGCGGGACAACGCACAGGGAATGATCGACAAGCTGAACGGCGAGCTGAGCCAGGAGGAAGAGGACATTGACGAAGCGGAGCGCAGCGTGAAGAACCTGACGGACGTGGTGGAGGATTTGCAGGAGGAGCTGAAAGCCACCAAGCGCCAGCGCATCCGCGACCTGATGAAGCATCCCGAACAGGCGGCTTTGCTGGAAGAAACCTACGATGAAATGGAAAGCAGCCTGGTGGAACGAATCACCGGCTTGCAAAACCAGATCACCCTGAACCAGAACCGGCGGAACCTGATCATTCGGGTGAACCGGAAAGCCAAGACAGCCCTTCAAATCTTCGATGAAATCCTGGAAAAGGATCATCTGGATACCCGGGACCTGGGGCTCCTGGTGGAGGAAATTCTGATTTACACCGATCACATCGACGTAAAGCTGAAAGCGGATATCGACGCCCTGCTGAATTCCGGCACTGTGACAGATGCGGAAACGGGGGAAGCCGTAAATTTTAAACGAGGCACAAAGGGACAGGTCATGCTGCTCCAGCGCTCCAAAAACACGCGAAACAGGGCCTTTTGTGTCAATACGATCAGCGACGGTGACCCGCTGGAAATTTACACGGATCGGGATGGGGAAGTGATTTTGAAAAAGTATTCCCCCATTGGCGAAATGTCATCCTTTGCCAAGGATTACACGGAATCTCTGTTTCGGTCCCTGGGGCATATTGCCTGCATTGTGGACCGGGATCAGGTGGTGGCGGCCAGCGGCGTGAGCAAAAAGGAGCTGTGGGATAAGCCCATCAGCCCGGATTTGGAAAGCGCCATTCAGGCACGGCAGACCGTGACCTCCAACCGGACCGGCGGGGGCAAGATCGTGCCCGTGACCAATGAAGAGGACGTGTCCGGCTACACAGCGCAGGTGGTTTCGCCCATCATCGCGGACGGGGAGGCCATCGGCGCGGTGCTGCTTTTGTCCCGGGAGCAGGGGGCCCGGATGGGCGATACGGAAATTAAGGTGGCGGAAACCGCGGCCGGCATCGTGGGCCGCCAAATGGAGCAGTAAACAACTCGTCTCACAATTCTTTTGTACGTTCAAAAACGGCTGACCGAATCAACAGGCAGCCGTTTTGCATGAATTTGATTGATTGTACAATGCCAGAAAATTGGGATTTGTCGTGGAAGAGGGGGACGGTTACTTTCTTCTGTGAAGAAAGTAACAAAGAAGCATTCCGCGAAGTTATTTGCTGGGTAATATCCGACAACTTCCGCGTGCTGCGCTGGGGACGAGATATAGCAAGCTTTCGGGCACAATGAAAATAAGCGAAAATGCCAGGGGAAAAGCCGCTGCCAAGCTGTTGGGTTCTTACCAACTTGGCTGATAAGCGGCCTTTCCCCTGGCATTTTCGCTTATTTTCACCGGATGCAAAGCATCCGGCTTGGCGTCCGCAGGATGCCGTGCCCGAAAGCGACATGAGCGTCGAAATCCTTGATACCCACCCTGAACGCAACAGCGGGAATACTGTTATTTCAGTGCATCAAGTAATTTCCGCAATTGCGGGTCCAGGGTACTCAGTACCCTGGTGGGGTGCGGGGCAAAGCCCCGCCGTATCCCATCTCACCATATCTCAATTTGTTGAGGTGCTGGATGGTTTTCTGCTGGGCGAAAACGATCATGCGGCAGGTTCAACGCAGCGCATCCCGTTTTTGAGGCAGCATTCGGCGAAGAACGAGGAAGAAGCGGGTCCAGGGGCGCGCGGCGTCGCGTAGGGACAGGTACGCGTCCAGGAAGGGCTGGGTGTCCGCGGGATGCCGTCCGTAAACCTGGGCGGCGTAAGCGTCCGTCAGTGGCAGCAGGGCGGGAATGGAAGCGTCGCCCGCGTTCCGATCTGTCCGTACAGCGAAATCGTGCAGCGTTTCCTGGGGCAGGCGGTTAAAGCCGCGCGCGGCCAGCAAGGCGCATACGGCGGCGAACAGCAGCTGAACGGCCTGATCAGGATGCCTGGAAGCACACCGCACCGGCTCTGTGGCGAAATAACGCCATACCAGCAGGGCAATGACCGCCAGAATCAGCAGCAGGAACCACCAGGGGAAAGGCGGCTGGGGGTTCCGATCCTGCGGCGGTTGGCCGGGATCGGGGGTGGGCGTAGGCGCGCTTTCGGGGGATGGCGTAGGCGAGGGCTCATCGTCCTTCTGGCTGTCCGGGGGCTGATCCGTGGGTTCAGGGGAAGGGCTGCTCTGGGGCGCCGGAGAAGGGGACGGCGAGGGAGAAGGCGACGGCGTAGGCTCGGGTGTGGGGGTGGGCGGATTGTCGGGATCATCGGGCAGATTGCCGCCGGGATCGTCCCCCCGCCGGTTGTCGTTTCGGGGCGTGGGATCGAAATCCAGCCATCCAAAGCCGTTCAGATACACTTCGGTCCAGGCGTGGGCATCCTCACCGGTCACCAGGGCGATCCCATCGTCTCCCGGTACGGCCAGATAGCCTGTCACATACCGGGCGGGCAGCCCAGCAATGCGGCAAAGCACCGTCATGGCGGTGGCAAAGTAGGTGCAATAGCCCTGCTTTTCCCCGATCAGGAACCAGGCCACAAAATCCACGCCCTCCGGGGGCACCTGGGTGTTCAGGGTATAGCGGTAGTTTTCCCGCAGATAATTCTGAATGCCCAGGGCTTTTTCATAAGGGGTGCTGCAGCCCACCGTGGCTTTGGCGGCGATATCGAAAATTTCCTGCTGAATGTGCCGGGGAATGGACAGGTAGGTTTGGGAAACCTCCGTCCAGTGGGGGTCTTCCGTGTTGGCGGCGGCGGCCACCGCCGCTTCCGTCGCTTTGTTCCCGGGCGCGTAGGGCAGGTAGGTGACGGTATAATCGTCCCCGGCTTGCAGGTTGCGGGTGAGGAACCATTCGGAAGCCAAATTGTAATACAGCACCATCCGCTGGCTTTCCAGCTGCAGGGTGCGGGTATGGGCGGGAGCGAACAGGGTGGTGGTGGCCTGATTCAAAAGATGAATGTGCAGGGTTTGGGGCGATACGTTTTCCGCGCCGGCGGGGGGCCTTTCCAAATCGAACAGATCAGTTTTCAGGGCGGCATACCGGGGCGAAACGGCCAGATAACGCCGGGCGGACAGGGAATCGTACCAGTTCAGGCCGCTGTAATCATCGTAGGTTTTGCCGCGCAGCAGCACGGTGCGGTCTGCGGTCACTTCCATCACGGTATGATCCTCCGGCTCCGCGGGGCCTCCCAGGCGCTCGTCCAGGGGCTGAAAGCCTTCGGAGGCCAGGGAGAAGGAGGCCCGGGAATCATTGAAAAGCAAATAATCCTCCACGAACTGGCGGATCCTTTCCGCTGCGTCGCTGAAGGGAGCAATGGCCTGGGGCCGCCCGGGCAGCAGCAGAAACGCGGCCACGGCCAACAGGGCGGCTACAGGCAGCACGGGAATGCGCTTGCCCTGTTCGCCTGCCATCATGAGCAGCAGGCCTGCCGCCGCAGGCAGGGCGAACAGCACCAACGCCTTTTGGGCATTGAGCAGGAAAGCCAGGCTGATCACCGTGACCACCGCGAACACGGAAATGGGCAGGGTGTGATCCCAATTCAGCGCAGCGCCCAGCAGCGCGAACAGCAGGCATACCGCCCACCGCGCCGTGTCGGCATAAGGGGCCGCCGCGTCCGGGATGCCCCGAAAGGACAGAAACGCCGCTTTGACCAGCTGCACCGCCGTAAAGAGGGGGCCGCCGCCCATCAGGCCCCACAGGCCCAGGATCAGGATAACGCCCGCAGGAAGCATCCATTTGCGCTTCGCGGGCAGGGAAAACAGGGCATGGAAGACCAGGGTAAAAACGGCGCACAGCACAACAGCTGGCCAAACGGCCTGCTGGGGCAGCAATGCGCGCAGCATGGTCAGGCTCATGCCCAGGGTTAAAAGAAAGGCCGTGCAATATTCCATCACGGCCGCTTTCCAATCCATTTTACGCGGGCGTGACATAGCATACCTCCACCAAATGATGCTGCAAGCGGGTCACAAAGGGCTGATAATCCGCCGCGTCGGGAGTATAAGTGACCAGATACAGCCGGGCGCTGGGGCCCATTCGGCGGATATGGCTCACCGCCTCCACGATCTGGGCGTTCAGCCGGGTGGTGATGATCACGGTGGCCCCGGTGCGGCGCATGCGGCGCAATTCCAGGTTCAGCACCCGGGAAAAATCCTCGCCGCCGCCAAAGGGCTGGCAGGCCAGCATTTCCTGAAGCAGGGACAGGCTGGCGGCGTGATCGGAGGAAAACTCGTTGGCCCGAGCCCCATAAATGGGCAGGCGCACGGGGCTTCCATCCTCCATTTGCAGCCGGGCCACGGCCACGGCGGTTTCGCACAGCGCGTCCCGCAGGCTTTCCTTGCCTTCGTTTACGTTTTCTCCGCCCAGGGGGGTATCGCAGTCCAGCAGGATCAGGGTGTCCGGGGGCGCGGGGGTTTCAAACCGGCGCACCACCAGCTCCCGCCGCCGGGAAGAAAGCTTCCAATGGATGCGCTTCATGGCGTCGCCCGGCTGGTAGGACCGCACGTCCTCCGGCGCGTTGTAATCTTCCTGGCTTCGGCCCAGGGCGGCGCTGCCATCGTCTCCCAGGGTAAAGCGCGGCTTATCGATTTCAAAGGGCCGGGGGAGCACGGTCAGCACCGAAACGCCGCCCTCCGGATGCAGGGACATTTGGAAAAAGCCGAACACATCCCGGATCAGCACCCGGGATAGCCCGGCGTCGTACTGGCCCACATGGCGCACGTTCAGGGCGATGCGCCGTTCATGGGTGCGGAAGGGAGCGGCGGGGAAAAAGCAGCCGCCCGAAGCGCCGTTATACAGGTATTCTCCCTCCAGGGGCGAAACGGGCAGGGGACAGCGATGCCCCGCCTGCAAAAACAAATGGGCATTATCGCCTCTTTGCACGGTGGCGGAGCTGAGTGTCTGATGGCAAAAAGCCGTTTTTCTGGCCCAAAGGCAGCTGATAAACCCATACACGAGAGCGCAGGACAGCAATAAAGCGATATACCAATACAGCGCGTTGCCCAGGGACAGCGCGCTGAATCCGCTGGTGATCAGGGCGGCCAGGGCCGCCATGCCCCGGCGCGTCATACCCGGCCCGTGGGCACCGGCACGGTTTCGATCAATTGAGAAAGCACCTGCTGGGCCGAAACGCCCTTCATGCGGGCCTCGGGCGTGAGGATCAGGCGATGGGAAAGCACCGGCAGCGCCATGTGCCGGATATCATCGGGCAGCACGTAATCCCGCCCGGACAGAAGCGCGCAGGCCTGGGCGGCGCGCAGCAGCGCGATAGATCCCCGGGGGGAGGCTCCCAGCTGCAGCGCGGGATGGGTGCGGGTCATGGATACCATGGTGGCCACATAGCTGCGGGCCTCCCGGCTGGCATACACCGTGCCCACCTGCTCCTGCATGGCAATGATGTCCGCCGCGCCGCATACGGGCGTTAAGGTTTGCATGGGGGAAATCTGGCCGGAGTAGCGTTCCAGCACGTCCATTTCTTCCTCCACCGTGGGGTAGCCCACCGTGATTTTCAGGAAAAACCGGTCCATCTGGGCCTCCGGCAGGGGATAGGTGCCCACGAAATCCACCGGGTTCTGGGTGGCCATCACCATAAAGGGCCGGGGCAGCATATGGGTCACCCCGTCCACCGTTACCTGGCCTTCTTCCATCACTTCCAACAGGGAGGACTGGGTTTTGGGCGAGGTGCGGTTGATTTCATCCGCCAGTACGATCTGGCTCATCACCGCGCCGGGCTTGAACTCCATTTCGCCGGTTTGCAAATTCACCATGGTAAAGCCCGTTACGTCGGAGGGCGTTACATCCGGGGTAAACTGGATGCGCTTGAAGCTGCACTGCAGCGATTTTGCCAGCGCCGCCGCCATGGTGGTTTTGCCCACGCCCGGCACGTCCTCGATCAATACGTGGCCCCGGCATACCAGGGCGATCAGCAATAATTCAATGGCTTCGTCCTTGCCCACGATCACCCGGCGAATATTTTGCTGCAAAGCGTACAGCATGGGCCGGGTCTGGGCCGAAGCGGAAGCAGACTGCATACGATGAATCTCCTTTCGGAAAGGCTGAAAAAACGGAGGATCGAATCAGGGGCCACTTCCCATTCTGCCCCGATCTTATATCAGTATACCAAAAACTGTGCCGGATTGCAATAAAATCCGACACAGTTATGTAATCATTCTGAAACAATTTACAATTTACAGCGGATACTTTTCCCATATCGCGTCGGGCAGCTTTCTTCCCAGCATGGCCTCTGCCAGGGGCCGGTCCCCCTCCAGGATGGCCTGGCGAACGGCGGTGCTGGAAATGCGCCGGCCGTCCGGCAGCGTGACCGGCGGCACCACGGTAAGCCCGATGCCGCTGCGCTCGCAGAAGGCTGTCAGCTCTTTTACGCCGCAGGCTCCCATATACCCGAAACGATGATCGTCGCCGCAGACCACGTGACGGGCGTTCAGCCTTTTCAGCACGACGTTTTGAAAAAAGTCCTCGCCGCTCATGCGGCGCATGGCGTCGTCAAATATGCTCACGGCCACTTCGTCCGCGCCTGCCGCGCGCAGCAGCGCTTCCCGCTCCTGCAGGGTGGTCAGTTCAAAATTTTTGCTGCCTGGCGCGTGGTCGAAGGTGTGCACGCACACCGCCAGCCCCTTTTCCTCCGCCGCCTTGCGTGCGGCGTTCAGCAGCGCTAAGTGTCCCCGGTGTACGCCGTCAAAAAAACCCAGGCATACCACGCTGGGAACATTCCTTGCTTCCATCAGAATCTTCTCCTTGCATCCTTCGCAGTCATTCTCCAGGCCTGTATTCTATCATAGTTTTCTTCCCGGCGCAACTGGTTCCGATGCAAACAAGCAAGCTGAACATTGTAAAGGGATGGAAAGCGCCCTTTAAATTACTGAGTTAGTCCCGACTAAGGGAAACGTTGGGGCGAACAGCCCCCAAACCCCACC
>JAUNMW010000263.1 GCA_030537395.1 Clostridia bacterium | reverse complement strand
GCAGCTTTCCGGTCAGCTCCACCCGGAAGGCGGAATATCCGCCCTCATGATGGCAGAGTTTTTCCCCGTTCAGATACACTTCACAGGTGTGGGCCGCGCCGTTCAATTCCAGGAAGACGCAGTCCCCCGTTGTTTCCTCTGCGGACAGTTCCCGCGCATACCAGCAGGTGCCCCGGTAATAATCGTTGCCGCCGTCCTGTCCGTCCACATCGTTCCAGGTGTGGGGTAAAGAAACGGGCTCCAGGGCGGCATCCCGGCTTTTGCCGAAACGCCATCCCTCCTTCAATACTGTGATTTTACGCATTGGCAGGATCTCCCTTATGCAGCTCTTTTTCAAATAGTTCATTCTGCGCTGAAGCTTTCTTTTCCTCGATCCGCTTCTGCACATTGACCATTTCATTCTTATCCAGCTTGCAGAACCGCATGGCGATCAGGGTAACAATCCAGCCCAGGATAGCCAGACCGTAGCGCAGGAACATGGTCATCCAGAACACGCCGGAGGTAGCGGGGTCACCGGGCTGAGGCATTGTAGCGGTGTAACCGATCAGGGCTACACAGCCGGTGGCGATGGCCGCGGAGAAGGAGGAAACGATCTTATCCACCAGGCTGTAGGTGCCGGTGACCACCGCCGGAATATACTTGCCGCTGCGGTCCAGCTCATAGTCGATGATATCCGCCATGAAGCCAGTGTTCGCTGTTGTTACGCACATGGCGAAACCGTTGGTGATGAAGGTCAGGGCTACAAAGAGGATCATAGTCACGCCCATGTTGGCAATGGTTTCTGTGCCCACCGTATGGCGGGTGATGATGAAGAAAGCGATGAGGACCAGATTGGCCAATATGCAGTTCCTCGTCCAGGTGACAATGCTCTCTTTATGGCCATGCTTGCCGGCATAGCGTGCGCCGTAGGCGGCAAAAAGGATGGAGGGCAGCATGCCGATCATGCTTAACGTCGTCGCCAGGCCCATGTTGCCAATCAGGATGCCGTTGAGCATGGTGCTGACGATAGACGCGGCGGAAGCCTGCTGGGCGATCTTATCGGACGCGGCGGAAGCGATATAGCTCTGAAGGGGCTTGTTATGCTTCAGCACATCCAGCATATCCCGCACCTTCAGGCGTTCGTTCTTGATGCCCTTAAAGTTTTCGGGTTTATCATACTGAGATACGCCGATGCACGTCAGTACCACACCGACAAAGGAAATGCCAACGCACATCCAGGTGACCACGTTCAAAAATTCCTGGTTAAAGCTGCCGCCCATAGCAGGCATCAGTTTGGTGTACACGATGATGTTCAGCACCATGGGGGTCAGATAGTTCAGCACCGTCTGCCACACACCCACCGTGGGGCGCTGTTTGGGATCGTTGGTCATCAGGGCAGGCAGGGTCTGGGCCGTCATGTTGATGATAGTATATCCGATGACGTACACCATGTAGAAAAGCAGGAATACCGGCACGCCGTGTCCTTTGCTGGAGAAGAAGTTGAACATGCACAGCAGGCCGATGGTCTAGATAGCCCAGCCCAGCAGCATCAGGGGACGGACTTTTCCCCAGCGGGTATTCACCCGGTCGTACAGAAAGGCCAGCAGCGGGTCGGTCACAGCGTCGAAAATGCGGGTGAACGTCAGCAGGCCGCCCACAACCAGAGTGGCGATGCCATAGCCGATGGAGGCAGAATAGCTGGCCAGACCGATCAGGAAATAGACAGCCATGCCGTTAAAGGCGTTGAAGGCAATGAGGATGATCTGCCACAGCTTCGCCTTGCGGTACTTCACTTCATTGCCCTGAGCGGGGATCGTGTTCGCGGTTGTCATAATGTACGCTTCCTTTCATGTCGTTCAGTTGATTTCGGGAGATGATTTCCGGACTTTCTGGCAACATTGTACATAAAAAACGACAAAGTCGTAAAGTCAAAAAGCGCGAACAAATGTCAAAAATTCAGGATGTTTTTAGAATAGTGGATTGCTTCCTTCCGCATTTCGTATTATAATATAGAAAAAGTCTGGAGCGTACGCACATGAGTACAACAATCACACAGGCAGAGCAGAATTTAGTGTTGCTAAAGTCCCTGATTCCAAGCGGGGAGAGCTTTCACATCTGGGGTTATTCCAATGAAGGTCTGATCATAGGCTCCTCCTGTCAAGGCGTAATTCGGGAAACGCTGCATCACGCCTTTCAAGCCCTGGGGGCTTACGACAAAATGATTGAATATGCCGCCGGGACAGAAAATGACGCGCCTCGCATCCTTGGCTCCTCCATTGGCATCCAGTGGGCTGTAACCCTGGAAAAGGAACGAAAGAACAATATCGTATTCGTGCTGGGGCCGGTGGTGAATATGCCGGTTGATGAAAAAAGCGTCCGTTCAGCGCTAATCGACAGTCACCTTTCCATGAAGGATACAAGCTGGATCGAACCATTGTGCGCCTTGATCCCCGCGCTGCCGGTCATGTCCTACGCGGTGTTTGGGCGGTACGTAATGCTGGTGCACAACGTCCTGACCGGGGATCAGCTGGGAATGGAAGCCCTATACCGAGAGACAAAAATTCATGAAAAGGAACTGGCTTACGGGATCAATCAGCGCAACCGGATCGACGTATACCAGTCGGAACAGGCGCTGCTGGATGTGGTCCGGAGAGGCGATATCAATTACTACCATGTACTGAACCGCAGCAGCAGCTTAAGCCCAGGCGTGCCGGTGCAGGGCAGGGATCCTTTGCGCCAAATGAAAACCAGCATTGTGGTATTCACAACGCTGGTGACCCGCGCCGCCATGGAGGGTGGATTATCTCCGGAAATCGCTTATCCTTTGGGGGATTCCTACATTCAAACAGCAGAGGACTGCCGGGATTCCGGCGAGCTGAATTCTCTGGCGCATGCCATGTATCATGATTTTATCTACCGGGTGCATCAGTTGCGGGCAAATCCGCATTGTTCCCATGCCATCCAGAAATGCTGTGATTACATCGAATTGTCGTTGGATCGGAAGATTCATGCCAAAGATTTGGCTGTCCTGGTAGGCTATACCGAATACTATCTGACGGAAAAATTCAAAAATGAAACCGGCCTGTCTGTCAGTGATTATGTCAGAAACGCAAAAATCAACCGCGCGAAAATGCTGCTGCAATCAACTGACCTGAGCGTTAGCGAAATCGCGGATCGGTTAGCCTTCAATTCGGCCAACTACCTGATTCGTGTATTCAAAGAATTGGAGGACTGCACGCCCGCAGCTTTCAGGGAGAAGCTGAAGGCAGGACCGCATTAATCACCCAACAAGGTCTTTGATTCTATCTAATAATGGTGGAAGGCGAACTACCACTTGTTAAGTACAAGGTTAAACCGGCAAACCTGCAAATATATTTCAAGAGGGAATTTAAAAGAAATCTCAGAAAAACAGCAGAGAAAGAGGCACAGCAAACAAACCTGCAGCAAAAGTAAATTTAAGCAGGCGGAATAGCACAGCCTTCCAGCGCAGTCAAGAGTAAACGGCTTCGCCGCGCCTGTGGCGCTCTTGACAGCGCTAGAAGGCTGTGCTCAGTGTCAATCAAGGAAGGCTTCGCCTCCCTCTGCTCCAAGGGAGCGTCTTTTCAGCTTGGAGATACGGATGCCGAAGCAATCTCCATTTGATTCAGGTATTGTTTCACGCGAGCATAATAAATGCGCAGAAACTTCGCAGCACCGGCAACCGTATAAACATAGAAATCCCTTTTCGCGGAGCTCGGCATTCAGCTGCTGAATCAGCTTGTAGGCATAGGATTTTGATACCTCAAGCTCATTTGCCACTTCCTCCGCTCTTATAAACTGGTTTGCCATTCAATCAATCCTCCTGATCATCAGTACTAAGCCAATCGGCTTAATTGCATTATATTAAACATGTGTGCTTATGTCAATACCTTTTTGATGAGAATAATTAAATTTTTTTGCGTAATTATTTCTTGACGTTTCTAAACGGATTTGCTATAATCATTTCATCCTGTGCACGAGGTGATTTTTGTGGCAACCGGCGAACGCATCCGCTTCTTCCGCACCCTACGGGGGATGACCATGAAGTACCTGGGACTTATGCTGGGCTTCCCTCCCAATTCTGCGGATGTAAGGCTCGCACAGTATGAATCCGAGGATCGCACACCCAAGGCTGACCTGACGGCTCAGCTGGCAGAAGCGCTGGATGTGTCGCCTAAAGCCATTACCGTTCCGGATATCGACAGCATGGATGGATTGATGCACACATTGTTTGCCCTGGAAGATCGGAAACTGATCCGTATTCTGGATGCCGACGGCCTGATCTGCCTTCGTGCCGACATCTTTGAAGGCGGTACCAGAGCCGCTGATTTCGAGCAACGTCTCCGCGCATGGCAGGAGCAGTCCGCTAAGCTCAAAGCTGGCGATATCACAAAAGAGGATTATGATCGGTGGCGGTATCACTATCCCGATTTTGATGATACCCGCATCCACGTCGCTGTCCCCCCGGAAGAACCGGTAAAGAGCAAACGGGGACGAAAGCCCAAGGCAAAAGAATGACATGAAGAAAGCCCTCCGCTTGTGGAAGATTTCCTCCACAGCGAAGGGCTTTTCAAACAGGTTATATCACAGAGACTGATAATACTATTACCTAATTAAAGCAAGACACAATCCATTTGCGAGCAGTGATATG
>JAUNMW010000024.1 GCA_030537395.1 Clostridia bacterium | reverse complement strand
TTTTGAGAGCCCCCTCTCTCGGCACCGGCGCTCGCCTTGTGTGCCTTGATGTAGGTGCTGTCTATGCTGATATCCTGCAGGTCGGCGTCCTCGCCCAGTTCATGGAAGATCTTCTCGATCAGGCCGCTTTCCGACCACTCCTTGAACCGCTTGTACACCGTCTGCCACGGGCCGTATCGCTCCGGCAGGTCGCGCCAGGCCGCTCCACTTCGGGCGATCCAGAAAATGCCATTCAGCATCTCCCTGGGTTCCCGCCTCGGACGCCCCTTGTCGCCCATCTGTCGCTCTGGAAAATAGGGCTGCAGCCGTTCCCATTCGGCGTCTGTCAGTTCGTACCGTCGAATTATCCGCTTCATCTGGCTCACCTCATGAGTGATATTCGACATCGACTACCTGTTTCCCTTTTAGTTTTTCTCCAAATTTGCATATTCCTTCGCTTTTCGCTCGGATTTATGCTTTTGAAAACACACTCTAGTACTGCCTTGAAGGTTTCTTCATATTGAGGAATAAAAAGAATGTCAGCGGCAAACAGATGCCCAATAATCTCCTCAGCCAGTTCTTCCAATAACTCCAACTGATTTTGGCCACCATAGAAACGGGAACCTTTAAAGGATGCTGGAGAAACATTTAGAATTCTGTTCTTTGTACCTGCTACCTCAAGTTCAATATTCACACTTTCGATCAGGCGGCATATCGCAGCTTTTGAAGCAGCATACACAGCAGCAGAGGGCGATGACATCAGGCCTGAGATTGACCCCATTACTCCACAGTAGAAATTATCTGCTCCCTTGATTCGGTCATAAAAGAGTCGGAGAATCTGAATCGTGGCTGTGGCATTCACCGTCATCATATTCTCGATTGACAGAATATTGATTCCAACTGCTCTCTTATGTATTTTCACCATTATAGGTAGCCATAATAACAGATATTTTTATCATTGAACGCCTCTCCAACTCCAAAATTTCTTGAAGCATTTCAACACATATTGGTTCTTCCACAAGTTTGAGCGAATAACTTCGGCGCATACTCTGCTGGGATTCTTTGAAATCCCTACAAAAGCCCGTTGCCGGATGAGATTTTTTAAGATACCTAAACGCCCTAAGTTGCAAAAGAGCCCATAAATTCAATCAGATAATCTTCTTCAAAATTTCCACTGTATGTTTTAGACCGGTTGCAGCATTAAAACAACCTCTCCACCCCAGTTCAATTAGGCTTTTCGCTTCAAGAGAGCTATTGCTCATTGGATTGAAACTTTTTCTCTCTTCTTCGGTCGGTAAATCCATCCTAAGCTCAACATTTCCTGCCTTAGCAAGGAACTCACCAAGTTCCTTAATTGTGATGATTGAATTTGGATTTGAGATGTTATACGCCTGACAGTTCTCACCTGATAAGAGTACTTTCAGCATCGCTGAAGCACAGTCCAGGGAATAAACATATGACCGAATTTGGCTCCCATCGCTCTTCATAATTAGATCTTCGCCCTTAGCAACTGCATATGCCCAAGCAGAACCTACTCTCACATCGTGAGGTGAAGCAGTTGGACCATAGATGTGCCCCGGACGGACAATGACACTCTCAATTCCATATTCATCAGCATACGATACGCACAAAGTTTCTGCAGCACATTTGCCAATAGAGTAGGAATTACGAGAATTTAAAAGATCTATATAACCGTATTCCCCTTCTTTGTACGGCTTATTCCCTTCTTTCGCTCCATATACTTCTGAAGATGAAATATATAGAATTCTCTTTGCACTAGTATCCTTTGCATAATCGAGCAAAAACTTCATGCCAAGAAAATTAGAAAGCATTGTTTCTACAGGCTCTTTTACTATCATATCCGGCGAAGCATTGCTCGCACCATGAATAATGTAGTCAGCGTGGACATCAATATGGTTATTTGTCTTAGAGGCATCATAGGGTACAAAGATAAAATCATCTCTGTAAACCATATTGTTAAAACGATCATACATTTCTTTTTGCCATCTGCCTGCAGCAAAAATAGTTATCTTCTTCTCATGAGTATCGTTGTAGCGAAACAGAATATCAACTACAGAGGAGCATATTAACCCGGCTGCACCCGTGATGAGGATGCTCTTTCCTGCAATTTCGTCCAGCTCAGGTATCACGGGCAGCACAGTATCAATATCCGAAATCCATTGCTTCGTATCGTACACTATCATATTCTAAATCCCCTACTTAAGCCAATCAGAACGCTTCGCTGCCAGAAGAGCTTTGAAAATGTCAATATCTTCAACTGTTGTGAGCTTAATGTTCTTCTCAGAGCCAGCAGAGAAATACACCTGCTCACCCATTTCTATCTTTAATGTGCAGGAAGCGACTGAGTTTGTGATACCAGCTTCTAAAGCCCTCCTGTGCAAGTCACAGATATCTCCGATTCTAAATGCCTGTGGTGTCTGTGTTCTCTTAAGGCGATCACGAGGGTAGGATCCTGCCGATATTATGCCATCTTCAGTTTGCATCATTGCCTCTGCACAGGGAATGACAGTAATGGCGTTACCGTGTTCTCGTGCAACTCGGATATTATCTGATATTATCTCAGCACTCACCATTGGACGGATTGCATCGTGGATTAGGACAAGATCATCCGCAGCGTAATGCCTCTCAAGTTCGTACACACCATTCCTGATTGAATCCTGCCCATTCTTTCCGCCTGGAACGATATACTTAAGCTTCTCGATATTAAACTGCTTTGCATATGCCCAAAGCACCTGTTCCCAACCTTCGATACATACAACAGCAATAGCATCAATCTCCGGGTGCTTCTCGAATGCCTCTAATGTGTATACAATCACAGGCCGTTCATTTACTGTAATAAATTGTTTGGGGATAGCCTGATGCATCCGATTACCGGAACCACCAGCTATAAGCAATGCTATATTTGACATCTCATTCATCTCCGAATTTTAAGTCCAAAACCATATGTTTCTCTCGTTTTTCTTCAGGTGGAATTTTCATATAGTCGCCATACATGTTCGACAAATACGCTTCCACATCATGAAAAACTGGAGCCTCGATTGTCTCAAACAAAACATACCTCGCTGGAAATATAATATCTCTTCTGAAAATTTCCCCAAAGTAATGCTTCCTACCAACAGCTATGGTACAATCCTTACTCTTTTCATCTTTGCACTGGATATCTTTATCTATTTTTCTGAACCAGACGGAAGATTTTCTATAGCTAAATAGCTTTCCTACACATTTACGGATGTAATAGTTTGTCTTTCCCATCCGTCGCATGTACTCCTCTGTCAATTCATCCAGGTTGTCATGAAAATATACTTGTGTAGATATAAATTCTTCCAGGTTACAGATAACTCCCTTGATTTTTCTTGCGAACTTATTATCTGGTACATTATCTATTGGAAAAACATCTATAAAAATCCCGTTAATAGAGTCATCAGGTGGACTGGCAATCTCTCTGCAAATGGTTCCCTTTTTATTTATTTTTGTGAATCTAACCTTTGCATTTTTTGATTTTCCAGCAGAATTCACAACATATTTCTCAGGATATGCTTTTTCAAAGCTGATGAGAAATCTTTCGTATTCTGCTCTAAGAAGACCAATATCCAAGTCGTCATCCCAAGGGATAAAACCATGATGTCGTATTGCCCCTAAAGCAGAGCCACCCACAAGAAAAGGAGTCAATCCTTCTTCTCTACAAAACTTCTGTATATCCTGATACATTTCTAAAAGTACGTTCTGAAGCTTCTGCCTTTGCGCATCATTCACAGGGAACAGTAAGTCATCCTTTTCCATTCCTTGCCGTGCACTACGTTCACTCAAAAGATTTCCAATTAAGCCCATGTTTATCTTTTCCTCCTCCAGAGAACTATCCTTTCCTAAACTGTATATAAATAGATTGGACGTCTTCGAGGGACCTTTATCAAAGTTCTTCTCGACCAATTCGAGGGCTATCATCCCTTTATCTTACAGAAAAAACTCATACCCACTCATAAATCTTGGTAATCAGATTTTCAACAGTATTTATATCGAATGTTCTAATCTTATGAAGGTTGTATTCACCCATTCCTGTCCTGTTCGCAACACAATTTTCAACTGCAGTTCTTATTTCCGACTCACTCTCCGGCCTAAACAGGTAACCGCCGTGTTCATCAATTAAATCTACATTTCCACGGATTTTTCCAACCAGGCATGGTAATGAAGATGCCATCGCTTCCATAAGACTCACATTCAGGCCTTCGCGGATAGAGGGAAGGATATAAATATCTGCGGCAGCATAGAAGTCTGCAACATCCGTGCGGAAGCCAGTTAAGCGAAGATTTACTCCACATTCTTTAGCTGCCTTCTCCAATTCTTCTTTCTTTTCACCTTTCCCGACAATCACATAGACAAGATTCAAACCAGCTATAGCCTTTATAACTGATATGTGATTCTTGTTATCATTAAGTTCTCCAACCGAGAGGAGGATGATTTCATCTTCTTTAAGTCCCAATTCAGCTCTTATCTTCTCACGTGCAGAGCCACAAGGTACAAACTTCTCTGTATCCACTCCTACCCCAGGAATATAAACTGTCTTTTTTGCCTTAAACTTCTCCTTCGCTCGTTTGTAGTCTTCCTTATTAATCGTGATCAGGACATCAGTGTAGCGGGAAAAATGCTTCTCAATAGGGTAGAAAATCAGCCAGTTCTTGAGCGGTGCGCCATCGTAAAAGTGGAAGCCGTGGGCGGTGTAGATGACTTTAAGTCCTTCTTTTCCTCTCGCAGCTTGTCTCGCAATCACACCACCAATAGGGCTATGACAATGAAGAAGATTATAGTTTTCCCTATCCAGTAGCTCTTTTACCTGTTTATAAGCAGTGCTTATAGACCTCGGATTCAGAGAACGAGGTATTGCAATATCGAACACACGGACGTTCATATCAGCAAGCCGGTTTTTAAGATCTTCAGCCCGTTCTTTTGTAATCGTCCCCGGATGTGTAAAGTCAGCTACCACATCTACCTTGTATCCAAGAGACTGAAGGATTTTGATATTAGGAATATTGAACTGATCAATCATCGAAGCTACAGATGCAAGCTGTAAAGCCTTCTTCTCCATCAGCCTTCCGTCCTCTCTATGGACTCTCTCAGTCCCACGGCTCTATACTCAAAATCATATCTGCTCATACTCTGATCATAAGAGAGATTGCCAAAGGCTTTGTTAGCAAGATTCCTCGTCTTCCCAGGAATCATGTTTGCCAGGGCCACTACCCAATTCCATGCCTTAGACACAGCGATCTTATGACCACTTACTTCAGCTATCATCCGAACCATCTCAGACGTCCGTGTGTACTCCGCATTCTGTGGCCAGAAGATTCCGCCTTCTCCTCTTATCATGACTTGTGCCAGAAATTCGGTTAAGTTCTCTATGTAAAGCATTGACCGTTCATTCTTCACATCAGGGAAAACAGGAAGCTTCTTAGCCATGGAGGCGAGTGTAGGATAGTTGTCCTTACTTCCCTTCCCATAAATCATCGGCGGGCGAAGGACCGTCACAATGAAATCGGGCGCTTCAAGTTCCGTCACACCCTTATCTGCCTGCCATTTGCTATCTCCGTAGAAGTTGGCAGGGGATGGCTCTGTGTCCTTCGTGATTCTCTTGATCTTCCCGTAACCAGCACTATCGCCATAAACAATAGCACTACTCATGAATACAAACTGCCTAACACCAGCATCTCTGGCTTTCTTAGCCGTTTCTATCGCCAAGTCTGTGTTAATCGCATAGTACTTGGCTTTCACCTCATCCGACACGTTTCCCACGTCAGCATGAGCAATTCCAGCCACATGATAAACAATGTCATAAGGAGAGAAGTCCTTCTGTCTCCATGAACCGTCAATCATATCAACGGTATCTATACTTAACTCGGAGCTATAATGCTCCTTCACATATTTTTCAAAACTAACGCCAATATAAGAGTTTGCTCCAGTTATGAGCACTTTCTTCATTTCTTTTTCTCCACCTGATAATCGTCTTCTTTATAAACTGTCTCTCCATCATTAGGAGCGATTGGAGTCGTTGTGTGAACACCATGAGTGCCGCCTTCGACGACGCTCTTATCTCCAACAAATACGCCGAGAGAACCCAGGAAACATTTGATGTCAAAGTATAAAGAGAGATGGGAGGTGTACTCTCCATCAAGCTCGGCTTTAACAGGAATCTCCAGCTCGTCTCGACCATTAATCTGTGCCCATCCTGTCAGACCTGGCTTGATGTCGTTAGCCTTATACTTGTCTCTTTCAGCCGTTAGCAAATCCTGATTCCAGAGTCCCGGACGCGGTCCAATCACTGACATATTCCCGATGAAGATGTCCCAGATCTGAGGAAGTTCATCGAGAGAATGCGCACGGATGAACTTGCCGCTTCTCGTTATATACTGTTCCGAATTCTCCAGCATATGCGTCGGAACATTATGTGGTGTGGACATCTTCATTGAACGGAATTTGTGTAATGCGAAATACTGTTTGTCCTTACCAATTCTCTTCTGCTTAAACAGTATCGGACCCGGATCATCGATGAGAATCCAAAGACTAATGATTGCAAACACGGGTGAAAGAATAACCAGGCCGCCGAAAGAGAGGATCAGATCCAGGATTCTCTTAACAATTCTCTCGTAGAAGGATGGAGTGTGATTACTCGGCCCCACCGCCTCCAAATGCCCTTTTACACCATCCGCGTTTTCTTTCTCGCTCTCATCGGCCACAAACCGAACCATTTTCCCTTCCATGGGGTTCTGTTCTTCCGGCTTATCTTTATATCTGCTTCCTGGCCGTTTGATCATCGCAACAACACATAAGACTAGAAACAGCCCCGCAAAAACCAATAACACTACCAGCCAAGGGTTCATACTCTTCCCATCCTCATCATATTCATCAAGTCTACATTTGTATCAAGAACCGCTCGCTTGCGGGTTTAAAGTTTCTGCTTTATAAGTGTTTCCAAAGGGACAACACTCCCGTGGTTAACTTCTTCTATTGCTGCCGTGACTATCACAGCTACCTCTTCTGGACTCTTCCGGCTTAACTTCTTCTTTGTATCTTCTTTCGGTGCCCCAGGCACTTGGTCCATCGCTGTGTCTGGTAATCCTTTAAATTGTCTCCATACATCCTCAAAAGTCATCTATCTTTCCTCTACTCATGCAACTCTACAGCATTCCCATCCGGATCTACAGCGAAACAAAACCGCTGCCCAATCCAATCATTCATGATTGGCCCTATCTCCAAGCCCAATTCAGCCACAGTATCTTCTATCTTATCGACTCTCAATGCCACGTGCCTCACCCCCAGTAGTTCCGGTATGCTCCTTGGCGGATGATTGGCGTCTACAAACATCTCAATCTGGATACCGTGACCGTATAAAAGCACCACCGTATCGTACTTACGTTCTCTTCTATAAAATTCTTTAAACCCGAGCTTCTCATAGAAGAGGAGAGAGTCCAACGAACTCACGATAACGGCGAAATGATGAACACCCTGAATCATCGGTCGTCACCCGCCACCGCGGCGTAGGCAGCCTTAAGCGCCTCATCTTTATCTGCCCCACGGCTCTTCGCCGGTTTTATCTTCATTTGGTTCCCTACTATTTCTTTGACTTCGTATTTTGCCTGTCTCTACCAGGTACGCCAATAAGTTACTCACTATCTTCGTGGTTACACTTTTCAGCCTTCCGGCTGTCTGAACAGCCCCAAACTTTGTAACCGGGAAAATTTGGGGAGTTGAGAACTCGGTCAATAAGCTCCTAACTATAAAACCTTATTATTCGTGGGATTTGGCGGGGTCGCGGGTTAACCCGAAAGAAGCGTCAAAAGCAGAAAAAAACCTGTCTGAAACTGGCGACCGGGTGGATGATAATCTGTCTTTTGTCTAATTTGCTCAGTTTATCCTCCCATTAGGCCGCGAGACAGGCGTCATTTTTGTTCGCCCCGACAGTGAAGAGTTTGTTACCAATGAACGAAATAGCTCCATAACCCCCGAAAATGCCAGTTTGAACTCCCTTATAGGTAGCTCCAAGAGACTCTGCGGCATCCTCTACGATCAATGCCCCGTGTTTATCGGCGATTGCTCTGATCTCGTCAATCTTGCCGGGAGTGCCATAGAGGTGAGCGATCACGATGAGCTTTACATCGGGATACAGTTCAAACGCCTTTTCCAGCGCCACAGGATCCATGTTCCAGGTGTCGCGCTCAGTATCTATAAAAACAGCCTCGCCATCTTCATATGCGACTGGATTGATGGAGGCATCGAACGTCATGTCCGAACAGAAAACCCGGTGACCCTGCAGGGTGCCTCGGTTCGGTTTCGCTTGACCATAGAGTCTTTCACCCGCCAGCTTGGTGGCAAGGTGCAAAGCAGCTGTGCCGCAGGAAAGGCCTACAGCGTATTTGCTGCCAATATAGGCAGCCATCTCTTTTTCTACGTTATCGATATTCTCGCCGACGGTAGAGACCCAGTTGGTCTGGATCGCTTCGTCCACCCAGCGCTGTTCGTCGCCGTGCATCGTGGGAGAAGACAGCCACACTTTGGACTTGAAAGGCTCGATCCCTGCAAATCGGGGATCAGTCAGGAATTTGTTCATTAGCTAACCATCCTTATTTTCAACTTTAACCAGTGAAAATCATCAATTGATGTCCTAATGCCTCAGTTTCTAAAAAAAGAATACAGGACAGATTGTCCTGTTTGCAAAATATTTAGCAAATATATAACAACCCGATAAACAGATCGAAATGCTCTTTCCAAATCACTTTTGAAACAATTTGTTTGGAAATGAGCATGCCTAATTCAATAAAAGCCAGGATGAATTCCATGAAATCGGCAGTAAACCATTTACCACTTTTTGCAACCTTTTCTGTCAGCCGAGAGCGAAAACCACGACCAGACCGATCATCAGGTTCACTTAACCGCTTCATCGATTCCAGCGCAGATATCTGCCGCAATGGTCTTTGGATGAATTCGCCGCCGACTGTGTTCAACTAAAAACCGCATCCTGCCTTAAGTTTTATTCTTCTTGCTGGTCCCCCTCATCTTATTCGTCTGCATCTTCCACCAGCTCGTATTCCACCCATGTTTTTATGGTTTGGTTGGCGAAGGGTATTTCAATCTGCATACGCATATTCCGATGGTTTACTCTGAGAATCCTGGTTTCCACACCCTTGTATGCGCCTTCGCAGATGCGGATCTGCTGGCCTTCCCGGTAGACCTTGGTTTTGCCAATAACGCCGTCCCTGCTCAGCAGCATGAGGGCAAATTGTTCATCACTGCCGGATAATTCGCAACGCCGATCCTGATCCTGCAAAATACGGATCACACCTTCTACAGAATGAAGAAGCATCCTGGACAAAGGCTGCTCTTCCGCGTAAAGAAACACATACCCCGGCAATAGATCGTGCTCCAGATCCACCATTTTTCCTTTGGACCAGGTGTGCTGTATTTGCTTGGGATAAATTGTCCGGCAGCCGAATACCTGCTCGCAGCTTTTTGCTACATAGCCGCACTTCGCTGTTTCGCAAAACAAGCAATACGTATACACGTCCATCCATCCCCTCAGGCATAGCTTCGCCATGACGGCAAGAAATCATACAAGCCGCCCCCCAGGCTTACTCTGTGGAATACTTTTATCGCCCAGCAAGCTGCTCTGGTGCGGTATCCGCATTCTTTTTTGCGTTCTCTCAGTCTCGGAAGCATACTCCCGCGCCTATTCGTGCAACTGGAAGGTTTCAGTTTTTCCACACACGCGCAATCAAAGTTACTTCCTCATACTGGTTCTGGTGGAATCATCTACTTCAAGAAATAGATAATCCCACGTTTCGATTATATCACAGTTCCATCCTTTTGTAAACATTGTGTGCATTTTTTCAATTTACAACCAATCATTCCCAATTTTCCCGATCCTTATCGGAAACTTGACGGCAAAATTTTATGCAGACGCATTAAAACGTGAAATCCAAATATTTTTTGTCAATCATCAACTTTTTGCAAGTATGTTATTTGAAGGAATTCTTGCTTTTTCTTCATTTTATAGCATAATTCACATGTGCGGAAAAATTTAAAAGAGGCTGTTTTAAGGCGATATCCCATAAAAAGCCAAACGTTTATAACCAGGTCCATCCATTACGCATGAACCAGAAGGCTTTTGGATGCCTTTCTGTCTTTTGATCGAATCCTGGCTTCTCATTGTTTTCCGGTCTTTTAGCCTCGGCGCAGGAGGCGGAAAGCGCCGTTACAAGAAAAAACCGCCGGATAAAGCGCGGCGATCCTCTCTTTGATATTCCGTTAAGTGCGGTTTGCCCCTGTGCTAGCTCAGAGGCTGGGAACACTCAGCAGGGAACTGATCAGGCTGTCTTTTTCTCCTTAGGCGCATCCTCCGGGTGATAGGTGGACACCATTTCCGCCACCGTATCCTGGATATCCGGCTTGTTGGAATAAGCCCTCAGCATCAGCTTTTCCAGCTGGGTCAGGAAGCTATCCACGTCAAAGGGAATGGGACAGCCGATATGGATCAGTTTGTTTTCAGTCTTCTTCAGGCCTTCCTCCGCCATCAGCTTTTCTTCATACAGCTTTTCGCCGGGACGCAGGCCCGTATACACGATCTTGATATCCACATCCGGCTTATAGCCCGACAGCTTGATCAGGTTCCGGGCCAGGGTTTCAATCTTGACCGGGCTTCCCATATCCAGCACGAAGATTTCCCCGCCCTTGGCGTAGGTGCCCGCCAGCAGCACCAGGCTGACGGCCTCCGGGATGGTCATGAAATAGCGAATGATATCCGGATGGGTCACCGTAACCGGGCCGCCCTTTTCGATCTGCTTGCGGAAAATGGGGATCACGGAACCGTTGCTGCCCAACACGTTGCCAAAGCGCACCGCCACAAATTCCGTTTTGATGTTCTTAAACACGGAGCCGGAGCCGTCCTTGTCGGCGTTCTCCATGCCCTCGTGGGTAAACATCTGAGGAATTTCGTTAGCCTTTCCCGCCTTGATTTTGGCATCGAAGCTTTGAATGATCATTTCGCACAGCCGCTTGCTGGCCCCCATGATGTTGGTGGGGTTCACGGCCTTGTCGGTGCTGATGAGCACGAAGCGCTGGCAGCCGTGGATCATGGCAGCGTAAGCCGTTTTATAGGTGCCGATGGCATTGTTCTTGATGGCTTCGCAGGGAGAGGTTTCCATCAGGGGCACGTGCTTGTGCGCCGCGGCGTGATACACCACGTCGGGCCGGTATTTTTCAAACACATCGAACATTTTCCGGCTGTCCCGCACAGAACCGATCAGCACCAGCAAATTCAATTCCGGATACTTTTCCCTCAACTCCAGCTCGATGGCATAGGCGTTGTTTTCGTAGATATCGAAAATGATCAGCTGCTTGGGCTGATGCGCCGCGATCTGCCTGCAAAGCTCCGACCCGATGGAGCCGCCGCCGCCCGTTACCATAACCACCTTGCCGTTCAGGAAGGAAAACACCTCGTCCAGATCCACCCGGATGGGCTCGCGGCCCAAAAGATCGTCGATGGACACCTTTTTCATGGCGGCCACCGACACCTCGCCGTTTACCAATTGGTACATGCCAGGCACCTTCTTGAGCTCGCAGTCGGTGGCGTTGCAGATATTCAGAATGTCCCGCTTCTGTTCCGCTGAAGCGCTGGGAATGGCCAAATAAATCTTGGTGACGCGGAACTTTTCCACGTTCCCGAGAATATCATCCCGGCCACCCACGATAGGCACGCCGTCCAGCTCTCTCCCCCAGGTGTTGGAGTCGTCGTCGATGATGCACACGGGCCTGTCCACAATTTCCTTGGCATTCATCATATCCCGCACGATCATCTGTCCCGCGGAACCCGCGCCGATGATCATCACCCGCGCGCCGGTTTCATCGATATGCCGCCGATGGCGCACCATATTGACGAAGCGATAGGAAAAGCGCGCCGCTGTGACAAACAGCGCTTGAAAGCCGTTACCGACGATATAGTAGAAGATGGGCATTCTGGTGAAAAAAATGAGGGTGCCCAGCACATGTGCCAACGCCGTGATCACCGTAGCGAACAGGATGCGCGAAAGCTCCACATAACTGGCGAATTTCCACAGCGTTTTGTACAGCTTGAACAGGGCGAACACCGCCACGCACAGCACGGCGTAAATACCGATAAAACAGGTATACGTCTTTAAGTACCGTTCCGGTATTGCGGAATACACGCAGTCAAACCGGATCCATAACGCCAGAAAATAGGAAATGCAAACCGCCAACGCGTCATACAGCGCCAGAAGAACAGCCATTCGATGCCAATTGCTGAAAAAGCCTTTTTTTCGTTCCGACATGTTTTCTATCATCCTTTGTTTTTATCGTCCTTGGTTTGCGTCCCGCCGCTGGGGCCTCCGTTGCTGCGCTTCATCCGCCCAGGCTTTACATGTAAATATGCCAAAATTTCCCGTCTTTTCCACATCCGACAGATATACCCCTCTGCCAGCGCTCACCCCAAGCTTTTCCCCGCCCACAACGGGAACGTTTTCCGCAATTGGATGATTCAATACTTTGGATGAGAATTGGAAAGCGGCTACTGAGCGGATGAAATTCTGCCATTTGTTTATTTTGAAAAAATTATCCTGCCATTAAGCCGCGAGGCAGGCGTCATTTTTGCGCAGACAGTGAATAATTGATTGCCAATGATCCTGGTTTCCACACCCTTGTACGCGCCTTCGCAGATATGGATCACACCTTTCACAGAATGAAGAAGCATCCCGGACAAAGGCTGCTCTTCCGCGTATAGAAACACATACTCCCGGCAACAGATCATGCTCCAGATTTTCCCTTAGGACCAGGTATGCTGTATTTGCTTGGGATAAATTGCCCGCAGCTCAATGCCTTCTGGCAGCTTTTTTACCGCATAGCCGCACTTCGCTGTCTCGCAATACAGGCAATACGTATATGCGTCCATCCATCCCCTCAGGCATAGCTTTGCCATGACGGCAAGAAATCATGCAAGCCGCCCCCAGGCATGCCCTATGGAATGCTTTCACCGCCCAGCAAGCCGCTCTGGTGCGGTGTCTATCAGTTCCGGAAGCATACTCCCGCGCTCATTCGTGCAATTGGAAGGTTGCAGTCGTCCCCACACACGCGCCATTGAAATGACTTCCTAATACTGATTCCATCGAAACCATCTATTTTCAAAAATAGACAATTTTACATTTCTACTATATCACAATTCCTACGTTTTGTAAAGCTTGAGCCAAGTTTTCCAGGAGATTGGCAGCAAAATGGATTTATAACTTGGAACCCGTTGAAATATAAGACTTTCTTTGTCCAGTTCCTTCAATATCCCAGTGCGCAATGGCGGCATATGCCTTGCTGTTTGAACCTAAGCATCAAGAAAGCCTGGCCCTGCCGATTTTACCCCCTAAGCAGCTTCTTTCCCGGTTACGCTGCATGAATGGTTTGTATCCGCAAGGCTTCGGTTGCAGCCCCCTCTTTAGAAGCAGACTGAACAGTACCGCGGGACCTTGACACGCGAACGATCGGTCGCTATAATAGAAAACGCGAATGATCGGTCGCAAAAGTGAGGGGTTGCATGCATGGCAAAGGACACGAAGGAAAGAATCCTGTTAGCCGCGCTGGAGATGTTTTCCCAAAACGGCTACGCGGGAGCGAATATCCGGGAGCTGGCGGCATCGCTGGATATGGGAAAATCGTCCATATACCGGCATTTTGAAAGCAAGGAAGAGATTTGGAACACGCTGCTGGACCGGATGATCGCCTATTACGCGGAGCGATTCGGCTCAGCCGATCATCTGCCCCCCGTGCCGAATTCCCTGGAGGGGCTGGTGGAAATGACGATGCGGATGGTGCAGTTTACGGTGCAGGATGAAAAAATCATCATGACCCGGAAGGTGCTATCCATTGAGCAGTTCCGGGATGACCGGGCGCGGGCGCTGGCCAGCAAGCATTTTCTAACCGGGCTGACGGAAATATTCGCGCCTGTTTTCGCAGGCATGATGGAAAAGGGCCTGCTGAAACGGGATGATCCCACGCTGCTGGCCTTTGCTTACACCGCGCCCATCTCCGCCCTGATCCATTTATGTGACCGGGAGCCGGACAAAATGGAGGAAGCGCTCCGGCAAATCGAAGCGTTCAGCCGGCATTTTATCAAAACCTACGGGAGCAATCAGTTTCCATGACAAAAGCGCAGGAACCTATACGCAGCCGGGATGACAGAAGATAAGGAACAGGCCTGTCACAGCGCCGTTTATACTGGCAATCGGCTGATAGCGCTTTTCGGAAAGGAGCGAACAATGGACAAGAATTGGTCCGAAATGAACAAAGAAATGCAAGCCTTGCTCTCAAAGAAAGCTACATTCAAAGAAGGAATCGAAACGCTGCTGGCATTGCGAAAAAGCCTGTTTGAGCAAATCACGCAGATCGTGACCGCCTTCCCGGAGGAAGCGTTCTGGCAGATGCCCTTTGCCGGGGCGAAGGGGTATCATTCCAAAACGCTGGCTTATTCCATCTGGCACATTTTCCGCATCGAGGATATTGTGGCTCATGAAATGATCGCGGAGGATCAGCAGGTGCTGTTCGGCCAGGATTTTCTGGAAGCCGTTCACTCTCCCATCATCACCACCGGCAACGAACTGTCCGGCGATGAGATTACGGAGTTTTCCAAGCAATTGAACATGCTGGCCCTGTATCGTTACGCCCGGGAAGTGATGCAGTCCACGGATCGGATATTGACGGGTCTGGAATATCCCGATCTGAAGCGAAAATTCGGGGATGAAACGATCCAAAAGCTAAAGCGCGCCGGCTGTGTCAGCGAAGCGGAAAACGCTAATTGGCTGATCGATTACTGGTGCGGGAAGGATGTGCTGGGGCTTATCCGGATGCCGTTCAGCCGACATTGGATCATGCACATTGAAGCGATGCAGCGCATCAAGAACAGGCTGTGCAAGCAGGCGCGGAAGGGCGTGGACCCCATCGCCTACTGCGGCTTTTCCTGCAATCATTGCTTCCTGGCCGCATGGTGCGGCTCGTGCAGAACGGCGTATAACGCCTGCTCCTACGCAACGGTTTCGCCGGACGGCAAATGCCCCAATGCCGTATGCTGCCAGGAAAAAGGCATCGACGGATGCTATGAATGCGATCTGCTCGAAACCTGCGAAAAAGGCTTTTATATTTCCTCCAACGACGGCGCCAACGCGGCAAAGGCCCAAGCCCTGTACGTCAGAAAGCATGGGAAGGAAGCGCTTCTGAAGGTGCATGACCGGCTTCATGAAAAATATAGTTTTGAAAAAACGCAGGAAATTCTGGGGCAGGATTACCGGGAAGGCCTGCGCATTCTGGAAGAAAACTGAAAGAAAAAACGGCCGCGGCAGATTGTTTTGCCCGCAAGATATGAAAGGGAGAAAAGCATATGAAAATCCTTGTTTTGAACGGAAGCCCCAAGAAAAAGAGCGATACCTTCCGGCTGACGGACGCCTTCCTGAAGGGCCTGAACCGGAACGGCGAACAGGACGTGCAGATCATCCATGTGATCGACAAAAAGATCACCCCCTGCCGGGGGTGCTTTGGCTGCTGGCA
The DNA here is from genome assembly GCA_030537395.1 of Clostridia bacterium. Taxonomy (GTDB): domain Bacteria; phylum Bacillota; class Clostridia; order Christensenellales; family Aristaeellaceae; genus RUG563. The sequence goes on along the minus strand of JAUNMW010000024.1, from coordinate 11,792 downwards.
GCGGGGAGACGGGCATTGCGTCATTCCGGATGATCAGAACGCCATCCTGGATCTGTACCGGGAGGCGGACGTGATCATCTGGAGCTTTCCGCTGTATTGCTACGGCATGCCTTCCCACCTGAAAGCGGTGCTGGACCGGACGATCCCGTTGGTGAAAATGAAAATGACGCAGCAGCCGGACGGAACCGTGCGGCATGAACCGCTGGTGGATTTTTCAAAAATCCATACTCTGGTGATCTGCGGCTGCGGGTTCCCCCAATGGGAGGGCAATTTTGATGGCCTCAGGCAAATGTGCAAAACCTGCTTTGGCAATCCGGACATGGTCTGCGTGCCGGAGACCCCCATGCTGAACGTGCCCGCCGCGGCCATTGTGGCGGACCCGCTGCTGAAAAAATTTGAGAAAGCCGGGGAAGAATACGCCGCCACGCTGCATCTTTCAAAAGAAACGGTGGCGGAGCTTGAAACGCCCATGATCCCGGCGGAAGAATACATCCGAAACGTGAACGGAGTATCGTGAAAAAGCTGTATGGAGCAGGAAGGATAATAAAAAATGAAACAAATGATCGCCTATTGCGGGCTGAACTGCGAAAGCTGCGAAGCCCGGCTGGCAACCATCCACCGGGATGAAGCCCTGCGGGAAAAGGTGGCGGAAAGCTGGTCCAAGCTGAACGGCGTGAAAATCACGCCGGACATGATCCACTGCGAAGGATGCCGGACAGACGGCGTAAAAACGCCCTACTGCGAATCCATCTGCCCCATCCGGCAGTGCGCCATGGGCAGAAAAATGGAAACCTGCGGCAGCTGCGAGGAAAAGGACCAATGCGAAAAGCTGGGCGCGATCCTGCAAAGCAATGCGGAAGCGGCGGGAAATCTGAAATCCTATGCCTTTGTCATCCTGCGGGAGCGCCCGGAGCTTATGGACCGCGCAGCCTCATGGTTCCATGAAAAATGGGGCGTACCCAAGGAAGCCTATCTGGCATGCATGACGGCTTACCTGAGCGGGGAAACGGAATACGGCTGGTATCTGTGCCTGGATGGGGAAAGGATCGTCGGCGGGCTGGGCGTGATTGAAAACGATTTCCATGACCGCAAGGATCTCAAGCCCAACGTGTGCGCCGTGTATACAGAGGAAGCCCATCGGGGCCGGGGCATCGCAGGGGAACTGCTGAACCTGGCGGCAGAGGACATGAAAGCAAAAGGCATTTCGCCGCTGTACCTGGTCACCGATCATATCGGGTTTTACGAGCGGTACGGCTGGGAATTCTTTTGCATGGCCCAGGGCGACGGCGAGGAAGAAATGACCCGGCTATATATCCATCGATAAAATAGGAGCGATAACATGAACGATTCTATCATTCGTCTGGAAAAGAAAGAGGACTACAGAGAAACGGAAAATTTGATCCGGGAATCCTTCTGGAACGTGTACCGCCCGGGCTGCAGCGAGCATTACGTGATGCATGTGCTGCGGGATGACCCGGCCTTTATCCCGGAATTGGACTTTGTGATGGAGCGGGACGGCAAACTGATCGGGCAAAACATGTTCATGAAAACGATCATCAATGCCGATGACGGGCGGATCATCCCCGTGCTGACCATGGGCCCCATCGGCATCACGCCGGAATTGAAGCGGCAGGGCTACGGGAAGCGCCTGCTGGATTTCTGCCTGGAAAAAGCCGCGGCCATGGGTTTTGGCGCGGTGCTGTTTGAAGGCAATATCAAATTTTACAGCCATTGCGGTTTTGATTACGCCCGGAAGTTCGGCATCCGGTATCACGATCTGCCGGAGGGCGCAGATGATTCCTTCTTCCTGTGCCGGGAGCTGATCCCGGGGTATCTGGATGGGATCACCGGCGTATATCAGACCCCTAAGGGCTACTATGTGGACGATCAGGACGTGGAGGCCTTCGATCAGGCGTTCCCGCCCAAGAAAAAGCTGAAGCTGCCGGGGCAGCTCTTTGATTGATACGGAGGGAAAATATGAATCGCAGCAAGCAAAATGGATTGATTTGGAGCGGCATTTTGCTCCTGGGTTTTGTTCTGTGGACCATCCTGATCCAAACGGTGGATGTGCAGCCCGTGGGCGTCCATGAGACCAACGTGGGCTTTTCCGCCGTCAACACCTGGTTTCATCGTTTAACCGGCGTGCATATGGGCATTTACACCGTCACGGACTGGCTGGGCCTGGTGCCCATCGCGGTTTGCATTGGCTTTGGCGTGCTTGGCCTCATCCAGTGGATTCGCAGAAAAAGCATCGCAAAGGTGGATAAGGACATTCTGCTGCTGGGCGCGTACTACATCTTGGTCATCCTGAGCTATCTGATCTTTGAAATGATCCCCATCAATTACCGCCCCATTCTGATCGACGGGGCCATGGAAGCGTCCTATCCTTCCTCCACCACCCTGCTGGTGCTCAGCGTGATGCCGACCCTGCCGTTTCAGGTAAGCAGAAGAATAAAAAACGAAGCCGTCAAGAAAATGACCGCCGCGTTTGCCATCCTGTTCTCCGCGTTCATGGTCATCGGTCGGCTGGTATCCGGGGTGCATTGGCTCACGGATATTTTGGGAGCCGTCCTGCTCAGCGGCGGGCTGTATTGCCTGTACCTGGCCGCAGTGCGCGCGATGGATGGGAAAGAAGGCGCGTCCCCGGATTCACGGAACGCGGAAGTGAAGCGGACAAACTGAAACATATGAATGAACACAGCTTTGAAAACCGGAACAGCCGCAGCCCGGACCCCGCTGTCACGATCCGGGAAGAGCGAATCAGTCCGGAGGAATACATCAGCTTTCTTAAGCGCTCCGATCTGGGGGCCCAATACCCCGGGGAGCGCTTTCAGGAACGCATCGGCAGACTGGTTCATACGGTATCCGTCAGCCTGACCGCCCGGAACGGGAAGGGCCTGCTGGTGGGCGTGCTGTTCGGGCTGACGGACTACGCCTATTTGGCTGTATATTACCGATCTGGGCGTGGACCGGGCTTACGTCCGCCAGGGCATCGGCAGGCGCCTGATGCAAGCCGCCCATCAGCTGGCCGGGGGCGAAAAGGATATTGCCGTGTATTTGGTCGCCAATGAAAACGCCGTGCCCTTCTACGAAAAATGCGGCATGAAAAAAGCGGACGACGTGATGCAGTACAATCATATCGAATGGACGGAGTTTACAGTCGGAAAAGAATCCGGAAAGTGACCCGCTGATTCTTTCCGCTGGAACGCGAAACGCAAAAAAGCCTGCCCGGTGTATCTTCATCGGGCAGGCTGAATTATTGGAAAGAGATCATTCCGTCCTGAGGGCCACCACGGGGTCCTTCTTGGCGGCCAGGCGGGAGGGGATCACGCCAGCGATCAGGGTAAGCGCCATGGAAATGATCACCAGGATCAGCCCTGCCTGAGGAGGCAGATAGGCCAGGTTGGGAATATCGGTCAAGTGCAGGATGATGATATTGATCACCACCACCAGCGCAAGGGTGACCAGGATGCCAATGAGCCCGGCCACGAAGCCCACGATAAGGGTTTCGGCGTTGAACACCCGGGAAATATCCCGCTTGGACGCGCCGATGGCCCGCAGGATGCCGATTTCCTTGGTGCGCTCCAGCACGCTGATATAGGTGATAATGCCGATCATGATGGAGGACACTACCAGAGAAATGGCCACGAAGGCGATCAAAACATAGCTGATAGCGTTGATGATGGTGGTCACGGAGGACATGAGCAGCCCCACATAATCCGTGTAGCGGATCACGTTCTCTTCCTCCGCGGCGGCGTTGTAGTCGTTGATGATCTGGGTCAGCTTGGCCTTGGATTCAAAATTCTTGGGATAGAGGAAAATCGCGCTGGGAGAATCCGCGTCGCTCACGCCTAGGGTGGTCAGGTTCTTTTTCAGGGTATTGTTCATATCCTCCGGCATCGCCATGCGCAGCACGGATTTGATATCCTCCTTGCTGACCATGTTCAGCGCGAAGGAGGGAATTTGCTCCACCCGCTTCTGAATTTCCGCGTTCATGCCAATCGCGCCGGAATATTTTTCAAAGAATTCGCTGACGCTCATGCTGTCCAGGGCGGCGAACAAATCGGTCTGGTCCGTTTCAAAGGGCTGGCCGGTGAATACGTCGATCTCCGGATTCGCCAACTGCTCCTGCACGATTTGGCTGTCCTTCACCTGGTCCAGCAGGTATGCCATCAGCTCAAACCGGTAGCCCACCCCCACGTTCACCGTGGTCGCCACGGCTCCGTCGGCGGGCTTCAAAATGCCCACCACCTTGATTTCCAGGCTGTTTTCAAGCTTTTCGCGCATGTAATCTTCGCTGCGCTTGCGGCTTCTCCAAGCGTCGCCCTGCTTTTCATAATAATCCGTGTTCAACAGCAGGCGGAAGCGGAGCGCCATCAATTCCTCATAGGAAAATTCCATATCCTCGCTTTCGATGGCCTCGCCGTTCATGAGCGCTTCAAACTGGCCCTTCAATTCGCCCTGGTCCTTGAGGCCCAGGGTATACAGGACGTAATCGCTCAGCTCGTTCCGGGAATTGACGATGATCACCACCTCGTCCAGCTTCTCCGGCATGCGCCCCGCCAGCACCTTGTACTGGGCCCGGAGCAGTTCTTCATTATTCAGCAGGGGCTGGAAGGCGTTCATCCGGGTCATGGTGGCGTTCATCATGGTTTCCTGAATGCCGCTGGCCCCGGCGGACATCATGCTCATCATGCTCGTCATGCCGGTGGCTTCCAAAGTGGTGGAAGGGTTCACCTGAATGGACTGTCCATCGTCAGTGATGCGGAAAAGGGTCATGGGCGTGCTGTATTCGTACTGAATGCCGCTGACCAGGCTGTTCACCTCGTCCGAACGGCTGTCCAGGTACTTTTTGAAGGCGGTCAGGTTATTCTCCGTCACGCCGCTCATCCAGCCGCTCATCAGCTTGGTCATGCGGCTGCCGGAATACACCTTGCCTTCCTCGTGCTCCCGGCTGTCTGAGGATATATCCATCATGCCGTTCATCATATCGGTCATGTCGATGGTGCGCTCGTCGATTTCCAGGGGGTAGGAGGAAAGAGCGTCCCGTTCCACCCGGTCAATGAACATATCCACGCCTGTGGACAGGGACAGAATCAGCGCAATGCCGATGATGCCGATGGAGCCGGCAAAGGCCGTCAGGATGGTGCGGCCCTTTTTGGTGAGCAGATTGTTCAGCGACAGGGACAGGGCCGTTAAAAAGCTCATGGAGGGCTTTTTCTGCCTTTCCTCTCCCCCGGTTTTCGTTTCCGCGTCCCCGCAAGGCGCAGAATCGCTGACCACTTTGCCGTCCAGCAAGCGGATGATGCGGCTGGCATAGGTATCGGCCAGTTCGGGGTTGTGGGTGACCATGATCACCAGCTTGGTTTTGGAAATTTCCTTCAATATTTCCATTACCTGCACGCTGGTTTCGCTGTCCAAAGCGCCGGTGGGCTCATCGGCCAGCAAAATATCCGGGTCGTTTACCAGGGCCCGGGCGATGGCTACGCGCTGCATCTGGCCGCCGCTCATCTGGTTGGGCTTCTTTTTGATTTGGTCTTTGAGCCCCACCTTTTCCAGCGCTTCGATGGCCCTCTTCCTGCGTTCTTCCCGGCTGACGCCGGACAGCGTCAGTGCCAATTCCACATTGGACAGCACCGTTTGATGGGGGATCAGGTTATAGCTTTGGAACACAAAGCCGATGGAATGATTGCGGTAGGTGTCCCAATCGCCGTCCCGAAACTGCTTGGTGGACCGGCCGTTGATGATCAGGTCGCCTCGGGTGTACTGGTCCAGGCCGCCGATAATATTCAGCAGCGTGGTTTTTCCGCAGCCGGAAGGGCCCAAAATGGCCGCAAATTCGTATTCCGGAAACTGCAGGCTGACCCCCTTCAGGGCCTCCACCTTCGTATCCCCGGTCTGATAATCCTTGGCGATGTCCTTTAAAATCAGCATGCGCTTGCTCCTTCGATGTTTTTTGAAATCCAGCTTCTGCCACAGGAAACTGTGCAGGCAGTATAACAGAAAATTGTAAACAAATTATGAATAAAATCAGGCGCAGAGAGGACAGATTCCCTTCTTCGCCAAAGCCTGACGTAAAAAGCTTGCCAGCGTCGTTTTTTTCAACCTTGCGCCGCTTTGTCTGAAAAGAAAAACAAGGCTCCCCAAGCTTCGCCGCAAATGCAGCGAGCGCTTCGGGAGCCCTTTGCTTTTACGTTTCGGCGCGGACGAATCCATTCTTCACGCAAAATCAGAATACCCGATTGCATGAATCGGTTCCCGGTTATTTTTTACCCGTGGCGCGGAGAAAAACACGAATCAGCAATACATAGCAGATCGTTTTGGGCAGCATCAGCATGCCCAGCATGGGCACGATCCCGGCAGCCACCGCCACGGGAATATAGAACAGGAAGGACAAAAGGATGTACAGCCAAACGAAGCGGAAGGTGCGGTCCTTTTCCCTGTTTTTCCAGTACAGGAAACAAATCACCGCGCCCAGGAGCACAAACGGCACGTTGCGGATGATGCCCCAGGTCATATCGCTGCTGTTTTCCAGCCAGCGGTTTTGCTGAAAAAGGCAAAGGGCTTCGCGAATCAGCGTCAGCGCCCAAATGCACACAGTCAGGCCGCGGTTTTCTTTTTCCTGGTACCGGCCCAGCCAGATGTAATACAGCAATACATAAAAGAGGGTCATGGTAATGGACGTGACCAGCTTGCCGATGCCAAGAGCGGCAGTAAAATCAGCCTCCACAAAGTAATTCAGCACCCGGGGCACCAGATGGAACGCGTCGCCGCAGCCCAGGATCAGCGCTGCCCAGCCCATCGCTTTTTCCGTATTGTTCCGGGCACGGCGCAGGATGATAACGCCGCTGATGATGGCAAACAGCAGATACAGAACGTCAAAGGTGGATTCTCCGTATTTCATAAGCTGACTCCTTTCTTATCGCCGCGCTTGCAGCAGGCGTTCCACTTCCGCCCGTTTTTCATGCAGTACGCAGCCGCCGGGATGATCCTCCAGCAGCACGCCTTCATCCTGCAGGGCCAGGAACAGGGGAGATTTCAGGGCGTCGCGCAGGGAAGTATCCCGCACGTTGATATCCGAATAAGGCGAGAAGGGGCAGGGCTCGGCCCCGCCGTGGCTGTTGATGTGGAAAAAGCCCCGGCCCGCCGCCACGCAGCCGCCGGAGGATTTTTCGTCCCCGGGGAAGGCGATGTACACCATTTCGGGGTGTTTCTGCCGCAGGCGCATGATTTCATTGTGCAGGTATTCCCGTTCTTCATCGCCGGGGGCCAGTTCCTTGCTTTCCTCCGTGACCGGCACGAATTCCACATAGATCACGGCTTTGCAGCCCCGATCCGACAGGCTTTGCAGGAAGGGGCGGGAGGAAACCTCCTTCAGGTTTTCCGTGGTCACGGTGACGGAAGCACCGAAGATCAGCCCCCGCTGATGCAGCTCGTCCATGTTGGCAATCAGCTTGTCATAGATGCCGCTGCCCCGCCGGGCGTCGGTGATCTCTTTTTCTCCCTCGATGCTCATGATGGGCAGCAGATTGCGGCATTTATCGAACAAATCGAAGTATTTTTCATCCATGAAAGTGCCGTTGGTAAAGATCGGAAACAGGATATTGGGCTTTTTGCCCGCCGCTTCGATGATATCCCGCCGCAGCATAGGCTCCCCGCCGGCCAGCAGGATGAAACTGACGCCCAGTTCGTCCGCTTCGTCAAAGATGCGCAGCCATTCTTCGCTGGTCAGTTGCTTCACCGGGGCCGCGTCCACCGTGGCATGGTTGCAGCGGGAATAGCAGCCCGCGCAGTGCAGATTGCACTGGCTGGTGATGCTGGCAATGAGGAACGGGGGAATATGCTCCCCCGCGTCCTCCGCCCTGCGGCGCTTTTTGGAGGCGGCAAGGCTGGCCGCGGCGAACTTCGCCATGAACACGCTTTCCTTGGGATTTTTCAGCGTGGCCTTGACGGCTTCCTTCACCACCCGCTCCACGCCGTGGGTCATATACGCCTGAATATCAAAGGTCTTTTCGCTCATATGCTTTTCCTTACGCTTTGTTGAATTTCTCCTTGGGCTGCTTGCAGCGAGGGCAGCGCCAATCGTCCGGCAGGGTTTCAAAGGCCACGCCGTCATGCTCGGCGGGATCGTACACATAGCCGCAGACAGAGCAGATGTATTTGCCGCTGGTCTGCTGATTGCTGAAATCATACTCCATAAAAATTGTTTCAGCCGGATGCTCCAGATCTATCACCCGCTTAGCTTCCAGGTTTTCATAGCCCTGAGGAGTATGAGTGCCGCAATAAACGGTGGGATGGCTGCCGATAAATTCCCGTATCCGGTCCAGGGTCTCCCGGGCAGCAGGCAGATCGTCAAACACCACGGACAGCTTATTCTGGTACAGCGCTTCATCCACATAGGTAATATCGCCGTGGAGCATATAGAACAGGCCGTCCATTTCCACGATCACGATGGAATTCCCGTTGGTGTGGCCCTTGGCCCGGATCATATAGATGCCTTCGCCGATCTTCTGGCTTTCGGGGAAGTTATAGTAAGCCCCGTCGGTATACTTAACGGGCGCCAGATTGGGAACGCCCTGCAGTTCGGCGGCGGAAAGTTCTTCCTCGCCTACATAAATCTTTGCGTTGGGGAAGGATTTGATTTCGCCGGAATGATCGGCGTGTTTGTGGGTGAGCAGGATTTTCGTCACCTGCTCCGGCTTGTAGCCCAGGGCGGCAAAGGCTTCCATGTAGCTGCAAATATCCTTGCCGGTATAGGCGGCGCTGGTTTCATCGGGCTTTTCCTCGGGGGTGCCGGCGGGCAATCCGGTATCCACCAGGATCACTTCGTCTCCTGTGTCGATCAGATAATTCTGCAGGCTGCCCGGTAGCGGACGCTGGGATCGAATTTGTCCATGCCTTCCTCGCCGCCGAAGGCAAAAGGCTGTCCGTAGAAACCGTCTTTTCTGAATTTGACCGCCAAAATCTTCATATGCTTTTTCCTCTTCCTGATTATGCTTTGTTTTCCATCATGCGGGACAGGGCTTTTTTCAGCGATTGCCCTTTTTCCATCAATCGAATCAGCAGCTTCCGCTCGTTGTCAGTGGGGCGGCTGCGGGCAATCAGCCCCTGCTTTTTTCAGCCTCTCCTGTTTTCTTTCTTCACCCATACGTGCCAATTGGGGGCTTTGGGCATAGGCTTGTGCTGGATCAGCGCCGCGATCACCCGACGATGGGTGAAGCAGCAGCACAGTACGAGAATGGCGACGATGATCCCAATGATGGCTCCGATAGACATGTTGATAACCCCTTTCCTTCTGTTTCGTTCTATATTGCGCGCGATGATATTGCGCGCGTCTATCATAAATATTACAGGCTGGCGTTTCCCTGATCAAGCTTCAATGCTGCCGAAGGTTCTCAAAATGAGAACAGAGAGGCAAATTCTCTCATTCTTCCAGGAAATAGGGCCGCAATGGCCGGGGCAGCGCGTTTTCGTAAACCTCCGCCAACTGGGCGACAGAGATCGGATGGCGTCCCGAAAGCAGCGGCAATCATACTTATCCTTGAACTGCCGGTAGAAGGTGGTCTGGGAATAATCGCAGTTGGCGGTGATTTCCTTCACGATGGTCTTATCAACGGGGCGCTCCCGTGCAAGCTCCCGGAAGGAAGCGGCCATGATTTCTTTTACGGTCGTTCTCTGCACGCTGCGGCTTCCCGGCAATCATGATTCGGACTGTGCAAGCTCCATTTTCCATTGAATCAGTTCAACCAATATGGGCTGCAGTTTCTTGGCCTGCGCCGACAGTTCGTATTCCACCCGCACCGGCACCTCCAGGTATTCCGACCGCAGCACCAGATGATCCCGCTCCAATTCCTTCAGCGTTTGGGAAAGCATGGTATTGGAGATCCCCTGAACGTTATGCAGCAATTCATTATACCGGCTTGCCCCGTTGGCGGACAGGGAGCAAAGCACTGGCAGCTTCCATTTGCCGCCAATGCTTTCCAGGACGGACTGCAAAGCGCATTGGGATGTGCAGGGGCAGTTATGATGTTGCGACATATCGGCTTCCTCACTCAGTTATTTCTTACTTGCTCCGCTTTATTTCAGTTCTTGACAGGTTCCTTCCTGTCGTATACAATCATAACAGATAAGGAATCCGTTGTAAAGGGCGAATTCTTATTCACAGCAAATTTGAGGAGGAAAAAAATCATGAGCAAGCGGTTGGTGGCTTACTTTTCAGTCAGCGGCGTAACAGCCAAAATCGCCAAAGAGATTGCCGACGTTGAAAACGCCGAATGCTATGAAATTCAGCCTGAAGCGCCTTATACCGCCGAAGACCTGGATTGGCGCAATCCGCAGTCCCGCAGCACCTTGGAAATGAAGGATTTGAATTGCCGTCCCGCTATCAAAGGCCGCATGGAAAACATAGCGGATTATGATGTGGTGTTCGTGGGCTTCCCCATCTGGTGGGGCCGGGAGCCCAGTGCGGTGGATACTTTCCTGACCGCCTATGATTTCAGCGGGAAAAAGATCATTCCCTTCTGTACCTCCGGCGGCAGCGACATTGGCAAAACCGCGGAGCGCATACAAAGCCTGGTGGGCGAAAACGCCTGCGTTGATCCTGGCAAACGCCTGGGCGGCGAAATCTCCGAAGCCGATCTTAAAATCTGGACGGAAGGCCTGAAGCTGTAATCATTGCGTCTGGTGAATTGGAAAGGAGATCCATGATGATTTACGATTATGTACTGACCACGGGAAAAGGAGAAGAACTGAAGCTGTCCGATTACAAGGGCAAGGTGATCCTGGTGGTGAACACAGCCACAGGCTGCGGCTTTACGCCCCAATACGCGCCTATCGAACAGATGTATAAGGATTACCATGATCAAGGGCTGGAGATTCTGGACATTCCCTGTAACCAGTTTGGCGGCCAGGCCCCCGGCACGGACGACGAAATCCACGAATTCTGCACCATGCACTTCAACACCACCTTCCCGCAGATGAAGAAGGCGGACGTGAACGGAGAGCATGAATTGCCCTTGTATACTTATCTGAAATCTCAAAAAGGCTTCGGGGGCTTTGGGCCTCATCCCTACAAGGAACTGTTGGAAAAAATGTTCGCGGAAAAGGACCCGGACTGGGCCGGCAAGCCGGATATCAAATGGAACTTCACCAAATTTGTAATCGACCGGGAAGGCAATGTGGTGGCCCGGTTTGAGCCCACCGCCGATATGGCGGATGTGGAAGCCTGCGTGAAAGCGCTGCTGTAAATCAAAAACAGCCTGGAGGCGAAGGGAAAGAACCCTGCCGCTTCTAGGCTGCTTGGTTGATAGGATTCGCGTACTAAGATGCGTGATGCAAATAGGAAAATAAGATACCATCTGCATTCCAGCAGAGGGGTTACGCTGAGGGCTACGCGCCCTCAGACTCTGCGCCAGGGCCTGATGTCCGCAGCCTCAATCGGCGCAACTCCCCACAGGGGAGATTGCTTGTTTCGGCTGATCTCACCGCCGATGAAATTTCCGCCACAGGCGGTCATCGGCGGTTCGTCCCTGGACCCACTTCTCGCGAAGATACATGGTGGGAATAGCCCAAGAAGCTTCGCGTGCTGCGCTGGGGACGGTATATAGCAAGCTTTCGGGCACAATGAAAATAGGTGAAATTGGGAGGGGGAAAAGCCGCCTTTACCAAACGTGATTTCCTCCAGGCAGCTTTTAGCTGCCTGGAGTCAAGCAAGCAACTATAGGCGGCCTTTCCCCCTCCCAATTTCACCTATTTTCACCGGATGCAAAGCATCCGGCTTGGCGGCTTTCAGC